>JBIQLF010000004.1:0-75896 GCA_044464585.1 Thermomicrobia bacterium
TTTCGGCGCTCGAGAACGAGAAGGCCCTCTACGAGGTTCGCTACGAGCTCAACAGTCGCCCGGATTGGGCGTGGCTCCCCCTCGAACGCCTGGACTGACACGGAATCCGCTCGGACACTGTGGGATATCCACCATCGCTCCGGCGCGATCCCACCGTTGAAACGCTGGGCTAATACTCCTCAATCATCATCCGGATTTCGTATGACACGCACAGCGATACACGCTCGCGCGGTTCGTACAAGGAGTGCCCGTTCCCCAACCCCGTCATCCTGAGCGAAGTCGAAGGATCGCCTCGCCGCCCCCACCCGTCATCCTGAGCGAAGTCGAAGGATCTCCTCGCCGCAGCGAGTGCCCCGAGGTCACGGAGCTTCGAGTCCGCAGGCAGGGCTTTTTGCAGCCGCTCTATGCACTTCCTTGATGCGCCCGGAAATCACGATAGTCGATATGTGGAAATGGATTGTCCCGTTCCTGCAGATCGCGCAGAAACTCGACCGATGCGGGTTCTTCCGTCTTACCCAGCTCGATGATCTCGGCAAGCTGATGGAACCGGGCGAGGTGGTCCTCGAACCGCTCGACCGCATATTCGCGCGCCTGCCCGGTGGTCACCAGAAATGGCCAGTCACTGCTTTCCAGAAGCAAGAGCTCACGGGCCGCCTGATTGAGCGCCTCACGTTCCGCGCCGATGGCTCCGGTCGATGTCGCAACCAGCCGCTCCATGCGCAGCTCCGCTTCATGGATCTTTGGCCACATCCACTGTGTATCCGAATTGAGCCAGGTGAAATGGCCGCCGCCCGCACCCCAGCTGCTTTCTGGCAGCGCCAGCACTCGTTCAGGCGGATGCTCGGTCACGATCCGATTGGCTGTCGTCAGCTCGACCTCGGGCGACGCGGCCAGCCGCTTGAGCACCGCTTTCAACCAGTCGACTCCCTCGAACCACCAGTGTCCGAAGAGCTCCGTGTCATACGCGGCGCTGATGATGCCATAGTGCTCATTGGCATCGTGATATTCGGTCAGGAGCCGGCGCACGAGCGCCACATAGTGATCGGCATGCTCCTCGACGCGCTCGGCGGCCCGTTGCGGTTCGTAGAGCGGTTTGAATGCCAGATCCAGCCCGCTGCCGCCGACCCGCCAGTATTGCAGCCCTGAAGTCGCATCCTTCTTATGGAATTCCCGATACCAATAGTCTCCCGGATAGCCGAATGTGGCCGACCACACCTGCTGGCCCGTGTCGTTGTTCCGAGCCAGCACCGCTACCTTGCCCGGTTCGTCGCCCACCCAATAGGGCTGAAAGGTCGTGCGTGGCTCGTCCATCTCATGAGCTTCGAGCTGGGGAGAATACCGGCGGGTCACGGCGCCATAGGGACCGATCGCCTCGTCGGCCGCTTTGCCGACCGGGCTGCCGCCTTCCACCGAATGTGTTTCGCTGAAGAACGTCTCCAGTCCAACCTTGGCCAGGAAGTTCTCGATACCTGGCCGCCGGATTTCCCCCTCGGGTGTCGATTCTGTGTAGGCGGGCCGGTAGGCACACTCCGGCAACCAGATCGAGTGCGGTTCGGCGCCGAATCGGTTGCGATAGGCCTTGACTCCCGTCGCGAGCTGACCGGAAATAGACGAGTCACGCGACAGTAACGGCAAATACCCATGCGTTGCCGCTGATGTGGCGATTTCGATCAGGCCCTCATTCTGGAGCGTAGCCAGAGCACCGAGCAGGTCGCTCCCGAATCGGTCCTGAAACGAGGTCAACGCACGAGCGTAGAAATGGTGATAGAAGCGGGCGAGATCCCGAAATCCAGTTTCGCCCGATGCCTCGAATCGGTCGATATCCTCTTCCGCCCAGGCGGAACGTTCGGCGGCGTAGCTGATGAAATGCTCGATGATGGTTGGATCGGAGAGTTGCTCGCCCAGGATCGGCGTGATCCCGATGGTCAGCTGGAAATGGACGCCATCTTCTTTCAGGTCGTACAGGGCATTGAGAAGCGGAAGATAGGTTTCCGCGATCGCTTCATGGACCCACTCTTCACCATGTGGCCACATTCCGGCCTGCCGTGCATACGGCAGATGTGAATGAAGAACGAAGGTGAAACCGCCGATTTTGCTCATCGAGTTTCCTCCGGGAAACGGACTGGAGTCTGGGTGGAGACGTGGGCCGGCATGGCGATCATCGAGATTGGACCGCTTGCGGCGCATCCAGCGGATCACCCGGTTCGTACAGCCGGTGCCCGGTGTGCGGAACGCTGTAGTCGAACGGATCGTGCCCTCGATCCACCGGTGCGCGTAGCAATCGCCCATAGGCGCCAGCGAGCTCCCGCAAGCCGCGCGCCAGCCCATCGTGCAATTGGTGCGGGAGATATCGCCACTTCCAATTGCCGAAGGCAATACCGGGATGGTTCATACGCGCCTCGTCATCCAATCGCATGACATCCTGCAGGGGAACGATCGCCAGATCCGCTACGGACGCAAACGCGAGGCGAATGAAATCCCACGCAATGTCGCTGCCATCGGTTCCCAGATAGGTTTGGACTTGCTGGCGGGTCGATTCACTCAATGTGTGAAACCAGCCAATAGTCGTCTGATTGTCGTGTGTGCCAGTGTAAACGACGCAATCGGAAATGTAATTGTGCGGCAGGTAGACATTGGCGGGATCGCCATCGAACGCGAACTGGAGAACCTTCATACCCTGCAAGCCGAGCTGCCTACGCAGTTCGACGACATCCGGTGTGATGACCCCGAGATCCTCGATGACGATCGGCACATGCCCGAGCGCCGATTCGATGGCCCCGAACAACGCCTTGCCGGGAGCTCGCTCCCAGCGGCCGCTCCGCGCCGTCGGCGCGTCGGCCGGGACCACCCAACCGGCAACCAGACCACGAAAGTGATCGATACGAATCACATCGACCAGATCAGTGAGCCGGCGAACGCGCTCCACCCACCATTCGAAACCATCCGCCTGCATCGCCCGCCAGTCGAAGATCGGGTTTCCCCAGAGTTGGCCATCGGTGGTGAAGAGATCGGGGGGAACGCCGGAGACCACCTCGGGCCGTCCGTCGGATGTCAACCGGAACTGACCCGGATTGGCCCAAGCATCCGCGCTATCGAGCGCAACATAGATCGGGATGTCGCCGATGATGTGGATATGTCGATCGTTGGCGTATCGCTTCAGCGCACTCCACTGCAATCCGAACAGAAATTGAACGAAGGAATGAAACTCGATTGCTTCCGCTAAATCCGCGTCGACCCGCTCGATCGCATCCGGCTGGCGCATCCGGATCTCATCGGGCCAGTCCAGCCAAGACGCCCCGCTGTATTGATCGTGCAAAGCGGTGAACCGCGCAAAATCGCGCAGCCAGGACGCCTGGGCATCCTCGAATGCCGCCAGCTGCGACCGTAGCTCGACCGATCCACGCTCCCGAAAGGATTCGAATGCGCTCCGCAACGCCGCGTATTTGAACGCATGCGCCGCGGCATAGTCGGCCTCGTGGTCGCTGTACCCGCTTGGCCCGGCCCCGGTCTCGAGTCCGGCCAGCGCAAGCCCATCGATCGAAATGAGCAGCGGATTGCCGGCAAAGGCCGAAATCGAGGAATATGGCGAATTTCCTGCTCCGACTGGACCAAGGGGCAGGATTTGCCAGTATCGCTGGCCAGCGGCGGCCAACCAATCGATGAACTCATAGGCTCCAGCGCCCATGTCACCGATGCCATGGGGCCCTGGGAACGAAGTGGGGTGCGCCAGAACGCCGCTTGCCCGCTCCAGTTTCATGGTTGCCTTTCGTGTTGTGCAAGCTACGGGCGCGACAGCGAAACCTATAGCTCTTCGAGGCTATCTCGCAGGATGTCCATGTGCTCGAGCGCCAATCCCGTTCCGACCGCCACACAGGCGAGGGGATCGTCCGCGACATAGCAGGGAACACCAGTGACCTCGGTCAGAAGATCCGGCAGATGACGCAACAATGCACCGCCACCGGTGAGAATCATTCCCTTATCAATGATGTCAGAAGAAAGCTCCGGTGGCGTTTCTTCGAGAACCGCACGCACCGCGCCAATGATCGCTTCCAGAGGTTCCGTGATCGCGTCCGTGATTTCGTTCGCATGGATTTGAATGGTCCGCGGCAGACCGGCGACCTCGTCCCGGCCCCGCACTTCCATGACCACGTCCTCATCGACCGGCATCGCGCTGCCGATAGCGAGCTTGATCTCCTCGGCGGTGCGTTCGCCGACGCGCAAGTTGTATTTGCGCTTGATGAAGTTCGTGATTGCTTCGTCGAATTTGTTGCCACCGACACGCAGCGAACGAGCAACGACGATGCCATTGAGGGAAATCACGGCAACTTCGGTGGTGCCGCCGCCAATATCGATGATCATGTTGCCGGACGGATCGGCAACCGGAATGCGGGCGCCGATCGCCGCGGCAAGCGGTTCGCTGATGAGAAACGCCTTGCGCGCGCCGGCATTCAAAGCCGCATCACGAACAGCGCGGCGTTCGACTCCGGTGACACCAGCCGGCACGCAAATCATCACTTCGGGCCGTACGAGCGAAAAACGTCCACAGGCCTTGTTGATGAAATACCGCAACATTTCCTGCGTAACGACATAGTCGGCGATCACGCCATCGCGCATTGGCCGGACGACTTCGATCGTCTCGCGCGGTTCGCGGCCCAGCATGTCGCGGGCTTCGAGACCGACCGCCTTGACCTTTCCGTCTTTGGCCGAAATCGCGACCACCGACGGCTCGCTGATCACGATACCCCGGCCACGAACGAAGACAAGCACATTCGCGGTGCCAAGATCGATTCCAATCTGTTTTGCCACTTAGGGAACTCCGACGTCGTGCGCCCGTCTGCGAAGGTGACTCGCGGGGCCGTCGGGGCCCATTCCCGACGCCAAATCAGCCAGCGATTGTACCATGATGCCATAAGGAGCCCGGCCGCCTGGGCGGCCGTGATGAACGCAAAGGAGTCCGCCGTGTCCGGCGACCAGAAATCGCATGAAGCCCGACCGCGCGATACGCGCCAGCCGCATCACGCGGGCGGCAAACCGGAGTCTCAGGAGCATCCCCAACCGCGTGGCCGCAACCGGCGCTCCGGCGATGGGGCCCGGAAGGGCGTCTATCGATTCGAGGATAACCTCGAACACGATATGTGCCAGCGGGTGACGCACCGGGCGCCCAAGGGTTTTCCGGCGACCAATCGAGCCGAGCTGGCCACCATGCCGCCGGTCGAAGTTGCGCGCCTGGGCGACCGGATCCTTTTTTGCGATCGGCTGCATCAGGGTCCGCATCTTTGGCCAAACGGAGACGAGGTTCCATAGACCGGCCGGCGGCAGCCCGGGTCCAGGCGCAACGAATCGAGGCGGATGCCATTGAATTGGAGCCTGCGATATACGAGTCCGAACGCCCCTGGGGCGTCTGATCGACGGCTGCCCCACGATGGCATTGTCATTGTGGGGCTCGCGGTTCTGGCGTTCCTCACTGCAATGCTCGCGGTCCCCCTCCTCGGCACGCACAGCTCCCAGAATCTCCTGCTCGGCGGCTCGATCTTCGTCCTGCTGGGGGCGTTTGCCTCGACCGCCGCTCGACAGCGGCGGTCGATCGGGACGGTGATATTGGTGGCGATGGTGTCCCTTGCGGCGGACTCGTTCGGAATAACCAACGTCGCGGTTCCAGCAATCATCTGCGCCGGGTCGATCGCGGCGCTCGGTCTCTGGATCGAGCCCGCCCGGCTTCCGATGCTCATTCCGGCCAGCGTGGGATCGCTGGTGACGATCTGGGCGGTATCATTGGTCGTACACGAGGAAGGCAATCGGCCAGCGATCCAATTCCTGGCTGCTGCGCTGATGACGTTCTCGGCTGCTGCGGCAATAGTCCAATCGCGCAGTCCTGGAAATGCGCGGATTCCGGTCGTGTTGTGTTTGTCCGGCGCTGCCGCCGCGTGCGCCGGCAGCGCGATGGATGAGCGGCGCATCTGGACAACGGCGGCCATTTTGCTGGTTGGAACGGCCGTTTCCATCGCCAGCTTCCAAGATGATGCGCTCGCCTCACCCGTCGATATCCCGCCTCGCGTTGGATCAGAAGCAGCCGCCATCGGGCTCGTTGCGCTGGTGTCTGGCAGTGGCATCCTGGCGCTCGTTGGCTCCCCCAGCGCCATCATTGATTGGACGATGGCGGGCGCGGCCGCCGCCGGATCGATCGGCCTGGTGTTCTTCTTCCGGGAGTGGTGGCGACACAATGTCAACTGGCTCGACCGGCTGGCGGCGGCCGCGGGAGCAAGCCGCTTCGATCCATTGACCGGGCTACACAACCGGCGGGGGATCGATGAGCGCGCGAACGAAGAGATCGCGCGCGCGCGCCGATATGCACATCCGCTCTCGCTCATGATGATCGATCTGGATGATTTCAAGATGGTCAACGATCGTTTCGGTCATCCGGCTGGCGACCGGGTGTTGCGTGAGGCAGCGCGCGCGATCGCGGGGGCCATTCGTTCGATCGACATCGCCGGTCGTTACGGTGGCGAAGAATTCCTGGTGCTCTTGCCGGAAACATCCCTCAGCGGCGCCGAGGTCGTTGCCGAGCGCATCCGCGCATCGATCGAGGATTCGGGCTGGGTAACGGCCAGTATCGGTATCGCGGAACTCGATCGCCACATGAGCGAGGCAGAGCTCATCTCACGCGCCGATGCCCTCCTCTACGATGCCAAGCACAGCGGCAAGAACCGCGTCATGTCAGTCCGCTGAGCCGGACTGGTCTGGCCGGGCCGCTCGGAGAATCCCCAGATAGGCATCGAGCGTTTCCCGCTCAGACACCGCGCGCACGACGGTTTCGTCGACATGGGCATCGAAGGCGCGGAGTCCGGACTGGATCTCCTCCCTGGTTCCATAGGCGCATGTCTGCAACGGTTGCGCCGCCATCCGGGCGAAATGGCGCGCATACGCCGGAAAGGAAGCATAGCGATCGCCTTCGCCGGACAACTGCTCGAATCCTTCCGGCAACGCAACGCGAACATACGCGATCACTTCGCAACGTCGATCACCCGATTGCTTGTTCCGAATCTCCTCGGCTGAGAACCGCGCCTGGCGCGGGGTCAGCCAATTCAACAGCACCGCATCCGCAATGTCGGCGGCGAGGGCAACCATCTTCGGTCCGAGCGCACCAACCGCGACCGGCGTATCGGCGCCATCACGAATCGCCGCTGCCGCCGATCGAACATTTTCGAGCGATCCGTAGACTTCTCCGCCGGCGCCGATACCGACCAGGAGGCGTTCGCGCGGCAATCCCGATCGTTCGATGGCGGCGACGATCTGGTCGGCCGGACGACGATCGATCGGAATGACTCCGACGCCCAGGCGAATCCGACTCGTCGTCTCAGCCGCCCGTGCCAGGGCCTCGAACCCATCCGAGCCCGGGGTGTCGTTCACCCAGAATGTGTCATAGCCGTTCTCCTCGGCAGCCGCCGCAAGCGGAGCGATCAACGACGAAAGCGTCGCCGCCGCAATCCCAAAACCTCGCGTTGCCATGTCACATCCTTTCCCTCAGTTCGAATTGCGCGGGAACCCGAGCCCCAACCGCCGCAACGAGGTGTGGCCGTTGCTGCCGACGATGAGATGATCGAGCACATCGATTTCCAGCAGCTTGCCCGCCTGGTCGAGCTCGACGGTCAACGCGATATCGGCAGCCGATGGCGCCGGATCCCCCGATGGATGATTGTGCACGACGACGAGCGATGCCGCATTTTGCCGGACGGCATCCTGAAAGACTTCCCCGATACGAACCTGCGCCTGATTGACGCTTCCTCGATAGATCGTCCGGATGGCGAGCACCTTATGTTTGGTATCGACGAGCACCACCCGCAACTGCTCGTGGTCGAGCGCGGCCATTTCCGGCCCCACCAAGCGAATGACATCCTCCGGCGAGGAAATCCGGGTCCGGTCGTCGGGATCGAGCGCCACGACCCGATTCGCCAGCTCCAACGCCGCCCGCAAGCGTGTCGCTTTCGCCGGCCCGACTCCGTGAATAGCGGTGAGCTCGGCGAGATCGAGCCGGGTCAACCCACGGAGTCCGCCGTTCTCGTTCAGAATCCGCTCGGAGAGCTTGATGACGCTCTCGCCCGCGGTGCCCGTGTTCAGCAGGATTGCGATCAGCTCGCTGGTCTTGAGCTGCGACGATCCCCAGCGCAACATCCGCTCCCGCGGCTGCTCGTCCGGCAGCATCTCGCGGACGCCATTGGTCCGTCCCACCCGGCCCTCCGACCCATCGTTTTCAACAGTCGATTTTCAGGGGATTGTAGCCTCTGTTCCGGAATACCGTACGGCCCGGACGAACGTGGTCTGGGAAGGTGCATGGTATCCTCTCAAGTCGATCGGACAGCTTCGAAATCGACGTTTTTCCTGTCGATCGACCCAGACTGATCCCGACTATCCATCACGCATTTCAGGAGAAACGACCTTGGCCCTCGGCCGACTTTTCAAACGGCGAGCCCACCCCGATCCGCAACTGGAGCAGGCCCTCGAAAAGACCCGGAAGAGCGTCTTCAGCGAGATCAGCCGTCTATTCGAGCGGGAGTCGATCGACGAAGAGCTCTACGAAGATCTGGAGATGTTGCTCATCCAGGCCGATGTCGGTTGGGATGTCACGCAGCAGCTCATCCAAAGTATGCGGCGCAAAGTCGCCGAGGGCCGCATCATCGATCCGGGCTACGCTCGCGAGATCCTGCGTTGGGACATGGTCGAGCTTCTGGAAGAAGCAACCCGTAACCGCCAGGTGAAGATTCTTCAGCGCGGAGTCCCGTACGTGATCATGGTCGTGGGCGTCAATGGCGTCGGCAAGACGACCTCGATTGCCAAGCTGGCTGCCTACCATCAGGGGTTTGGCCGGTCGGTCCTGCTCGCGGCGGGCGACACCTTCCGCGCCGCTGCCATCGACCAATTGAAGATCTGGGGCGAACGTATTGGCGTGCCAGTGGTGGCGCACGAACCGGGGGCCGATCCGGGTGCCGTCGTATTCGATGCCATGCAGGCCGCCTATGCGCGCGATCGCGATGTGCTCATCGTCGATACCGCCGGTCGCCTGCACACGAAATTCAATCTGATGGAAGAACTCAAGAAACTGCGCAAGATCATGCAAAAACATGTCGAGGAAGCGCCACAGGAAGTGCTGCTGGTCATCGATGCCACCACCGGTCAGAACGGTCTGCTCCAGGCGCAAAAATTCGCCGAGTCGGTCGAAATCACCGACATCATGATCGCCAAGCTCGACAGCACGGCCAAGGGTGGCATCGCATTCTCGGTGTCGAAGGAGCTCGGTGTGCCAATTTCCTATATCGGCACTGGCGAAAAGGTCACCGACATGGCTGAATTCCATCCGGAGTCGTATGTCGATGCGCTCTTCTTCAGCGCGGAGGAAGGCTGATCCATGTTCGAAACGCTTTCGGACCGTCTGAACCAATCGCTGAGCAAACTCTCCCGCAAGGGGAATCTCACCGAGCAGGATGTCGACGAGGCGATGCGCGAAGTCCGGCGCGCCTTGCTCGAAGCCGATGTCAACTTCAAAGTCGCCAAGGATTTCATTGCGGCCGTTCGGGAACGCGCGGTCGGGCAGGATGTGCTCAAATCGCTGACGCCAGGTCAGACGGTGATTTCGATCGTCAACGAAGAGCTCATCGAGATTCTGGGCAAGGAGCGCGAACCGCTCGCGCTGCCAGACCGTCCGCCCCAGATCATCATGCTGGTCGGTCTGCAGGGCTCCGGTAAGACGACGCATGCCGCCAAACTGGCAACGCTCCTGCGCAAGGAGGGGCGCTTGCCGCTGTTGGTCGCCGCGGATGTCTACCGGCCGGCCGCCATCAAGCAATTGCAGACATTGGGGCGGCAGATCGACATCCCAGTCTATGAGGAAGGCACATCCGCCAACCCGATCGACATCGCGCAACATGCCCTTCAATACGCCAGGGAACGTGGGTACAGCACCGTCATCATCGACACGGCCGGTCGCCTGCAGATCGACGATCGCATGATGAACGAGGTCGCCGAAATCGAGCGGACCGTCCAACCTACCGAGGTCCTGCTGGTTGCGGATGCCATGACCGGTCAGGAAGCGGTCAATGTGGCCGGTGCCTTCCACGAAAAACTGGGGATCACCGGTCTGATCCTGACGAAGATGGACGGCGATGCCCGGGGTGGCGCGGCGCTTTCGATTCGCGCCGTCACCGGCGTGCCCATCAAGTTCATCGGCACCGGTGAAAAGATGGACGCCCTGGAGCCGTTCTATCCGCAGCGGTTGGCCAGCCGTATCCTCGGTATGGGCGATGTGCTTTCGCTCATCGAACGCGCGCAGGAGCAAACAACCGAAGAAGACGCCAAGGATCTCCAGGCGCGGCTGACCAAGGGCCAATTCAATCTCGAGGATTTTCTCGACCAGATCCAGAAGATCAAGAAGATGGGCCCGCTGAGTTCTCTGCTGGAGATGATTCCCGGGATGGGGCAGCAACTGCGCCAGGCGAAGGCCGAGATCTCCGATGATGACTACAAGCGCATCGAAGCCATCATCTACTCGATGACCTTCGAGGAACGACGGCGACCGCAGATCATCGATGGTCGTCGCCGGCGCCGCATTGCGAAGGGGAGTGGCACCACGCGCGAAGAAGTCTCGCAGCTCATCAAGCAATTCGAAGAGATGCGCAAGATGATGGCGCAGATGGGTTCGATGTCGAAAAAAGGCAAGCTCCCCCGCGGACTCAAGGGACTGCCATTCGACTTCAACTAACGAATGGTAAGGTGGTAATTCAAGAACAGGGCACGTACAATTTCGGCATGGAGATCATCGTGCTTACTATCGAGAGGTTCTTATGAGCGCCACCGGAGTTACTGTCTATACCACGTCCACCTGTCCCTGGTGCGATCGCGTCAAGGACTTTTTGGGCAAAGCCGGCGTACCGTACGAGGAGAAGCGAGTCGATAGCGACTACAACGCGGCCATGGAGATGATCCAGCGGTCGGGCCAGCAGGGTGTGCCGGTCATCGCTGCCGACAACGAGGTGATTGTTGGATTCGATCAGCCGCGGCTTGCGCGAATCGTCGAGCGGTACGGTCGCCCGAAGCGAGCGCCGCTCGGGTTGTTGGCGGCCGACACATCCAGTTACTTTGCCAA
Organism: Thermomicrobia bacterium; assembly: GCA_044464585.1. Lineage (GTDB taxonomy): Bacteria > Chloroflexota > Chloroflexia > Thermomicrobiales > UBA6265 > JAMLHN01. Next base: position 11,135 of record JBIQLF010000004.1, read on the forward strand.
TCACCCCGATATCGCGGCGACGTACCCGGAGGGGTCTCGCGGCATTTTCGTCGGCGAAGTGAAACCGGGCAGCGTCGCCGAGAAGGCCGGCATCCGGCGAGGCGATATCATCACCTCGGTCGCTGGCAAGCGGGTGAAGAATATGGCCACCCTCGATCAACTGATCGATACGTTGGAGTCTGGACAGGGTGTGAAAGCCCGATTCGTGCGCCCGGACGAGAGCGGCGAGACGACCTTCCAATTCTGAGCCGAGCCGTTTCAGTCAAGGCGCATCCCCTGCCTGGGATGCGCCTTGAGCATTTCGACCCGGAGCAACATCGCCCATGTTCGATCCGAGCCATACAGATCTGGCCCTCCGCGTCATCGCGGCGATCGTTTGCGGTGGGGTCATCGGGTTCGAACGGCAAGTCCGGTCGCATGCCGCCGGGATGCGTACCCATGCGCTGGCGGCCGAGGGTGCCGCGCTCTTTGCCATCATGGGCATCATGATTGCGAGCGAAGCCCACAAGATCGGCTACGCGGGCGCAGATCCGACGCGCGTTGCATCGACCGTCGTCCAGGGAATCGGTTTTCTCGCGGCTGGGGTGATCTTCGGATCGGGTGCCCGGGTCAAGGGATTGACCACGGCGGCGGGACTCTGGACGACCGCCGCCATCGGCTTGTTGTGCGGCGGTGGATTTTTCGGAGTCGCGATTTTCGCCACGTTCACCACGGTCATTCTCCTCTCCGTCTTCAAGGTCGTCGAAGATCAGCTCGATGATACGACCGGACGCAAAGGAAAACGAAACCACGATCTGCTCGCGGAGGATTGACTCACGCCGCTTCGCGATCCAATGTCCGAATCAGTCTCAGCTGGAAACGCCGGTCGAAGCTGGGCGCGCAGCGGCCGCACGACCAGACCCCGGTGCGGCTGCGCGGAACTTCCATCCGGCATTCGGGACAGGCGTAGATATATTTCGGCCCGCGGCGTTTGACCGGTTTCACGCACGAACGCACCTCCTCCATCGATGCGCCCGTGAGCTCGCTGACCTGTACCGCGATCCGATCGTATCCATGACGGGCATGGCGACGCCGGTCGCCGTCGATCCGGTGGCGCATATGGAGCAGCTCTTCGCACACGACGATTTCGAGCGCATTCGGCCGCGACAATTCGATTCGGCGCAAATTGATCAGGATCAGATGCTTTCGCCGGCCGGGATGATAGACATACGCTCCCCCGATGGAACCACCGACTGTGCGTCCGACCCATTCGTTATAGATCCGGCGGTCGGTCGTCACCCAGAGATCGTCAGTGGGCAGATCGAGTTTCCTGATATACGTTTGCAGATGTGGAAGGACGCGATCGTCGTCGAGAGCGAGGAACATGAACCGGGTGAGCCTTTTCGGGGAACAGCAATGGATTGTGATGCATCCATGAGGTGCGGCGACATTCTACCGCGTGGCACGGTCGGGGTGGCGCGGTGCGGGCTATGAGCGAATCCGCATTGGAGCGGCCCCATCTGGCGATCGTATCGGACGATTTGTCGCTGTCCCGGTTCTTGACCGAGGGACTCGTCTACGAGGGCTTCTGGACGAGCGCCATCGGTAGCGGACTCCAGTTCCTGGAAGTGCTGCGCTTGCGTTCGTTCGAGGGAGTCGTTCTCGATGCCGGTCTTGGTGACATTAGTGTCGACGAGGTACTCCGGCGGATGCGAGGCACATCGGACCGGGTGGCCGACGATTCGGCCCGAACCGATATGCCGGCCATGGTCATCTCCGGTTTTCCCGGCGAGATTTCGCCGGCCGCGGTCCAGGAAGCTGGCGGTCAGGGATTGCTGGAACCTCCGTTGGAGATCGAGGACGTGGCCGCGGCCATCCTGGCTATCCTCACTCAGGACGGACTGTAGGCTTCCGTGATGCTCCCTGTTACCGAATAGACCACGAACTCGCAGATGTTCTCGGTCCGGTCGCCGATTCGCTCCAGATTGTGCGCTGCCCATAACAAATGCGTTGCCCGGTTGATCGTGTGCTGATCCTGCATCATATAAGTCAGCAGCTCCCGGTAGACCTGGTTGTAGAGTTCATCGATCTCGTCGTCCATGGCCATCGTCCGGCGCGCAAGTTCGGCATCGGACCGGACGAATGCGTCCATGGCCGCGGCGAGCATCGCCTGGGCAGTCTGCGCCATTCGAGGAATATCGACCAATGGTTTCAATTGCGGCTCGTTCGCGGTCATGAGCACGATCTTGGCGTTTCCGGCCGCATGATCGCCCATTCGCTCCAGCTCGGAGATGATATGCAGGCCAGCTGCGATCTGACGCAAATCGCCCGCCATCGGCGCCTGCATGGCGATCACCGCCAGGGCTTCTCCTTCCAGACTCCAGCGGAGTTCGTTGATGTCGCGGTCTCCCTGGATGACCTGCTCCGCGAGTGCGACATCCTGGTTCTTGAGTGCATCGGTCGACCGGGCAATCGCCTGATCGACCATGGAGCTCAGGCGAAGAACCTGATCTCGCAGATGACTGAGACTGCGCACGTACTCCTGGCGGGCCATCGTGCCTCCGTTCATGGGGGACCTCCAAGGATCATCCAAACCGCCCCGTGATGTAGTCCTCAGTCCGGCTATCTCGGGGATTGGTGAAGAGTTGACGAGTTGGGCTCGATTCGACCAGTATGCCCATCCGGTGTTCTCCGAGGGAGAAGAAAACGGTCTGGTCCGAAACCCGGGCTGCCTGCTGCATATTGTGCGTCACAATTGCAATGGTGTAATTCTGCGCCAGTTCGCGCATCAAGTCCTCGATGCGAAGGGTAGAGATGGGATCCAGCGCGGAACACGGTTCATCCATGAGGATGACATCCGGGTTGTTCGCCAATGCCCGCGCGATACAGAGTCGCTGCTGTTGGCCGCCTGACAACGCCAATCCGCTCTGATCCAGCTTGTCCTTGACCTCGTCCCAAAGCGCCGCCGATCGCAAGCACCACTCGACCAAATCGTCCATACCCTGGCGGATGCCATTGACCTTGGCGCCCCAGGCAACATTGTCGTAGATGCTCTTCGGAAACGGATTCGGTTTCTGAAAAACCATTCCGATCCGCCGTCGCACCATGACCGGATCGACATCGGGAGCCAGAATATCGTCTCCCCGGAACAGAATCCGTCCATCCACCCGGGCTGCCGGAATCAGGTCGTTCATGCGGTTGATGCAGCGCAGAACGGTGCTCTTGCCACACCCGGACGGTCCGATCATGGCGGTGATGCTGTTCTTAGCAATATCGAACGACACCCCTCCGACCGCGTGGAACGAACCGTAATGGACATTCAGGTCACGAATCTGGATCGCTATTTCGCCGGCCTCCTCTGCATCCGCCGGTTCCAGCACAAATGAGCGTTCGAACTGCGACATCGATTTACCACCGGTTCCTGGCGCTGAATCGCTGCCGCACGATGATCGCGATCAGATTCATCGATATGAGCAGCGCCAGCATGACGATGATGCCCGCGAACGCCAACCCGCGGAATCCGGGCTGGGGGCGAGACATCCAGTTGTAGATCTGTATCGGAAGAGTCGTATACGAATCGAAGAAGCCGGTCGGCTTGGCGGTCAGAAAACCGGCCGCGCCAGCTACCAGCAATGGCGCGGTCTCGCCGATTGCCCGGGAAACCGCCAGAATCACCCCGGTCAGGATACCCGGCACAGCCGCCGGAAGCACATGCGAGACCGTCACTTGCCACCGGGTGGCGCCAACACCATACGCAGCTTCACGCAGCGACCAGGGAATTGCTCGCAAGGCTTCCTGACTGGTGATGATGATCACCGGCAGGCTCAGCAACGCCATCGTCAGCGCGCCGGCCAGCACCACCCGCCCCAGATGCATCCATTCGACGAAGATGCCGAGTCCCAGCAGACCATAGACCACCGATGGCACCCCGGCGAGATTGGAGATATTGATCTGCAACATACGGGTCCAGCGGTTCTTGGGAGCATATTCTTCGAGATAGATTGCGGCCGCCAACCCCATCGGAAACGCCACCAGCACCGTCAGCGAGATAATCCACAACGTGCCCGAAAGCGCGATGGCCAACCCGGCCCGTTCCGGTTTGCGTGATGGCGCGTTCGTCAGCAACCCCCAGCTCAGCCACCGCCAACCGTTGCTGACGATGTACCAGAGCAAAACCGCCAGCACGATCACCGCGAACATCGTGGCGGCAAGCAAGACCCAGCGCATGATGGTCGCGAAACGTTGCCGCCCCGGCAGGTTACCCATTGCTTGCAGCGATTCGGATCCGGCGTCGAGCTCGGGAGGGGTCATTGGTATTCCTCACGAAACCGCCGGACGAACCAATGACTGAAGATATTGAGGGCGAGCGTCATGATGAACAGCAAAAGCCCCACCGCAAAAAGCGAATAGAAAATGGTCGATCCGCGTGGCGCATCGCCGGAAACGACCTGGATGATATAGCCGGTCATCGTTTCTCCCGGCTCCAGTGGATTAGTGACAATCTGCGCTTTGGCTCCGGCCGCCAGCGCCACGATCATCGTCTCACCGACGGCGCGCGAAGCCGCCAGGATGAACGATGCCACGATGCCCGAAAGCGCGGCCGGTACGATGATGCGGCTGGACACTTCGAATTTGGTGGCGCCAAGCGCATATGCGCCTTCACGCATCGAACGCGGGACCGATCGAATCGCATCTTCCGAAAGGGAAGCGATGAGTGGCACGATCATGATCCCGACCGCAATCGACGCGGCCAGCACGTTGTAGACGACTGTCTGCGGCCAAATCCGTTTGAGAATTTCCGGTGTAATGAAGGTCAGCGCGAAAAACCCATAGATGATCGTTGGAATCCCGGCCAGCAATTCCAGACTCGGCTTCAGGATCGAGCGGGTTCTGGGCGACGCATATTCGCTCAGATAGAGCGCGCTCATCAGACCCAGGGGAATCGCCACGATCATCGACAGAAACGTGACCATCAGGGTAGCGGAAACGAGCGGCAATACCCCCCACGATTGCTGGTTCGGAAAGAGCGCGGTCCATTCGAGACCAGTCAGGAAATCGAGAACCGGCACTTCGGCGAAGAATTTCACCGCCTGCGCCACCAGCACGACCACGATCCCGATCGTGGTCAATACCGAAACGATTGCGCAGCACAGCAGAAAGATGCCCGCGGCCTTTTCGGTCAGATGCTGGCGGCGCAAGAGTTTCTGATCGACGTAGGAGCCCCCGGGCCGAAAAAACGGCACAGTCTCGCCCCAACCCTCTTCGCGTTTCAGCGGCTCAGTGGTCATGAATGATCGTCGCCCAATCCCCAATATGGGATTCTAAACCGTCCGGCACGATTGCCGGTGGCGACCGGAACGGTCCAGACTGGCGCTGCGGATCACGAGCTCGCAACCGCGGTTGCGGGAGGCGCCGCGGAATCGGGCGTGCCAGTGCCGGCGATCGCGGCGGCCAGCTTGCTCCGGTCTCGCGCATAGACGTCATTCGGGGAATCGACGAATCCAACATCGGTCACCAGCTCGGGCGCGGAGGCAAGATAGAACTGGAGGAATTCCTGCATTTCGGGCCGCTGGATACTGGCCGCATTCACATAGACGAAGAGCGGCCGCGATAGCGGGCGATAGGTCGAATTCTGAATCGTCTCGCTCGTGGGTTCGACGCAACCATTGCCGTCGTCCACTCCGACGATTTTGAGCCGGTCCCGGTTTTGCTCGTAATAGGCAAGTCCAAAGAACCCAAGGGCATTCTTGTCGCCGGCAACCCCCTCGACCAGTTGGTTGTCGTCCTCACTCGGGAGATAGTCGGTCGTCGAGCTCCCGGGTTGGCCGACGATGACCGTGGTGAAATAGTCGAATGTCCCCGATGAGGTGCCAGGCCCGTAGAGGCGGATCGACTGATCGGGAAACGAAGGGTCGATCTCATTCCAGTTCTTCACGGGGTCGTCCGGTCGCCACATCATCTGAAGTTGCTCGACCGTCAGACAGGAAACGAAGTCGTTCTTCGGGTTCACCACAATCGCGATACCGTCGTACGCGACCTCGAATACGTAGAACTGCACCCCGGAGGCTGCGCACTTGGCTGCTTCGACTTCCTTGATCGGTCGGGATGCGTTCTGGATATCGGTTTCGCCATTGCAGAATCGATCGAACCCGCCCCCGGTACCCGATACGCTCACTTCGATCTGAACCCGCGGAGCGATGAACCCAAATTCCTCCGCGACGGCTTCCGTGATCGGACTGACAGTCGAGGAGCCATCGGCAACGATCGTCCCAGACAAGCTCGAAGCTCCCGCACTCGGGACATACGGCGCCGGTGTCACCTCCTGCGCCAATGCGCCGCCGAGCGACAGGAATAGGACGACGGCAATCGCCCCCATCCGGGCGAGCTGGAAGCGGTCGATGCCGGGAAGGTGGAGATTCGCCATCAGATTCCCTCGCGTGAAGAGCGAAGCAGATGCAGGCTGGTTGCATCCATCATCGATCGGCAACTGGGGTCGCCCGTTTGCTCAGCAGAATCTGCGTTGCGGCTTCCATCTGCGCATCCCCCTTTTCATTGTCAGGGGTTCGATCCACGGCGAAGTCGGGCACAATGCCGGATTTGTCGATCGCCAGCTTGTTCGGGGTCAGCCAGTGCGCAAAGGTCAGCCGGAACGATGATCCATCCTCGAATTCGTGGACTCGTTGCACCGAGCCCTTGCCGAACGTGGTTTCACCAACGATCGTCGCGCGGCCATAGTCTCGCAGCGCCCCGGCAACGATTTCCGCCGCACTGGCAGTGCCGTTGTTGACCAGCACCACCAACGGCAAATCGTATGCGGACACATCGCCTGAAATGATCGGCTGCTCGATCTCGTCTCCGGAGAGATTCGGATCGAAGTCTTCGTAGAGCGCCGCTCCCTGATCGGCCGGGACGAACCGCCCGATCGTTTCCTGCGCGCTGCGCACCCATCCGCCCCCATTGTTGCGCAGGTCGAGCACGATTCCGGACACACCATCGTTCCTGGCGGCATCGAGCGCCGCATCGAGCTCCGCGGCTGTCTTGTCCCCGAATACGACGATGCGTATGACCCCGACGTTATTGTCGGTGTCCAGCGTGTACGAGACGACGGGCACGGGAATCTTGCGACGCTCGACCTCGAGGGACATCGTCGATCCGTCCTTGCGCTGCATATCGAGCGCCACGGTCTTGCCGGCAGGACCCTTGAGCAAGGCCAACGCTTCCGAATCGGATAGTCCCTGGACCGATTTGCCGTCGATGCGCATGATCACGTCGCCCGACTGAATTCCGGCTTCTTCGGCGGGTGACCCCGGAATGGGAGCCACGATCGTCATCTTGCCGCTGCGGGTCGCAACCCAGACGCCGATGCCTTCGAAGGTCCCGGCCAACTGATCGGCCGCTTCTTTTTGGTCGGCCGGAGGCAGATAGGTGGAATAGTCGTCGAGTCCCATCGAGAGACCGGCCAATGCATCGCCTTCCAGCCCACTCCAGAACTCGGTCGATGTCTGATCGTCCGCGGGGCGGCCGTAGTACTCCTGAGCAATCAGTTTCTCGACCTCGGCAAGCTTGTCGAGACTTCCGGCGACAGCGCTCGGCGCCGCAACGGATTCATTGGCCGATCCGGGCAACCAGGTGCGCTGCGCGATCATTCCCATCAGGAAGGCGGAAATGGCAATCAGGACGGAGGTGCTGATGAGCACCGTATAGAGCACTGGTTTACGAACGGTTATTTCGGACATGAAGCGTTCCCGCGAATATCTGACGCAAGAAGCGATCGAAAGCGCGCCAGCGTGGCACAACAGATAATACGTGTCGCGCGGAAGGAGCAACCAGCCGCCGGCGAGATTCGGGCGGACCGAGGAGAACCACGATGTTCCTGGCCATCGATGTCGGCAACACCAATGTCCACATCGGGATTGCGTCCGATCTGGATCGTTCCTGGCAGCGCACCCTGCGCTTTTCGTCGGAACATGGACGCACGGCGGACGAGTGGCATGCGCTGCTGGATGGCCATTTCGATGCCCTGAAGAACAACGATTGCGAGATCGCGATGTGCAGCGTCGTGCCATCGATCACCCGGAGTTTGACCGAGTTCCTCGAAGACCGGTTCGAGAAGACCCCACTCGTGGTTTCCAGCCAGCTGGATTTGGGTATCGAGGTGGCCACCGGTCAACCGACCGAGACCGGAGCCGATCGCATCACCAATGCGGTCGCGGTCGACGCTCACTATGGGCGGCCGGCGATCGTCGTCGATTTCGGCACTGCCACCAAGGTCGATGCACTCGATGCACAGGGACGATTTCTTGGTGGCTCGATCGCGACCGGTCTGGCGCTGAGCATGGACGCGCTCGCGTCGCGGGCCGCTCGTCTCTACTCGGTACCCATCGAGATTCCTGACGCTGCCATTGGCCGCAACACGACCCAGGCCGTCCAGGCCGGCGTTGTGCTCGGTCATTTGAAAATGGTCGAAGGACTGGTCGAGATGGTTCGCGCGGAATTGGGAGGATGCGACATCGTGGTGATGACCGGGGGGAATGGCCGGCTTTTCGCCGGCCGCACGCCGGCCCTTGGTCCCTATGAGCCGAACCTGACGCTCGACGGCCTGCGCGTGATTGCCGACCGGCAACGGCGATAGTGGGCCCCTCCTGAATCCTGTCGCATTGTGACCGGGCGCTCCACGTTTCTATAATGGCCCCACGATCGAATGCGTCCGAAGGAGGTCTGTCATGGACAGGCAGTTCCGAACCGAAGCAGTCAACCCGCATCGAGCGCGCCCGCGGGCGTCGCACTCCGCGGGCTGGCGGGCGGCCGCATCCTCGTTCGCATTCGCATCCTATCAACGGTTGTTGGGATGATCGGCCTCGACGGCTCTCGACGAAGGAGACCCCGTGAAGCACTACTCAGCTGACAAGATTCGAAACATCGGCCTCTTTTCCCATGGTGGCGCGGGAAAGACGTCATTGGCTGAGGCGATGCTGCACGTTTCCGGCGCGACCACTCGGCTCGGCAAGATCGAAGACGGCAACACGATCACCGATTACGACGTCGACGAAATCAAACGCCGCATGTCGATTTCCCTGGCGCTGGCGCCCGTGGAATTCGGCGAATGCAAGATCAATGTGATCGATGTACCGGGGTACGCCGATTTTCTCGGTGAGGTGCAGTCCACCCTCGCGGTGGTGGATGCGGCAGTGATCCTGCTCGATGCATCGGCGGGGGTGGAAGTCGGTAGTGAAAAGGCCTGGTCGATGGCCACCGCGGCCGGTGTCCCCAAGATCCTGTTCGTCAACAAGATGGATCGCGACAATGCGGATTTCGGTCGGACGATCGACTCGGCCCGGTCGATCTTCGGCCCAACCGTCGGCCCCTTGCAGCTCCCCATCGGCTCCGAGAAATCGTTCCGTGGCGTCGCGGATATCCTCTCGGGTCGTGCCTATCTCTACGACGACGCCAACTCCGGCACGGCGGTCGAAAGCGACATTCCGGATGAATTCAAGCGGGCGGTGCGCGAAGCGCGCGGTCAGCTCATCGAAGCAGCCGCGGATTCCGACGAAGTCCTGATGGAACGCTATTTGAATGACGAGGAGATCAGCGACGAAGATCTCCGGCGGGCAGTCGAAGTGGCCATCGAAGACGGCAATATGGTGCCGGTGTTCGCCGGGGCCGGGTCGAGCATGAAGGGCGTCGACCGGCTCCTCCACGCGATCATCACCTACGCGCCAGCGGCTTCGTCCCGAACGGTGGTCGCGGAGAACGACAATGGCGAAGAGACATTGTCGGCCGATCCGGCCGGTCCGCTGGCGGCGCTCGTCTTCAAGACCATCGCCGATCCGCATGTTGGTCGGGTTTCGTACTTCCGGGTGTTTTCGGGTTCCCTGAAATCGAATGGCACGGTCTACAACGAACATGCCGAGAAGAGCGAGCGCATCGGCCACGCATTCTTTTCGCGCGGCAAGGAGCACATCAATGCCGATTCGATCGAAGCGGGTGATATTGGGGCGGTCGGCAAACTGGCGGTAACCCACACCGGCGATACGCTCAGCGACGAAAATCACCATTTGCAATTGGCATCGATCGAGTTCGTGCAGCCGTCTTATTCCGCGGCTGTCAGCCCGAAAACCAAAGCCGATCTGGATAAGCTGGGACAGGCATTGCACCGGATCGTGGAAGAAGATCCGACCTTGCAGCTCAGTCGCGATTCCGTGACCGGGGAATCGATTCTTTCCGGCTTGGGCGAGCCGCATATCCAGATCGCGCTCGAACGAATGACTCGACGCTATGGCGTGAATGTCGATCTCGGTCTGCCCCGCGTGCAATATCGCGAGACGATTTCCGCCAAGACGAACTCCGAATACAAGCACAAGAAACAAACCGGCGGGGCGGGCCAATATGGTCATGTCTTCCTGGAGCTCGAACCGCTGCAGGAAAGCGATTTCGAATTCTCGGAGCGCGTCGTCGGTGGAGCGGTGCCAAGGAACTTCTTCCCAGCCGTCGAAAAAGGCGTCCGCGAGGCGCTCGATGCTGGTCCAGTGGCGGGCTATCCCGTGGTGAATGTCAAGGTCACCCTCTACGATGGCAGCTACCACGATGTCGATTCGAACGAAATGGCATTCAAGATCGCGTCCAAGGAAGCCTTCAAGAAGGGCGTGCTGATGGGCAAACCAGTACTGCTGGAACCGGTCATGACTATCGAAGTCACCGTGCCAGATGCATTTACCGGCGATGTGATGAGCGATTTGAATTCGAAACGCGCCCAGGTAAGCGGCATGTCGGCGGCGGGAGAAGGATCGACCCGCATCGAAGCGATCGTTCCGGGTGCGGAAATCCAGCGGTATGCCACCGATCTGCGCTCGATCACCCAAGGGCGCGGATCGTTCACCAGCACGTTCTCGCATTACCAGCCGGTTCCGCCCAATCTGGCGGAGCAGATCAAGGCCGAAGCGCGCGCCCGAGAGGAAGCAGCAGCTTGACCCAGGGCAAATCGAAAACGGGGGAGCCGGTGGCCGGCTCCCCTTCCCCATTCTCGAATCCCAACAATCCGTATGTCATTACATTCGATGGCGGCGCCGATCCCAATCCGGGCAAGGGGTACGGCAGTTTCCACATCGCCAGTCCGACCGGCAATTCGCTGATCGAACGGCGCGATTACTCGACCGGTGGCCGCAGGATGACGAACAACCAGGCGGAATATCAGACCCTGATCGAGGCACTGGCGTTTCTCCAGCAGAAGCTGGGCGACCGGGCCGTTGTGGAGCATGTGCGTGTGGATGGTGACAGCCAGCTCGTCATCAATCAGGTCAAGGGAACCTGGAAAGTCCGGCAGGAAGAGCTCAAGCCCTTGCGTGCGGAAGCGGTCCGGTTGGGCGCGGGATTCGGGTCGGTCACCTACCGCTGGCACCGCCGATCGAACTCGGTGCGAATGCTGGGCCATTGACCTTGCACAAACCGGGGGCACATCCTCTATAATCACGGTCCGGCTGATCGGGCGGTTAGCTCAGCTGGTTAGAGCGCCACGTTGACATCGTGGAGGTCACTGGTTCGAGTCCAGTATCGCCCACCCGCATGCGCCCGCTCATACGAGCGGGCGTTTTGTTCGAATTCGAGGTCGCCGCGTCGCGTGGAACTGCCCCTGACAATCGACACGTGGTCGTTTCTCCGCCTATGAGCCGCTGCTTGCCTGCCTCTATCCGGGTGCTTGCCCGGTTCACGATCGCCATCGCACTCGTTCTCGGTATCGTTTTCGCGAGCGTCGGCCCCGCGGCGGCGCAGCTCTCCGAGCTGGATGGCATTTCCTCGAAGCGGTATATCGTCATCGATGCCGACACGGGCGAGGTGTTCGTCGAACACAACGCGGATCAGGAGGTCGCCATGGCCAGCCTGACCAAGATCTTCACGACCATCGAAGCGCTGGAACGCGGCGCGCTGACCGAACGGATCACAACCAGCACCTCCGATCTCTTCGATGCCAACTCGACCACAATGGGTTTCGGCCCCGGAGAGACATTCACACTCCAGGACCTTCTCTACGGAATGATGTTGCCATCTGGCAACGATGCGGCCCATGCGATTGCCCGGGCGCTCGGATATCAGGATGGCGACACCGACCAGCAGGCCGTCCAGAATTTCATCGACGAAATGAACCAGCGAATTCAGAATATGGGGTTGACCCGCACCCATCTGGTGAATCCCCACGGCTGGGGTGTCGATGGGCATTACTCGACGGCGCGCGACCTGGCGACATTCACGATGTACGCCCTGAACTATCCGGTCTTTCGCCAACTGATCGGCACATCCGAATACACAACATCAGATGGCTATTATTATGTCACGAACACCAATAAGCTTCTGAACAATTACAGCGGTTTGATCGGCGGCAAGACGGGATATGACGACGACGCGGGCTATTGCCTGATCGAAGTCGCGACGCGCGACGGATCGACGATGATCTCGGTCACCCTCGATGGCGAAGCTCCCGATACGTGGTACCAGGACAATGCGATCCTTCTCGATTACGCGTTCGAAGCCAAGTCGGAGCGCATCGCTGCTGGAAAACTGATCAGCGGCGATGTGGTGAGCTATCGCGACCCGGATGCTGCCCTGATTCTGGCACAGGCCCGGGGAGGCAACTCGATCGGCTTGGCGCCGGACGCGCGGGTCGCGACCGTGACCGATGCGACACCGGAACCGGAGGCGACTCCAGCGGCAACCGATCGATCGAATACCGATACCGAAAACCAGCACGGACCGGAGTCGAACGCGAACGACGGCATCTTCACCGGACGGAACCGGGTGATCATCGCGCTGGTCGCGCTGGTCGCGCTGGCGCTCGCCGGATATTTCCTCTGGAGCGGCTATCGATCGTCCGCGGTGCGGCGAGATGTGCTCATCGGGGGCGAAAGCGAGTCGGGAACGACGCCGCCGGATTGACAAGTCGTGCGGCCCGTACGTATCCTCACGTGCAATCGAATATCCCCGGTTGCCATGACTGGGACGAGTATCGCGCACCGGTATCCCAGAGAGATCCCGCCCGGCTGAAACGGGATCGATGATCGGACGCGAGAAAACCAACCAGGAGCTCCCGGGCGGCTTGCCCCGTTATCGGCTCGATGAGGGAATCGATCGATTCTGAATCAGGGTGGAACCACGTCAGCCAGACGTCCCAGTGCGGGCGCCTGGTTTTTTGTTGTTCGAATCGATGAACGAAAGTGGCGAATGAAATGGCACAAGCTGACTTGCATGAGCTATCGGAAGAAATGGATATTGCATTCGAGACGGAAGGATCCACCGAGTTCGAATTGGCGCGGATGCGCCATTCGGCCGCGCACCTGATGGCGGAAGCGATCCAGGAGCTCCATCCCGAGGTCAAGTTCGCGATCGGCCCGGCGATCGAGCACGGGTTCTATTACGACATGGATCTGCCGAACCCGTTGAGCTCCGACGATCTGGCCAAGATCGAGGAACGCATGCGGCAGCATCAGAAGGCCGCCGAACCGTTCGTGCGCGCGGAGGTTTCCCGGGAAAAAGCACTCGAACTCTTCGGTTCGAACCCATATAAGGTGGAGCTGATCAACGGGTTTGCCGAAGGTGAGACGATTTCGACCTATCAGCAAGGTAATTTTCTCGATCTCTGCCGGGGACCGCATGTCGAATCGACCGACCGGATCGGCCCATTCAAATTGCAATCAGTTGCGGGCGCCTATTGGCGCGGCGACGAAAACCGGCCGATGCTGCAGCGGGTCTACGGTACGGCATGGTTCACGCAGGAAGATCTGGACGAACATCTGCAACGACTCGAAGAAGCCCAGCGGCGCGACCACCGGCGGCTCGGCAAGGATCTCGAGCTCTTTACAGTCTCCGAGGAAATCGGCCCCGGTCTCATCCTGTGGATGCCGAATGGCGCCACCGTTCGCTATCTGGTCGAGCAATTCGAACAGCAGGAACAACTGGCCCGGGGATACCAGCTCGTCTATACGCCGCATATCGCCTCGGAGAAGATCTACAAAATCTCCGGCCATCTCGAAACATATCGGGAGAACATGTATAGCCCGATGTCGATCGAGGAGGTCGACTATTACCTCAAGCCCATGAATTGTCCCGGTCACATCATGATCTACAAGAGCACTGTGCGCTCGTATCGCGAGCTGCCGGTGCGATATGCCGAACTGGGAACGGTCTATCGCTACGAACGATCGGGCACGTTGCATGGCATGTTGCGCGTGCGTGGGTTCACCCAGGATGATGCCCATATCTTCTGCATGCCGGATCAGGTGGTCGAAGAAGTCGAGGGCGTGATCGACCTTGCCCTCCACATGGCCGATGTCTTCGGATATCAATTTCAGGCCTATCTCGCTACCCGGCCGGAAAAGGCGATCGGCGATGATGACGTCTGGAATCTGGCGATCGAGCGGCTGAAAACCGCCATGAGCAACAAGGGCCTCAGCTACAAGATCGACGAGGGCGGCGGCGCATTCTACGGGCCGAAGATCGATATCAAATGGGTCGACGCGCTCGGCCGTGAATGGACCGGCCCGACGATTCAGGTCGACTTCAATCTGCCCGAGCGCTTCGATGTCAATTACATTGGCGAGGACGGCGATCGTCATCGCGCGGTGATGATCCATCGCACCTTGCTCGGGTCGATGGAACGTTTCGTTGGCGGTCTGGTCGAGCACTATGCCGGCGCGTTTCCGATGTGGCTTGCCCCGACGCAAGCGACGCTCATTCCGATCACCGGCGACCAGATCGAGTACGCGAACGATGTGGCGCGGAGCATGAAGGCGGCCGGCATCCGCGTCGAGGTCGATGAGGGCCGGGACCGCATGCAGGCGAAAATCCGGAATGCGCAATTGAAGAAGATTCCGTTCATGCTGGTCATTGGCAAACGCGAAGCCGAAGCGGGCGCGGTGGCGATCCGACTGCGCACGGGCGAAGATTTGGGAGCGGTACCGGTCGATGACGCCATCGCGATGATGTGCCAGCTCATCGAAAGCCGGTCACTCGAATTGGCCGCGGCTGCCGGCAAATAGCCGTACGAAACAGAGGAGAACGAATCATGAGCAAAAAACGCGTCGCGGTCGTCCTCGCGAACAATTTCGAGGATATCGAGGCCACCAGCCCAATCGAGGCGATCGAATCGGCTGGGGCGGAAGCGGTCCTGATTGGGATCGAACCGGGAGATGTCACGGGCAAGAAGGGCGCGGTCCTGACCGTGGACACGACCTTCAGCGACCTGGGAGCCAATGCCATCGATGGATTCGATATGCTCCTGATCCCAGGCGGTGGCGCCCCGGAAAACCTGCGCATCGATGACGGAGCGGTCGATTTCACCAGGCGATTCGTCGAATCCGGAAAGCCAGTCGCATCCATTTGTCACGGTCCGCAGTTGCTCATCTCGGCCGATGTGCTGAAGGGACGCAAGACGACGAGCGTCAACAAGATCCGGGATGACATCAGGAATGCCGGCGGTCTCTACGAGGATTCCGCATTGGTCATCGACGGTAACCTGATCTCGTCCCGCACGCCGCGGGATTTGGACGTTTTCGAGCAGGCGATCACCGATGCGTTGAAGCCGGCGGTGACCGAATGAAGCTTGTTCGCGAGCGAATCAAGCCCGCGTCTCCGGGGGAGGCGAGTTCCCCCGCGATCGACCGACTCGGCAATGCCAAAGCGTGGATCTTCGATATGGATGGCGTTCTCTATCGAGGCAACGCTCCCCTGCCGGGCGCCGTCGACCTGTTCGCGACCCTGCAATTACGATCGATCCCGTACCGGCTGGCGACCAATAATTCAACGATGACGCCGGTCCAATATGTCGAGAAACTGGCAAAGATGGATCTCGATGTGCCTGAGGAATGGATCGTGACCTCCGGGGTCGCCTCGCGCCAGTACTTGTTGAACCGGTTTCCCCGCGGATCGGCCATCTATGTGGTTGGCGAGCGCGCGCTCTACGACCAGCTCTTCCAGGACGATGCGCTCGTTCAGGCAAACGGGACGGACGTACAAGCCGCGGCCGTCGTCGTCGGTCTGGATCGCGAATTCACTTACGCAAAGCTTTCCGAAGCGCACGACCAAATCACGAACGGGGCCGCATTCATCGCCACCAACTCGGATGTGACGCTTCCGGTCGAGGGCGGTCTGGCGCCCGGCTGCGGATCGCTGATCGCCGCCATCCAGGCTTCGACGGGAGTTACTCCGGCGGTGGTCGGCAAACCCGAGACGTCGATGTTCGATACGATCTGCAAGCAGCTCGATGTGCTGCCATCCGACGTGGTGTCGGTCGGTGACCGGCTCGATACGGATATCGTCGCGGGCAGCCGGGCAGGTACCCTGGCGTTGCTCGTGCTCACCGGCGTTTCGACCCGGGACGATATTGCCTCGGCGGAGGCTCGTCCCGATTTGGTATTTACCGATCTGAATGCGGTTTTGTCCGCGATTCAGTCCCCAGTGAGTTGACCATGCGACTGACACGCGATATCTGTCTCGTCGGAGGAGGCGACACCGGATTCGGACTGTCGGCTCCGCTCGATTGCCATATCTATGTGATCGATGGCGGCAGCGAAGCTGCCATCGTCGATGCGGGGATGGGTGGAAAATACGGCGCGACCGACCAGATCCTTTCGAATATCCAGGAAGCCGGGGTCGATCTGGAAAAGATTGGCTCGCTCATCCTGACCCACTACCATGCCGATCATGCGGGTGGAGCGGCGGATTTCCATAAGCGGCTCGGACTGGACGTAATCGGCTCGCCGCTCACGGTGGCAACCCTTGCGATCGGGGATGAGGAGCAAATCAGCTTGCCGTTTGCCAAGAGCTCCGGATTCTATCCCGCCGACTATGTCTTCGAGCCATGTCCCGGTCGCGGAACGTTGACCGAAGGCGCCTCGTTCGCGGTCGGCGATTTGCGGGTGACCGTCTTCGAAACGCCCGGTCATTGCGACGGCCATGTCTCATTATTGGTGGAAGGCGGCAACCGGCGATATCTGATCGGCGGGGATCTCATCTTCTATGGCGGAACCATCGTTGCCCAGAATATACCCGACTGCTCGATCCAGAACTATGCCGCGAGCACACTGAAAATGGCCGGCGTAGAGTTCGACGCGCTGCTGCCGGGACATCTTTCGATCTCGTTGACCAATGGCAAGCGCCATGTCGACCAGGCAGCGGCTCAGTTCAGGAAACTGATGATTCCCAGAAACGCCGTCTGAAACGAGGCACAGACGTCCGACGGGTTCGTCCGGATGAATCGGGCGGACCCGATGGGCGACTCCGACCGCTCCGAGCGGCCCTGATTACCGGTCTTCGGTCAACGCCTGTCCGGCTGCCCGTTCGGTTCCGAGACGGTCGACCCGGGCGAACTCTTCCAGTTCGTGACCGAGCTCTTCCAGCTCCTGCCCGCCGGCCATCATTTCGACGACCTCTTCGCGTGTCACATCGCGCTTGAGGAAGGTGCCGTAACTGGTGCCGCGATTGAGAATCGTGAATCGATCACCGATCGGATATGCATGATGGACATTGTGGGTGATGAAGATCACCGCAATCCCACGCGCCCGCGCTTGCGCGATGTAGCGCAATACGACTCCGGCCTCTTTGACTCCGAGCGCCGCGGTCGGCTCGTCCAGGATCAGCACCTTGGCGCCCTGGTAGACCGCCCGTGCGATCGCCACGGACTGGCGCTCGCCACCGGAGAGCGTGCCGACCGCTTGCTGGGTGTCACGCACCCGAATTCCCATCTTCGCCAGTTCTTCGGTCGTGACGCGATCGGCAAATTCGAGATCGAATCGCCTGAATGGCCCCCAGCCTTTGGTTGGTTCCGATCCAAGAAAGAAATTGCGCGATATGCTCATCAGCGGAATCATCGCGAGATCCTGATAGACGGTCGCGATCCCGAGATCGAGTGCATCACGGGGAGATGAAAACCGCACCGGTTGATTTTCGAAGAGGTACTCGCCCTCGTCGGGCGGAAAAACACCGGAGATGATCTTGATCAGGGTCGACTTGCCTGCTCCATTGTCTCCAAGGAGGCAATGCACTTCGCCGTAATAGGCCGAGATATCGACATGTTCCAGCGCCACGACGGTGCCGAAATACTTACAGATGTCCCGAAGCTGGACCGCGGGCACGGTCGTATTTCCATCGCTCATCGCACAAGCACCGCTCTCGATCGAACGAAACGATTGATCAGCACGGCCGACAGCAACATCCCGCCGAGGACGAACTGGAACCAGTCAGCATCGATGCCGGCAAAGATGATGCCCTGCTGGACCATCCCAAAGATCAGCGCGCCCAAGGCCGCACCGAGCGCCGAACCGTATCCACCAGTCAGCAGCGTGCCGCCGATGACGACGGCCACGATCGCATAGAACTCCCGGTAGGTGCCACGCAACACATCGGCCCCGCCAAAGTTGGTGACCTGAATAGTTGCCACCAGCCAGGCGGAAACCGCCGTTCCCACGAAGAGCATGATTTTGACCCGCGTGGTCGGCACGCCCAGATTGCGGGCGGCTTGCAAACTCCCGCCAACACCCGGAATCCAGTTGCCGAACCGCGTGCGAAGCAGCACCCAGGTGGCAATGCCCGTCAGCGCAAGCCACCAGACGATGGAAATCGCGAAATTGTTACCGAAGAGATGGATCTTGTTCGCAAAGATCGTGCGGGCGAGATCGTAACCGGGCAGCTCTTTCAGACCGCCGACCTGGGTGCGCCCGGTGATCTGCCGGGTCATGCCGATGGTCGCGCCCCGCACCATGAACAACATGGCCAACGTGACGATGAAGGAGGGCAGATCCGTCAGTACGACCACCAACCCATTGATGACCCCGATCAGGATGGCGAAGACCAGCGCAACGGCGATCGCCGCCCAATAGTTCCAGCCATATTGGGCCGAAAGGATCGCAATGATCATCCCGCTCGCGCCGATGGTCGAACCGATCGAGAGATCGAATTCCCCGCCGATCATCAGCAGCGCGACGGTGACCGCCAGGATGCCGAGCTCGGCCGATACCTCCAGATAGTTGGCCGCTCCGCGCATCGAGAGGAACCCACGGTCTCCCGCGACGATGGCGAAGATCACCCAAACGACAATCGCTCCAGCGATAGCGCCCATCTCGGGCTTGAGCAACATGCGTTTGGCGAACGACGGCGGAGCGGGCAACTCGTCGATCGTTGCGGGAACGGTTGTCCGGGAGCCTTGGGACATGGGTGGTCACCTCTCGCTGCCAGATGGCCTATCCGGCCGGGATGCGTCCCGGCCGGATGAAATTGGCAATTCTGATGGCGCCTTGCCGCTAGCGGGTGCCAGCCTCGGCAAGCGCTTTGACCCGAGCCGCGGTGTCCTTGGTCACGAATCCAGGACCGGTCATCAGGATCGGGTTCGCGATCGTGTTGAGGTTGGTGTTGTAGAGGGTCAGCAACACAACCGGCAGATATCCTTGCAGATACTGTTGCTGGTCGATGGCAAAGAGCATATTGCCCGCCTCGATTGCATCCAGCACATCCGGCGACAAGTCGAATGTGGCGATCTTCATCTCGCCAAGCAAACCAGAATCCTCGAGGGCGGCAAGCGCGGGCGCGGCGCCCGTCGGTCCAAGGGTCAGGATGCCGTCGATCGACGAATCGCTGGTCAGCGCCGCCGAAATGCGCTGCTGGGCACCGGTCGGGTCCGCCAGGTCGACGCCCACGACCGTCGACGTTCCGCCACTCTCGGCCAAGCCATCGGCGAATCCCTGACAGCGCAGATCGAGACCGGCATTGCCGACTTCCTGGTTGACGCAGATGGCGTTCTTGACCCCGTCTGCGCCCATCTTCTCGCCACCGCCCTTGCCAGCTTCATATTCCGTCTGGCCAACATGCGTCAGCACGCCCAGCTCCGCGGCGACATCGCTGCCCGAATTGATCGAAATGACCGGGATACCAGCATCGACCGCTGCCTTGATCGCATCCGACAGCGCATCGGCATCTGGAATCGAAACGACCAGCCCCTGCGGGTTGGTGGCGACCGCGGCGTCGATCATCTGCGCCATGGCAACCATATCGAACGTTCCCGGCGCTTGATATTGAACGTTCACGCCCATATCGGTGCCGGCCTGGGCCACCCCCTTCTGGACGACCGACCAGAACGGGTCGGATGCCTGGCCGTGGGTCACGACCACGATGCTGATATCTCCCCGGTCGGACGTCGGAGTAGCATCTTGGGCGCTGGCATCCTGAGCCAGGGAAATTCCGGAAAGCGCCGCAAGCACGCCAGCAAGCGCACCACCCTTGAGCATGGTCCGGCGATCGACAGCCGGAGTGGTTCCTTCTTCGAGCACGGTAAGCCTCCTTCGTTCGGACGTATGCGGGGTTTGCCAATCCGCCCTGGACTGACCTTTGGCAAGCTCGAGCGTTACTTCGACGCGGCTCCTGCCAATTTACCCTGTACGACAGAAAAACATTAGCACCCGTACAAGATCGGCGCTAGAGTCTGTCCACCACGGCAACCGTTCACCGGGCTTCCGAAGCCCCATATCTGCGTGCGTTGCACTGAGTGACGCGCTCTTCATCTCTGTATCTTCGCGTCTTCCTATCTTTCGGGCGCCGATCGAGCTATGCCCGGCATCTACGCATCCAGCACCCCCTCACGCACCAGGAACTCGCGGATTGCCAGATTGGCATTCCTCAGCGCTTCGGAGCCGGTCGTATTCCCACCGAGCGCGTCGAAAAGCTCGCTGGCCAGCAATTGCTCGAGCTGGGGAAAGAACGGTGAACGGACTCGGGGTGTCGCGCGCTCCAGCATTCGTCGTGCGGTGTCCACCTTTGGGAAGATTTCGACCGTCTCGGCGGAATCGAGCACGTCCATGCGCACTGGAGGAAAACCCGCCGCGGGAAGGTGCTGTTGACATTCGAGCGAAACGAGCCACTGAAGGAAAGACCCGGCGTATTCGCGTTGCAATGCACCGGCCGGTATTCCCGCCAGCCAGATCCCCGTCATGGCCTGCCGTTCGATTCCGGGTTGCGCGGGTTGCAATGCCGTTTCGAGCTCGGCAGCCAGCTCGTCGCTGGCAGTGCGCGTTGGCTTCAGGTCGTTCGATGCCGCGAGCAAATCGCTCGACCAGTAATTGGCCATCATGCCGATCCTCCCGACCGCGAATCGTTCCGGATTGGTGAGATCGCCGGTTGCTTTCGATTCGATCGGACTCAGTCCAGCCAATGTCAGGAAGGTTTCGATGGCAGCGAGCGCTGGCGGCGTGTCGAGCTGGGGCACACTCGTTTCGGCATCGATGATCGATGCCCCATATCCTCGCAGGATGGGCAGGAAGCTTTCGACCAGCTCGTGCCCGGTTCGGGTCCGCAGTCCGAACGCCGCCAGCTGTCCGTCATTCTGCAGGTGCGCTGCCATTGTGGACGCGACCTCCACCGTTGTGTCCCAGCGTTCCGGTACCGGCAACTCCGATTCCCTCAACCAATCCGGCCGCAACGCGAAGAACTGCGTTTCGCCCAGCCAGGGTAGCGCGCAGGGGCGCGCATCCTCGGGGTAACGCGCCAAACCCATCGCCACCGGAGCAATCGCCTCAGCATTGGGAGGCACATCCAGCGGTTGCAGGAACGTGGCAAACTGAGGAATCCATGACTCGTGCAGGAATACGACATCGAACGTTTGCGCGCGCTGTGTGAGCGCCAGGCTGGTCTGGGTGTAGAGATCGTCGTAGCCGAGGGGTGTGGCATCCACGTCGATCCCGGTCGATTCCTCATATGCCTCCACGAGCGGTTGGAGGGCGGTCCAATGGGTAGCGAGCACGGCAATCGATAATTCCGGCGCCGATTGCATCGAAACCGGCCGCCGGGAGTCTTGCCGGTCTCCCGCGGCGTCGACACTTGCAATGAACGGCAACGGACCAACAAGGGCAACTGCCGCGCTCAGGATCGAGCGGCGGGTGAGGACAGACGACATCGGTCTCTAATCCGATCGTGGAACGAACGCGCGAACGTCCAGGATCCGCCGCTGATTTCCATCTGAATTGACAAGGCGGACGTCCATCGTTAGCATCGCGACATCAGGGGCGAAGAACAGAGTCGAATGGCCCGGGGTTCGGTCGCCCACCATATCGTCCAACACAAGGCGGTGCCGATTTGAAGCAGCTCACCCGGCCCCATCATTCGACCGGCGAACTCGACGATCTTTCCGCCCGAACCCGTGAATTGATCCTTCGCTCGGTTCACCACGCTGGCGCTGGCCACATCGGCGGTCCCCTCTCTGTCACCGATATTCTGGTCAATCTCTATTTCGACCGACTCCGGCTCGATCCGGACGCTCCCCATGACCCTACCAGAGATCGCCTGATCCTCAGCAAGGGCCATTCCTCGATTGGACTCTACACGGTGCTCGCACTCCGCGGATTTTTTCCGGTGGAAGAGCTCGCCACCTTCGATGCGATCGATTCCCGCCTCCAGGGCCATCCCTGTATGAAGACACTCCCTGGCGTCGATATGTCGACCGGATCGCTCGGCCAAGGACTTTCTCCGGGCGTGGGCATGGCGCTCGGAGCACGGCTTTCCGGGCTCGATTTCCATACCTGGGTGATTTTGGGCGACGGGGAAATCCAGGAAGGCCAAATCTGGGAAGCGTGCTTCACGGCCGCGCGATATGAGCTCGGCAATCTGACCGCGATTCTCGATTACAACCGATTGCCGCAATTCGGCTGGCCAAGCAGGGGCGGCTACACCCGCGAGCGCCCGATCGATGAACCAGCAGCTAAATTCCGCGCGTTCGGTTGGGACACGGTCGAATGCGACGGACACGATCATTCGTCGCTATCCGCCGCGTTCGACCAGGCAGAACGCGCAACGGATCGACCGGTGGCCATCATCGCCAACACGATCAAGGGCAAAGGGGTTTCGTTCATGGAAGCCAATCATGCGTGGCATGCGAAGGCGCCCTCCGACCAGGAATTGAACGACGCGGTGGCCGAGCTCTCTGCGCGGCGGCTCGTCGGAGTGGGACCGGCGTGAGCATCTCCACGATCGCGCTTACCCCGCTTCCGCGCCATCAGGAAGCGTTGCGGGACGTCTGGGGACAAACCCTTTGCGATCTGACCGCCGCCGGGGCGAATACCGTCGTTCTCGACGGTGATCTCGCCAACTCCACCCGCGCCGATATCTTCGCGCAGTGCTATCCCGATCGTTTCTTCGAAATGGGCATTGCCGAACAGAATATGGCCGGCGTTGCTGCTGGCCTGGCCAGTCTCGGCTTCACCCCGTGGCTCAGTAGCTTCGCCGCCTTTCTGACCAGCCGCGATCTCGATCAGATTCGCGTCGTCATCGCGCAGCCTGGACTCGATGTCAAGATTTGCGGTGGCTATTCTGGTCTTCTCACCGGCAAGACCGGAAAGACCCATCAATCGGTGGAAGACATCGCAACCTTCCGGGCCTTGCCCGGAATCGACATCATCGCGCCAGCGGATGGCCAGGAACTGCGCGCCGCCATGCATGCAATCGCCCATTCCGGCCGCCCGACCTATCTGCGGCTCACGCGCGATTCCAGCGATGTCATCTTTCCTGGCGATTACGACTTCGAGATTGGCAAAGCCGTCCTGCTGCGGGATGGAGACGATTTGGGAATCATCTCCACGGGAGTCCAAACCCTGCGGGCTCTCGAAGCAGCCGATCTCCTTGCGGAGCAGGGGATCGAATCGTCGGTCTTGCATGTGCCGTCGATCAAACCGATCGATATCGATGCCGTCGTGGCCATCGCCGAGCGGACTCATCTCATCCTTACGGCAGAGGACCATTCGATCATCGGAGGCCTCGGTGGCGCGGTCGCGGAAGTGCTCGGCGAGCACCGGCCGACTCGCATGAAGCGCATCGGCATCCAGGACTGCTTCGGCGAATCGGGACCGAACGATGCCCTTCTGGAGAAATATGGTCTCTCGGCGGGAGCCATGGTGCGGGCCGCGCTGGCATTGCGAGGAATCGAAGGAGCTACCCAGGAATGACACCATCCGCACCAATTCGAATCGGTGTCTTCGGAGCCGGCCGTATCGGACACCGGCATGCGCGCACGGTCGCGAACGAGATCATCGGCGCCCGGCTGGCCGCTATCTGCGATGTGAATCTCGAAGCGGCCAGGGGGCTCGCCGAAATGACCGGGTGCGAACAGTACACCGCCGATCCGGCCGATATTCTGGACGATCCGTCGGTCGATGCGGTCATCATCGGTACATCGACCGATTCGCATGCGCCGCTCATCGAAGCGTCCGCGGCCGCGGGCAAGCAGATCTTCTGTGAAAAGCCGATCGCGCTCGATCTGGAAACCACCGATCGCGCCATCGAGGCGGCCGAACGCGCCGGTGTGCAACTGCAAATCGGTTTCCAGCGCCGCTTCGACAAAGCCTATGCGCGTGCCTCCCAGATGATCGCCAATGGCGACCTCGGACAGATCGAAGCCATCCGGGACACGATGCGCGATCCCAATCCGCCGCATGAGTCGTATATCCCGACCAGCGGCGGGATGTTCCGCGATATGGTCATCCACGATTTCGATTGCGTCCGCTGGCTGATGGGAAGCGAACCGGTCGAAATCTTCGCCATGGGATCCAATCTGGTCGATCCGGTTTTCGGCAAGTACGGCGATATCGATACCTGCGCGGTGACGGTGAAATTCGGATCCGGCGCCCTGGCCGCCATCGATGCGAGCCGCCGGTCGGGATTCGGCTACGACGTTCGCACCGAGATCTTCGGTTCGAAAAGCGCCGTCATGATCGGGGAGGGACGCGACACGCCCCTCTATAAACTGGACAGCACCGGCGTTTGCAATGACCATATCTATTGGTTCCTGGAACGGTTCGACGCGGCCTATGTGGCGGAAATCCGCGCGTTCGTCGATTCCATTCGCGAAGACGAACCCGTTCCGGTCACCGGCGCCGATGGCCGTGCCGCGCTTGCCATGGCCTACGCCGCCGAAGCATCGGTGGCGGAAAACGCCCCGGTGTCGATGAGCCGCTTCGACCGATCAGGAGGCGAATGATGAATCCGCGCGAGTTGCTCCTTCATTCCGCGACCGATCCCGGCGACGGCATGCTGATCCACGTCGATGCCGCCCTGGCAGACTGGGAGTTCATCGGGCTGACTGTCCATCGCTTGAAAGCCGGAGCGCCGCTCGCCGTGGAAAGCGATGGCAACGAATATGCGATCGTACTGTTGAGCGGCGCATGCACCGTCGTCTCGGATGGCCAGCGCATCGATCTCGGTCCACGGGGAAATATCTTCGACGATCCGCCATGGGCGTATTATCTGCCCGTTGGATCGACCTCTTCGATCGAAGCGGACGGGACCGCCGAGATCGCCATCTGCCGCTCCAAAGCGACCGAGGCCCACGAACCGAAGCTGATCGAACCGAGCGATGTCGCCATCGAAATCCGCGGCGCGGGCAATGCGACTCGTGAGATCCGGCACATCATCAAGCCGGAATTTCCGGCGGACAAGCTGCTCGTGGTCGAAGTCATCACGCCCAGCGGCAACTGGTCGAGCTATCCACCGCATAAACACGATATTCACGACATGCCGCGCGAAGCCGACCTGGAAGAAATCTATTACTACCGGATCGATGCGCCCGATGGATTCGGACTGCAACGGCTGTACACGGGTGATGGCGCGATCGATGAGGCGTATGTGATCCGGGATGGCGACCTGCTGCTGGTTCCATTCGGATACCACGCGTTCGCCATGGCGCAGGGATACACGGGCTACTATCTGAATGTCCTTGCCGGAGATGAGCCAGTGCGCACCATGCAACCGTCCGACGATCCCAAGCATGCGTGGGTGCGCGCAACCTGGACCGATGCGATGAACGAAGGGCTCGAATCCTGGAAGGATATCGAAATGAAGATCAACGGCGAGGCTGGCCAGCGTTCGAACTAGCGCCAGCGCCATGCCCCCAGGTATTCGGAGGGATCGATGAAGACCGTTCGACTGACAACTGCACAGGCGCTGGTTCGGTTCCTTTCCAGTCAGTACATCGAGCGAGACGGCGACGAGCAACGGATGTTCGCCGGTATGTTCGGTATCTTCGGGCATGGCAATGTCTCCGGACTGGGACAGGCGCTGGAAGAGTTCAGCGACGAGCTCACCTACTACCGCCCGCAGAACGAGCAAGCGCAAGTTCACACGGCGATCGCCTACGCACGCATGAAGAACCGCTTGCAGATGATGGCCTGCACCTCCTCGGTTGGGCCGGGCGCGCTCAATATGGTCACCGGCGCCGCGACGGCAACGGTGAATCGACTGCCGGTGCTCTTGCTTCCGGGCGATACCTTTGCCAACCGCATCCCCCATCCCGTCCTCCAACAACTCGAATATCCGCTCGGACAAGATGTATCGGTCAACGATTGCTTTCGGCCTGTCTCCCGCTATTTCGATCGGATCAGCCGTCCGGAGCAGCTGCTTTCGAGCGCGCCGGAAGCGATGCGCGTCCTCGCAGATCCAGCCGAGACCGGGGCGGTGACCCTGGCGCTTCCCGAGGACACCCAGACCGAGGTGCTGGATGTTCCCGAGAATTTTCTCGAACGGCGCGTGCATCGAGTCGTTCGCCAGATCGCGCCGGAATCAGAGTTGCGCTATGCGGCGGCACTCATCGGCTCGGCCGAGAAACCACTGATCGTGGCCGGAGGCGGTGTGATCTATTCCGACGCCAGCGATTCGCTCGGCCGGTTTGCCGACGAATTCGGCATCCCCGTGGCGACCACGCAGGCCGGCAATGGCGCGCTTCCGTGGAATCATCCCTGGTACGCCGGACCGGTCGGTTCGAATGGCGGGCTGGCCGCGAATCATCTGGCCGCGCACGCCGATGTCGTCATTGCCATCGGAACCCGTCTCTCCGATTTCACCACCGCATCGCGAACGGCATTCCAGAATCCGGATCTGCGCATCGTCAGCATCAATGTGAACGCGATGGACGCGCACAAGGCCGGATCGTTTCCGCTGCTGGCCGACGCCTGGGAAGCGCTGCTCGGTCTGACGCCGATGCTGCACGCACAGAATTACCGTACCGATGCCGCGTATGGCGACCTCGTCGAAACACTCACCGGCCAATGGCATGCGGCTGTCGATGAGCAACGTGCCGGTGTGCCGGGTGTGGCGCTGACCCAGGCGCAGGCGATCGGCATCGTCAATCGGGCCGCGGAACCGGCTGATGTCGTCGTGTGCGCGGCCGGTGGCATGCCGGGGGATCTGCTCAAGCTCTGGCGTCCGCTGGAACCGCGGACATACCACGTCGAATACGGGTTTTCCTGTATGGGCTACGAAATCGCCGGAGGACTCGGGGTCAAGATGGCCGATCCCGATCGGGAAGTATTCATCATGGTCGGTGACGGCAGCTATCTGATGATGAATACCGAGCTGGTCACCTCGATCGCCGAGGGCAGAAAGATCAACCTGGTCGTCGTCGACAATTCGGGATTCCAGTGCATCCGCGGGTTGCAGATGTCGTGCGGGTCCCCGTCATTCGGAAACGAGCTGCGTTACCGCAACAGGGAAACCAACCGCCTGGACGGCGACCTCGTACCAATCGACTTCGCAATGAACGGCGCGAGTATGGGAGCCGTCGCGTTTGCGGCCTCCACCCCGGATGGCCTGGCGACCGTGCTGGAGCAGGCACGCAAGGAAACGCGCAGCACAGTCATCCACGTTCATGTGGACAAGGATATTCGGGTTCCCGGCTACGACAGCTGGTGGGATGTGCCGATCGCCGAAGTCTCCGATCGAGCGAGCGTGCAGGACGCGCTGGAGGCATATGACGAGGCCAAGGAGAAGCAGCGATTCCTCTATTGATCGGTGGATATTATGTCACATTTACCGCCTTGACATGGGTACGGGACCCGGACTACAATGCGGGTCGCTCTTGGAGGCGTGGTGTAGTGGCCTAACATGCAGCCCTGTCAAGGCTGAGATCGCGGGTTCGAATCCCGTCGCTTCCGCCCTTACATGATCGGTTGACACCGATGAACCGAAAGAACGGTTCGAGTTCAGGTCGTGGCTTGTGTGCCACGACCTGTTTCTTTTCTATCAGGACCGACGCGAACAGGACCCGGGCGATCTTGTTCTTTTCTTCCGGCGCCGCGTCTTTCCATACCTTCGATACGTGGGCAAGGTACGACGCCAGCCGAGCCCCGACGTCGCTGTCTGGTATCCCGACCGAGGGCAGGAATGCGAGTTCGGCGGTCTGGGCATCCTTCCGGGGCCGGTATTCATCCACCGTCAGGACGCCTTCAAGGATTAGCATCTTCAGGCGGTCAAGCGTGTTCTGAACGCGCTGCCGCGTCGTTTCGGTGTCGATGTCCCGACGCCGGTTCTGTCGCCATGCCGCGACAATCCGTTCCCGTTGGTCTACCGGAACGGCGAACGTCGACAGGACTGCCAATAGCTGGTCGTCTATCAGCGATCGATAGAACGACGGTTCTTGGCAGCCGTTGTCCTGTGTCCGAACCTGACAGCGGGTCTGGTGCTTCCCATCAGCCGTGACCGCCCTCCCACAGGTCCCACAGGCGGCTATTTTCGATAGCGACCATGGAGACCGTTTGCCCGCAACACGACGCGGTCGGTGGGTATTCCGAAGACGTGCGTTTTATGCCAATTCGAACAGGGCCGGATCGATCAATACACCATGCTGACCCGGAGTCCATCCGCCCCTGACTGTCAGGAAGGTCCCCGACGTAGAAGCGGTTTTGAAGCACCACCCGGACAGAATCCTTTTGGAAGGGGTTAGAACCACGGTTGATAGTCGTGCGGAAGCCCGCCTGATTCAACGCCTGTGCAATCTCCCGGTCTGTCTTCCCGGCGCGTGCGAGTTCAGACGCATAGATCAGCCCGTTCCCCGTCACGATTTCGGTGTGCGTTGCGAAGTCACAGTATCGCGGCTCTGTGTCGAGAACCGGAATGTCCGTCGATTTCTTCACAGCGCCGAAGGGAAGTAGACCGTTGTAGATGCCCTGTGCCTTGCGTTCCTGCTTGCCCTTCTACGTGTGCATCGGAATCATGTCGGAGAACTGGACAGCCAACGCACCGTAAATGTTGAACATGAACACGTCATTAGGGTCATCCCCGCGAAGCCCTTCCCTGATCGCGTGAAGACGGACACCGTACGTATCCATCTTGTCGAGTGCGATTGACGCTGTCAGTCCATCTTGGGAACACCGGTCATATGAGTGAACCGCGACATCGTCTAGCATCCGGGAAAACCCGGACGTTTCGTGATTGCATCGCGATAGGGGCTCTTGCCTTCGTCCCGGTACGTTTCAACGGCACCGTGCCCCGGTGCAGTGCAAAAGACTTCTAGCTCACGTTCCTGTCTGCAAGACTCAGCCCCTTCACGTGCTCTTCAGAACTCACCCTGATATACAATGCCGCCCGTTTCCCGTTATTGGTCATTTGCCCTGCTCCTTCCCTGAAACCTGCCATTCTCCGCTGTCGTCTCTGAACCACGGTCCCGGTCCGACAATGACACATCCCGGCAACCCTGCCTGTTCGGGATCGTTTTGTTCCTCATGCTGTTGGTCGACCGTCATCTGGCTCATCCACAGCATCGGTTCGTCCCCGGTGATAAGCCATTCGAACCGGACGTGTAAAGCATCCGCCAGCTTCCGGGCCGTGTCCAATCGCGGTTCGTAATAGGCATTTTCCGCCCGTCGAATCGTCGCGACTCCGATGCCTGCTATCTTCGCGAGACCGTCCTGTGTCAGCTTCCAGCGGTCCCGCACGAACCGGAGTCGGGACCCGAATCCCTTGTCTGCCGCCATCACGCCCCCTATCTCCGTAACCACAGCATATCACTTATGATATTCGTATGGTTGTGTTCTCACCGGTTAGAAACTCGTTTTCCGCTCTCGGAAGAGTCCGTGAAACCAAGGAAAACGGCGAATCCCGGTTGTTTGACGTTTTCGGGTTTCCGCGTCAGGAGGACAAAATTGACGCCGGTGATTACAGCATCGAGGGGAGTGGATCGATGAAGACACCGCCAATGAACTTGGAGCCCGGTACAATCTCTGCCGCTCTTTCGACGCATTGGAACCTGGACGCGGTGACCCTGGCGTACGCGCCGCTCGGTTTCGGAAGTCATCACTGGATCGCCGAAACGACCGATGGGAAGACGTGGTTCGTCACTGTGGACAACCTCCTTTCGGCGTATCTCGAAGAAGACGAGGAGAGGTCTTTCGAGGTTCTGGCCACTGCGTTCCAGACGGCGGCGGCACTACGTGATGTTTCGAAGCTGGCGTTCGTGATCGCACCCATCGCGAACCGCAGCGGCAGGTGGCTTCACCGCCTTGACGAACGGTACTCGATGGCGGTCTTTCCCTTTATTGATGTGGAGCCGACCGAGTTTGATGCGTTTCCGCAGAAATCTGACAGGAACGACGCCATGCGTCTGGTGGGCGAAATCCATAATGCAACGACTCAGCTCTCGGTCGAACTACTACGCGAGGAGACGTTTCTCATCCCGAAGCAGACTGAATTCCTTCAGGCCCTGAGCGCTTTGGATACTCCTTGGAACACGGGACCGTATTCCGAACCTGCTCGTCGCCTGCTTCGTGATCACGCAAGTACGCTGCATCAGCGATTCGGTCAATTCGACCGTTTGGCTTCTGAAGTCATGGCGGACAGGTCGGACTGGGTCGTCTCACATGGGGAGCCGCACGCGGGAAACATCATCCGGACCCGATCCGGGAGCATGGTTGTTGTCGACTGGGCCAACGTGGCATACGCGCCACGGGAGCGCGATCTCTGGATGCTGCTGGATGAGGAGAACCCGACCTGGTCCGCGTACACGGCTGTGACCAACATCACGTCGCTTTCGAATCGTACCCTGGCTGCGTATCGACTCTATTGGAATCTGTCGGATATTGCCGTCTTCGTATCGTGGTTCCGCTCTCCACACGACCGGACGGAGGAGACGGAGATGGTTTGGGCAGAGCTGCAAGCGTATGTGATGGGTGTCGCCTTCAGCCTGTGCAGCACAGCGTGAAGATTACCCGGAGACGCAAGCATGGCGACCATGATTGCCTTCAGGTGTCCGAGTCCATAAGGAATCGGGGTATCGCCGGTTCGCCATGAGAACTTCGACCGCCCTTTCGCGGGCTTCCCGACCCTGTGTCGCCACCGTTTCGCAACGACCCATCCGTGTTCGTCGACGTAGGGAAAGACAACCGACGGGGGCTAGTCGGGGTTGCCGTTACTGTCTTCCAGTCCCTGTTCGTGTAGGAACGCTTCTGGAAATTGTCGAAGACGGGACAGCATCCGGATCGTGACACCATCGCCAGGACGGGAGCAGAGGTCTCGCATATCGAACCCAATGCGGGTCAAGATTTCTTTTGTCTCGCATCCGGCATGACATTTCAGGAGGGCGTTCGCTTCAGGCGTGAACTTCCCACTGAAACTCCGGACATTATCCGTGTGATTCGAGCACCGGGCGGTAAATCTGAGCGGGTCGGGGTATCCGGCCGGTCGGGTCGCGGGGTAATGAGTGTCGTCATAGCGTGCAATCCCTTTCGAAGACAGAAGCGCCGTCCGGGTCCGTGGTGCGGGTATCGGAGTGGGCCCGGGGATTCAGCGGGATAGTCGGGAACCCGGGCTTCATGCCTGGACTCGCGAAACAGGCGAATTCTTCGGGCTTTTCGTCGTCTTTCAGTAATCGCGAGGCGGTCCGTTCGCCGCCCACATCAATCGTCGGGATGCACGCGGGCGGGCATAAAGAGATCCCGCGATTCATACGAGTCGCGGGGTCGGGAAGGGGGAAGGTTGGACGTGTTCAGTCGGCTGCCGACCGGACGAGGTCTTCTGACCGAAGCACGTTCCTTATCGTTTCGTGCGAGATGTCGAAGGTCGCGGCAAGGTCGCGAAGGGATCGGCTTCTTGACAGGTGCCGGATTCCATTTCGCTGGTCTTCTGTCAACTTCCGGGGCTTGCGTTTTGCGGTAGGCTGGTCGATATAGTCGCCAGGGGCCGGGTCGACGGGCAAGGTCGGGAGATAGCCAAGCGTCGCTGCGTAATGCTATCGACGTACCGAATCCCGTCGCTTCCGCTGAGAAACCCGGCGCTAAAGAGCGTCGGGTTTTGCTTTTCCCGCGACCCGCACTCTACGCGTTCCGCCCGGCCACAGATCAGCCAGCGGACCGACCCTCTTGTGCTGGCATTCGGCCCTGGAGTCTACCGGATCTGCGCATCATGCAGTGCGATCCGGCGGATCACCAGGAAGTTCACGACCAGGCAAACCACCGCAAATTCCGAGAGGAACATGAACGCGATGGCGTGGGACCCGGTGAGTCCTTGCACTGCGCTGACGACCAGCGGTGGAAAGAACCCTCCCAACCCGCCGGCCGAACCAACGAGCCCAGTCACCGTACCGGGATACGCCGGGAACATCGTCGCAACGAGCTTGAATACCGCGCCATTGCCGATCCCGAAGATCGCGCCCATGACCAGGAATGTCGCCATGAGCTTCGTCAGCGCCGGCTGGAAGGCCAGCACGATCGCCAGCGCGGCTGCCGCAATGAACACCACATTCAGGATCGTGGCACTGGCGAGCCGGTCGGCCAGATAGCCACCGGCCGGGCGCGCGAGCGTCGCCACGACGATAAACGCGGCCGTCCAGGAACCCGCTTCCGATTTCGATGTGCCATATTGCTCGACGAGCAGGGTCGGCAGAATGAGACTGACGCCCACGAATCCGCCAAATGTCACGAAATAGAAAAGTGCCAATACCCAGGCCGTCGGTTGGTGGCGAAAGATGGCGATTTGCTCGTTCATGCTGAGCAACACCCGATGCGAGACGGGTGGCTCGCGCCAGAAGAACCAGAAAACGAGCGCCATCGCCACCACGATTGGAATGAAGCACCAGCTGGTTCCTGGCAGCCCGAACCGCCCTTCCAGCCGGGGAGCCGCGACATTGGTCACAGCAGTGCCGATATTGCCCATACCGTAGATACCGAGAGCAAAACCCTTGCGCGCCGGAGAGAACCAACTGGAAACCAGCGGCACGCCGATGGCAAATGAGGACCCTGCAATTCCAAGCACGAACGCGGCCGCCAGCAGCATCGGATAAGAGGTGCTGAGTCCGAGCAGCACGAGCGGAATCGTCAATCCGGCCAGCAATACCACGAAGGCGATCCCCCCGATGCGGTCGGTGATGATGCCCATGGGTATGCGAGCCAACGATCCGAGCAGCACTGGAGCAGCGAGCAACAGACCGATCTGGAAGCTCGACAGATCGAATTCTTCACGGATCGTTGGCGCCAGCGGAGCGATCAATCCCCACGCTGCAAAGCTGACCATGAAGGCGGCCGTCGTTAGAACGAGCGCGCGCGTCGAACCGCTCGACTTCGTCTTCTCGGAGTTGGCTATCGGTGTTTCCAACGTCGACGTGCTCATAGGCGGCCACCCGCGACCCATCACAACCCACAACCCGTCAAATCGAGAGAAAAGTCCCTTGCCCGCATGTCGCGGCGATGCGTGCCGTGCGCTCGATATACGGGCGGTAATAGGAGTGTCCCGCGCATGCGCGGCAGAGCGTTATGCCATCGCGGACGATTTCGCGCTCATTGTTGATTTCCTCGTGACACCAATCGCAAAGGGCACGCGCGCCCGCGCGGCTGACGATCGATTCGACCGGCGTGATCAGTTCCACCGGAGTCCAGTCGAGCAGCAGATGATCGGGCATGTGTCGATAGCCGACCAACTGCGTATGCCACGGGTCCTCGCCGGTCGGAGCAAAGCTCGCGGCCAGCGCGCGCGACTGCGCCCGCGGCACAATGCGAAATGCGCGGCGGCTTCGTGTGTCGATCACGGTCGCCGCGACTTTGCCGAAATCCTCGAAACGGAGTGTCCGGTGACCGATCGAGCAACCGGTCGATACCTCGATGCCATCCGCGACACAACCGTCGGTCTCGACGATGGTCAGGATTCGCTTGTCTTGCTGAGGCAGATCGACCTCCAACAAGCGTCCTGCCAACAACCCCATTCGCACCCCGAGCACTTGCCGGGGACAAAGGTGGCGGTGGCGCGCCGCGCTTTCCGAGAGCATCGTCTCCAGCGGTTTCATCCCATTCCCCTCACGTTCGTGCCAGGGTGGGTCGCAGCGCTCCGCGGCCGCCGGTTCCAGATCACCACCTGATACGGCCGCCAGAGATACGTCACCGGAGCGGTGACGATATGAACGAGACGGGTGAAGGGAAAGAGCGCCAGCAGCACGAACCCGCCAAGCATGTGCAATTTGACGACCCACGGCAGCACCGTAACGGTCTCGATTTGCGGATCGAGCACGACCAGCGATCGTAGCCACGGGACCGCCGTGTGCAGATACCAATCCGACCCCCAGCGGTACATCAGCGCGACCCAGAATCCGAGGGCAATCTGCGCCATCAACGCGACGAGCAGGATCCAGTCGAGAAGGGTCGTCACCGCAAAAACGCGCCAATTGAACAACCGCCGCAGGATCAGAATGGCGAGTCCAATGATGGTGACAACGGCCAATGAGAGGCCGATCACCTCCAGCACATAGAGTCGATCGGGCGACGCGATCAGCACGCCCCACCAACCGGGAAAGAGAACCGCGAGCAAGTGCGCCAGCAAGATGAGGATTACCCCGTAGTGCCAGGAAACCGATCCCCAAAAGAGCGCGCGATTTCCCAGGAACTGCGAGGACTGGCTCGAAAAGGAAAAGCGATCCCGGCGATAGCGGGCGATACTCCCGATAACGGCGACGACGACGGCGACGTAGGGAAAGCTCGCGAAGAGAATCGAATCAGCCATGACATGGCCCTCCGCCGGCGAAAATGGCGCTGGCGGCCGGCGCCAGCTCCCGCGTTTCCTCTTCCGGATCGTTGTCTCGCAGAACCAGTCGCAACGCTTCCAGGAGATCGACGAATGGCGCGCGTCGCGCCGCGGCCGAATCCGGCAACTTTTCCGCATCGGGCGACTCATCCAGATCGGGCGATTTGATTCGTCCCGTCATGCGGTCGAGTGCCGGCAGCACGGCATCGACCACGAGTTCGCGGGCCTGATCCTCGTCAGCGGTATTGGCCAGGCACCGTAAGATCACCGCCAGATGGTCCGGCAGATCGCCAGACGGGGTATAAGCCTGCGCTCCGAAACGATCATTGAGTCCGAGCAGAAACACACTGCGCTTGTAGCTCTCCCCGAACAAGTGGTAGCCGATATACGGCGCGCACTTCGGATCGAGGTCGAACACGCCGGTATATGCTTCCTCGATCTCGGTGAGTCGGGTCTGCGTCGCGTATCCGGCAAATCCGCTGACCAGCGGGGCCGCGTCCGATTGCTCCGATTCCAGCAGCGCCGCGCAAGCCGTCGCGTTGGCGGGCAAGGCGGTATCCGGGTAGTCGAGCATGCTGGCGAAATAGACGAGGCTGGGGTGCGTCGCAAGCGCCATGGTCAGAACCTCCGCTCGGGCGCCATCCGGAATCCGAATCCGGCTTCGGCTTTGCGGTGCAAGGGGTTCTCGGTCTGTTCGATGGCGACTTCTCTGGCCAGCGGCGGCAGGACGAAACGCTCTTCGTAGGTCGGCAGCGCGGTCAGGCGGAAGATCGCCTCGGCCTCCTCCGCGGTCAGCCCCCCGACGTCGAGCGCTTGCTGCGCCTCCTCCGCCGAAAGATCCTTGACGGTCTGCGACCGCTTGAATACACGAACCGCGATCAGCTTTCGGTAGACCTCCTTGACGATTTCCTCATTGCCAGCGGAGAAGAGACTGGCCATATAGCGCATGGGCATGCGCGCTCGCTCCAGCGAACCGAGCAATGGCGCCAGGCCTTCGGCGTTTTGCGCCCCGGCCACGTCGTAGTGCCCGTCCTGCACGGCTGCCAACACCGGCAGCATCGGCGGCACATAGAAAAGCATCGGCAGAGTCCGGAATTCCGCGTGCAGCGGTAGCGCGAGCTTCCATTCCTTGACGAATCGGTAAACGGGCGATTTCTGGGCGGCATCCAGCATGGCATCGGAGACGCCGTTTGCCCGCGCATTGCGGCGGACCTCGGGATCGAATGGATCCTTGATCATCCGGCGCTGGGCGTCGACGAGCTCATGATCCGGAACGGTGGCCGCCGCTTCGATCTCGTCGGCGTCGTACAGGATGACACCGAGATACCGAATTCGGCCGACGCAGGAATGGAAGCAGGCGGGAGCCTGACCGCTTTCGAGTCGTGGAAAGCACAGAATGCACTTTTCCGATTTGCCGGTTCCCCAGTTGTAATACGTCTTCTTGTACGGGCAGCCAGAGATACACATCCGCCATCCGCGGCATTTCTCCTGGCTGATCAGCACGATACCGTCTTCGCCGCGCTTGTAGATCGCCCCCGAGGGACAGGCCGCCACGCACCCCGCATTGACGCAGTGATTGCAGATTCGGGGCAGGTAGAAGAACACCATGCGCTCCAGCTCGTTGAGCTGCTCGCGCTCGCTTTCATCGATCCCTTCCAGATTTGGATCGTTGGCGGCGTAGATCGGGGAACCACCGAGGTCGTCATCCCAATTCGGACCTGCCTCGATCGTGTCCATGAACTTGCCGCTGATCAACGAGATGGGCCGGGCGGTTGGCTGATCGTCGCTCTCCGGTGCATTGATCAGGTGCTCGTAGTCGTATGTCCACGGTTCGTAATAGTCATCGATGGTCGGCAGATGGGGGTTATAGAAGATGTTTCCGAGGGTCTCGGCTTTGTTCTGCAAGCGCAGATCGAGCCGGGCGGGTTTGCCATCGCCATCGCTGACGATCCATCCCCCTCGATATTTCTCCTGGTCTTCCCACCGCGTCGGATAGCCAGTGCCCGGTTTGGTCTCGACATTGTTCCACCACATGTATTCGGCACCCTTGCGGTCGGTCCACAAGTTCTTGCAGGCAACGCTGCAGGTGTGACAGCCGATACATTTGTCGAGGTGGAAGACCATCGAGACTTGTGCGCGGATATTCATCGTTCTCCTCTCCGTTTCCCCATTCGCTGCCGGTTGCCGTTCACGGGCAGAATGCGTGTGTCAGGACCTCGCGATCGCGACTACCACTCGAGCTTCTGAAGCTTGCGAATCACGCAATAGGTATCGCGCGTCAGGATGCCGATCGGCCCCCAATAGTTGAATCCGTACGAAAACTGGCCATATCCACCGGCCAGCTCGACCGGATTGAGCCGGGTCCGCGTCAAGCTGTTGTGGCCGCCGGCGCGCTTGCCGTGCCGGATTTGCGATTTGGGGATGTAGACGGTTCGTTCCACCGCGTGGTAGTAGAGGCAGGTACCGGGCTGGACCCGGGCGCTGACAGCGGCGCGGCTGACGACGACCCCGTTGTCGTTGTAGACCTCGATCCAGTCGTTATCCTTGAGTCCGATACGGTCGGCGTCCTTGTCGTTGATCCAGACCGGATCCATTCCGCGCGAAAGCGTCAACATCCGCAGGTTGTCCTTGTAAGTGGAATGGATATTCCACTTGCCATGCGGGGTGATGTAGTTGAGCACCAGGCACTGATCGTCCACGGGGCTGGCGACGATATCCCCGGTCTTGACCGGATCGAGTTTTGGCTTGAAGGTCGGCAAGTTCTCGCCGAAGTCGATGTAATGCGGATGATCGACATAGAGATGCTGGCGCCCGGTCAGGGTGCGCCAGGGGATCAACCGCTCCACATTCAACACCCAGGCGGAATAGGCCCGGCCTTCGTTCATGTTGCCGGACCAGCACGGGCTGGTCAGCGTTCGCCGGACCTGTCGGGTTATGTCGCCAAAATTCATGCGGACGCCGCGAGTCCCTTCGGCCAGATCGGCCAGCGGCAACCCGATGCGCGCTTCCTCGTGTTTGAAGGCTTCGTAGGCAATTTCGCCGTTGCTCTCCGGCGCAAGTTGGAGCACGACATTGGCGGCGTCGAGCGCGTCCTCCAGACTGGGATAGCGCTGCCCGTCCCACTCCACACAACGCATGTGCCGGGTGTCGGGTGAAGCGTTGACCGGGTTTTCGAGCAGCTCGTCGTAGAAACGCTCGATCGGGAATTGCACGCCATTGCCGTTGATGCCATCCTGGCGAATGAGCGGTCCAAGCGAGATGAAGCGACGGTAAATCTGGCTGTAATCGCGTTCCGTCAACCGGAAATGCGGCATCGTCTTGCCGGGAATTGCCTCGCATTCTCCCGCGCGCCAATCCAGCGGCTGGGTCTGTGCCAGCTCATCCGGGGTGTCATGCAACAACGGAACGCTGACGAGATCGGCCACCGGTTCTGGAAAGACGCTGGGCGCCATCTCACTGACTTTGCGCGCCAGCGCCTTGAAGATTTCCCAATCGGTTTTCGATTCCCAAACCGGGGGCACCGCGGCGCCAAGCGGATGGATGAACGAGTGCATATCGGTGCTATTGAGATCGTTCTTCTCATACCAGAATGCGCTCGGCAGAACGATGTCCGAATAGAGCGCCGACGAATCCATCCGGAAGTTGAGATCCACCACGAGGTCCATCTTGCCGCGCGGCGCGGGTTCCCGGAATTCGACGGTCTCGACCGAACCGGCCGCCCGCTCGGTGGCGACGATGTTGTCGTGCGTGCCCAGGTAGTGGCGCAAGAAGAATTCGTGGCCCTTGGCACTCGACTGAATCGCATTTCCGCGCCAGATGAGCCAAACGCGCGGCCAGTTCTCTTCGGCGTCGGGATCGTCGATTGCGAAATCGACCGCGCCAGTTGCGAGCTGCCGGGCCGTCCACTGTTCGACATCGGTTCCCTCGGCCTGCGCGCCCGCGGTCGCTTCCGCGGCGAGATCGAGCGGATTGCGATTGAACTGTGGATAAAATGGCATCCAGCCCATCCGGACCGACCGTGCTCCCTGGTCGACCGCATGGCCTTTCGCCCATTTGGCATCGGGAGGAACGGCGGCGTACTCGGTGAAGTCGCCCTCGTACCGCCATTGATCGCTATGGACGTAGTGCCAGAGTGGGGTTTGCTGGCGGCGCGGCGGTTTCACCCAGTCAGTAGCGAATGCCAGGCTGTTCCACGGCGCGACCAGTGACAGTTTCTCCTGTCCAACATAGTGATTCATGCCGCCGCCGTTGCGACCGCAACAACCGCAAAGGATCAACGCGGTGATTGGCGCTCGATAGGCCAGATTGTTGTAATACCAATGGTTGATGCTGGCGCCAATGATGATCATCGTGCGCCCTTCGGTCGTTTCGGAATTGGCGGCGAATTCGCGTGCCAGCCGGATCACGGTGTCCCGGCCGATATCGGTGTACTGCTCCTGCCAGGCCGGCGTATACGGAAGCGGGTCGTCGTAACTGGCCGGATAGTCGCCGGCAAGTCCGCGACCGACCGCGAAATTGGCCATCAGCAGATCGAAGGCGGTGGTGACGGGGATACGCCCATCGTCCGTGTCCAGGTAAATGACCGGGACGCCGCGATAATGCGTCTGCTCACCCGCGAAATCGCGAAATGCCACTGGCAGGACGCTTTCATGCGATCCGAG
Source organism: Thermomicrobia bacterium (assembly GCA_044464585.1). Classification (GTDB taxonomy): domain Bacteria; phylum Chloroflexota; class Chloroflexia; order Thermomicrobiales; family UBA6265; genus JAMLHN01. Next base: position 50,560 of record JBIQLF010000004.1, read on the forward strand.
GAGTGTGAGCGCCGGATCGATCGGACTGTCGTCGAGACCGTCTTCCGACAGGAGATTCCATTTGCCGAGCTCTTCGCCCCACCGGAACCCAACGGTGCCTTTTGGCATCTTTGGTTGTCGAAGCTGCTGATCGAAAACGAGCATCTTCCAATCGCCGTTCTCGACATCGCGATACCGCTCGATTCGATTGGCGCGCACGAGCTGACCGGACCGATAGCCTTTGCCATCTTCTTCGAGCGCGACCAGGAATGGGCCATCGGTATAGCGTTTGAGATAGTCGATGAAATACGGCACCTGCCGGTCGACGTAGAACTCCTGGAGAATGACGTGATTGATCGCCATCCAGAAGGCGGTGTCCTGCCCGGCCTGGATCGGAATCCACCAGTCGGAATATTTCGCGACCTGGCTGAAATCGGGAGCAATGACCACGAACTTGGTGCCGTTATGTCGCGCTTCCGAAATGAAGTGGACATCGGGCGTGCGGGTCATATTGAGGTTCGACCCCATCGAGATGATGTATTTGCTGTTGTACCAGTCCGCGCTCTCGCAGACGTCGGTTTGGTCGCCCCACACTTCCGGAAACGCATTTGGCAGGTCGGCATACCAGTCGTAAAAGCTCATATTGACGCCGCCGAAGAGCTGCAGAAAACGTGAGCCGGCGGCATACGACAGATACGACATGGCTGGAATCGGAGAAAATCCGAATACCCGATCCGGCCCCCACTTCCTGGCCGTGTAAAGACACGCGGCGGCGACGATTTCCAGAACCTCGTCCCAGGCGACGCGGCGAAAACCGCCTTTGCCGCGCGCCCGCTGGAAACGCGTCCGCTTGACCGGGTTTTCAGCGATCTCGGCCCAGGCATCGACCGCGTTGGCATGACGCGAACGCGCGTCGCGCCAGAGATCGAGCAGCGCCCCGCGGACGTAGGGATATTTGATGCGGATCGGACTGTAGACATACCAGGATGCGGAAATGCCGCGCTGGCAACCGCGGGGTTCGTAGGGCGGCAAATTCGGATCGAGCTGCGGATAGTCGACCTGCTGCATCTCCCAGGTGATGATCCCGTCCTTGACGAAGACCGCCCAGGAACATCCCCCCGTGCAGTTCACCCCGTGGGTACTGCGGATGACGTTGTCGCTCTGAAAACGGTTGCGGTAGAACTCCTCCCACTGCCGCGCTTTCGGATTGATCAAGTCTTGTATCCAGCCCATCGTTATCTGACCTTCCTGATCGACCGACCCGGTTTTCGGACTCCGCTCATTTCCGCCTGCCCATGACCATCGGACCGCGGACGCCTCGCAAACGACCTCGCCAAATGAATTCCGCCAGCAGCAGGAACGCCGCCGCGCCGACCAAGGCAAGCGCCGACAGTTTGATGACCGCGTTTGCGGGACGTCCGGTCAGCGACGCCTGATCCAGGAACGCCACCAGATCGGCGCGTTCCTGCGCCGTCAGCGGATGCGGCCCCCAAATGACACTCATCGTCTGGGTCGGCGGATTCCCCAGGAATGCATCCAGCCCGGTGGGACCGCCATACGTGTGGACCGCCTGGGTGAGATCGGGACCAAGCTGGCCACCGCCCAGAGCGCCGATGCCGCTCACGCTGTGGCAGGCGATGCACGCCGGTCCGCCGCCGCTGAAGCGGCTGGCGCCGGTGAACTGCTCTTTCCCACGGGTGACATCACCCACCAGCGGCGCCGTGGTGGCGACGGGCGAAGCGGCTGGGGCAGCTCCGCTCTGGGAATCGATATATGCCAGCACCGCTTCCGCTTCGGCATCGGTCAAACCGAGGTTTGGCATGACGATCCCGGGGAATTCATTGGTCAGCGCGATCGCGGTCGCATCGCCCTCGGCCACCATGCGGTCGGGCGCGGTGATCCACTGGACGAGCCAGGTGTGATCGCGCAGGGAGCTGACGTCTTTCAGGTCCGGACCGACCAGCTTCCCCTGCCCGATCGTGTGGCACCCGAGACACTTCTGATCGAAGATGGTTTGCCCCTGGGACACCTGGGTGGTTTGCGCGACGATGACACCGGAGACCGCCACGATCAGGAGAACGGTGAGCACGATCGAACGCACGATGGTACGGCGCGGCGAACGCGATCCACTCGACATCGGACTTCCTCTCCCAACGCGATGCATCGATTCGAATCTCCCTCGGCAGACGAGGCGCCGCTCGCCTAGAGCGGCGGTTGGTGGCCCGAAACGGCCGCGACGAAGGCGAGCACATCGGCCACTCGCTGAAAACGGCCTTCCATTCCGGTTTCGACCGACCGGATCCGCCACTCCCAGCGCGACCCGCGCTCATCGTCTCCCGAGTCGAAGGTCACGACGATCACGAGCGTTGCCGAACGTGGCGTTGCCGGTTCCCCGGACGGCTCGCCCTTCCCTGTCTTCTTCCCCTGTATCGCAGATGGGTCTTTCATCGCGCTTACACAAGGACGACGGAAAGCTCATGCCCTGGTCGGAGCCGGGACTCGACGCGTACGGCGTTTGGAACAAGCAACGGCGTATCCGACCGCGGTCGGACACACCATCGCCCACTGTTCTTTCGATGGGCTTACAAAAAGGAGAACGGTCCGAGCCGCGGGCGGTCGTTACCGGGGGGTTGCGCGGACCAGCCGAATCAACGCCTCGGTTTCCGGGAGGGGGGCGATGTCGAGCTCCGTCTGCAATCGATGGGCAAAACGCTCGAATTGCAACAGCGCTTCGTCACGCCGCCCCGCGCGCCAAAGCGCTTCGATCAATTCGCGCTGGGTCTGCTCGCGCAAAGGATCGGTTCGCAGGATTTCGCGATAGCTGCCGATTGCGCGCTCGCGGTCATCGTGCCGGGCGTGGTGGGCGGCCATCCACTGCAGCGCGCCGAGATAGGTTTCCTTCAGATGTTCACGATCGAGCAACGCCCATTCGGCATAGCGATCCTCGCAGAATAGATCGCCCCGATAGAGCTTGATCGCCGCCTCGAACGCGTCGAGCGCCGCGCGCGGTTCCCCATTCGTTTGCGCGCGTTGGCCTTCCGCAATGAGCTCTCTGAATTCGATCAGGTCGACCCAGCAGGCCTGGTGCGAGTCGAACAGATAATGATCCCCATCGAAGTGGATGAACCGCCAGTCGCTACCCGGAGAAGCCGGTTCGACAGTGTCACGCAACGCATGGACGACACCATGGAGCCGGTTCGATCCGGAATCAGGATCACATTCGGGCCAGAGCCATTCGATCAGAGATTCTTTGGCCAGCGGCGTTCCGGCATGAAGCACGAGGAGTTTCAGCAGCATCTGCGCCTTGCGTCGCTTGAATGCCTGGGGCGGCAGCGCTTTGCCATTCCGCTCGATCTCGAACGACCCCAGACACCGAATCCGCAGATAGGGACGATCGCCATGCCGGTGTATGGCCGCGGGCCCAACGGGTGAGTCGACTCCGGCGCCGGCGTTTTCGGTGACGGGACGTGATCCCCGGTGGTGCTCGATACCACCGCGCACCAGGGACAGCATCATTCCCGCATGGGCCGCGAACTCGAGCAGCAGACTCAGATGACGGGTCGGAGGAAGCGGGGCAACATCGCGGTATATGAGCTGGATGAGACCGATATCTTCCCCTCCGTGCCGCATCGGTACACACGAGGTCGAAGAGCCCAGTCGAGCCGCCTGCTGGCAGGGCAGCGGCCACTGGCGACGTGGGCCGAACAAGGCGATGCCATGTCCTGCGCCCAGCGCAGGACATGCGCCGGCCAGGTGTGCCGAGTCCGCACAGGGGGCTAGCGCGACGGCATCGATGCCGTCGCTGAGCGTCCGCAATGGGGCGCCATGTACGCGATCGTAGAGCGTGATCGTTCCCGCGTCGGCTCCTGCCAGGTCGCGCGCTTGCCCGAGCACCGCAATGAGGAGCGCATCCAGATCGCGGTCGCTGGCGGGCTGGTCGCCCGCGCCCGTCAAATCCAGCCGGGATGCTTGCAATAGCCCAGCCTGAATCGCGATGGCAATTGGAACGCTGCACCATGTCAGCAGGCGCAGAGCTTCGCTGGCGCCGAACCCCTCGTCTCGTGAGCCAACGCAAAGAACCCCAAGAGTTCGGTCTCCCATCCGCAGCGGAACGCAGACATACGCTTGGAACCCTTCGCGCTTGATTGCATCGCGCAGGAATCGCTGATCGTGGGAAAGCTCCGTGCTGACGATCGCTTCTCCTCGTTCGACGACGAGTCCCGGAAATCCCTGTCCTGGGGTGAAACGAGGTCGCTGGCAAAACGCGCGCCAGAATGGTCCACGATAGGCGGTCAGCAGCACATCGCAGCCGGTCGGCTCGGTCAAGAAGATCTCCGCCGAATCGGCCGCGGTGGCCGTCCGCAGCAGATCGAGCGCTCGTTCCAGGCTGGTTTCGAGTTGTCCCGGTTCGAGCGATGTCGACAGGTTCGCAAACGCCATCAACGCGTGCAGGATGCCGGAGGGCGGTTCTGGATCGCTCAGAGGATCCGAAATTGGGCGTGTGGCGCCATCCACCGTTGCGTCGGAGAAGCGACCTACCGCGCCGCCAATATGGCGTGGGAGCGCCTGCAGCTCGCATCGAATCCGACGCGCGTTCGGACCGCCATTGGTGACATCCATCAGGCATTCCGCGGTCGCCCTGCCATCGCCAAGGAGTTGGAATGACGGGCAATCCGCCTGGCAAACGAAGCCGCGCTGGCCGTTCTTGCCACGGACCAATGAGTAGCAGGGTCGCCCGAGCGCCTGGGCGGCGGGGGTGGCGAGGAGGGCGGCGGCGCGATCGCTCCATTCGGTGACGATCTGCTGCCGGTCGACGACAAAATACGCGCCGGAATCGTCACGATATTCCTCTTGGCCAGTACCATCGACGACCATCGATGCCTGCCTTCGTTCATCGCCCTCGAATTGGGGGTAGAGTAGCACTCCTCACCGTATCAGGACCTCCCTCGACCGCCGTGGGCAACCTGCGGGAAGCAGCCACTCGTTTCGGCGTCACATCCTCATTCGGATTGCGTCATTTCGAAAAATGCCGGGGCACGGTATCATTTTCGGATCGCGCGACTCCATAGGCCATCGCTCGGACGCAGCTCCCTGGACGGCGAGGACGGGGATCGCGCGTCGAGTACGAACAGGCAAATGGCCGTGGTCCGCTCACTGCGGCCTTTTTCGTTCGGTCTTTTCCATCCGAACCGCCACGCCGGCTCCAACCGGACCGTGGAAACGGGCGTGACGGGAAGGGCTCCTGAGTACAGCAATCGTTTCGTGGCCAGGCGGCCCCCGAGGTAGCGACCCCACCATGCTCGTGGAATTGCAGTCACCATCATCTGCCGATCTCATCGAATTCGTTTGTGACACTGGCGCATCCGCCGGTCTCACACCCACGGTCTTCGATGGGGAACCGACCATGATTCTGCTCGCGGGCACCCCGCTGGCAGAGATTCATTCCACGCTCCTTGCCCGCCCGGGTGTGGTGCGCGTCAGCAATCCGATGGATTCTGGCTCACCCGTGACCAGCAATCTCCGGATTCGCGCAATTCGGCCGCTGACACCCCCGGCGATCTTGATGGAACAACTGCCATTGCCGGCCGAAGCGGCGATCCTGGTCCAGGACTCGCGCAGAGCGATCAGCCACATCCTCGATGGACGCGACGATCGCCTGGTGGTCGTGGTGGGGCCCTGTTCGATCCATGATGCCGAAGCGGCGCTCGACTACGCGCAACGCCTGGCCGATCTCGCGACCGGTCTCGAGCGCGAGCTCATGTTGGTCTTGCGCGTCTATTTCGAAAAACCGCGCACCACGGTCGGGTGGAAAGGCCTGATCAACGATCCACGCGGAAACGGCAGTTATGCCGTCAACGAGGGACTTCATATTGCCCGCGGACTGCTCCTGGATGTGCTGGAATTGGGTCTGCCTGCCGGTTGCGAGTTCCTCGATCCGATCTCACCGCAGTTCATTGCCGATTCGGTGAGCTGGGCAGCCATCGGCGCGCGCACCACCGAAAGCCAGGTGCATCGAAATCTGTCATCGGGACTCTCCATGCCCGTTGGCTTCAAGAATGGAACGAGCGGCGACATTCAGATCGCCATCGATGCGATTTCGGCCGCCGCGTGGCCACACCATTTCATGAGCGTGACCGAGCAGGGTCTGGCTGCCATTGTCGATACGCATGGCAACGAGGACACGCATGTGATCCTGCGCGGCGGGCGAACCGGACCGAACTACGACCGGGAAAATGTTGAATCCGTGCTCGAATCGCTGCGAGCGGCAAATCTGCCGGCCCGGCTGATGATCGACGCCAGCCATGGCAACAGCAAGAAGGACTACCGGCGCCAACCGCTTGTCGCCGCCGATGTCGCACGGCAAGTCGCCGAAGGCCAGACTGGCATAATCGGCGTCATGCTGGAGAGTTTCCTGGTGGACGGACGCCAGGAACTCGACTGGGCAAACGGAATGACCTATGGCCAGAGTGTGACCGACAGTTGCATGGGGTGGGAGATGACCGAAGGAGTTCTGCAGGAGCTCGCCGCTGCGGTCCGCACCAGACGCGAAGTCACATCCTGAGCTCATTCATCGGAGCCGGCCCGCATCGCGAAGGATCGGGATCACGAGATCGAGAGGCAGCGCCTCGCGCGTGTGCCCGTCCCGGCCGGTGACCGTCGTCGCACGAAAGAGCGCATCGATGATCGCCTCCTCGGTCGATTCGACGGCCGCCTGAAAGAGCGCGTCGATCGCTTCGCTCGATCCATCCGGGCCGCCTTCCGACACGAAGCGCGCTGGAATCGTCCACGTATCGGAAGCATAAGGCCTCCGGACTGAATCCGCGGTCGAGAACGCGATCACGACATCACCACTGCCATGGCCGCCCAGCGAACCGGTCCGCGCCAACCCCAGGATGGCTCGCCTGGCCAGTCGCCGGAGATGCCGATCGATCATCGGCGCGTCGGTCGCCAGCACCATAACGATCGAACCCCGTTCGGCCACTGGAATACTTGGTTCCAGCAACCGGCCAACCGGCACGCCATCGATCACCAGAGCGCCCGGTTTACCGAAATTGGCCAGCACGAGCGCGCCGACCGTCCAGCCCCCGATCGGATCGGGGATCGTTCTGGACGATGTGCCGATCCCGCCCTTGAATCCGAAACACGACATGCCGGTGCCAGCGCCAACCGATCCCCCCGCAACTGGCCCGCTCCTTGCCGAATCGATCGCGGCCAGCGTTTCCGTTTCGCCGACATGCCGCCCCTGAATGTCATTGAGCCAGCCATCGTTGCATTCGCCAACGAATGGATTCACGGTCGGCATCGAGATACCGATTCCAGGATTCTGGGCGATCGCATGCGAAATCAGGCCATCCGCCACCCGGCCGACCGACAATGTCGAAGTGAGCGCGATCGGGGTCTCGAGCACACCAAGCTCGTCCACTTGCTCGATACCGATGCACTTGCCGAATCCATTGAACTGCTCATAAGCGGCAGGAACCCGATCGAGAAAGAGATTTCCGCCATGCGGAAGAATCACCGTCACCCCGGTGCGCGCGGGGCCGTTTCCCGGGCGCAGCACGCCATCCCCGAACCAAACGGTGGTATGCCCGACACGCACCCCCGCCACATCGGTGATGGCATTCAGCGGACCCGCCGGCAACGCACCGAGCACCAGCCCGATGTCACGCACGCGCGGTCGTTCCTCCATCGATCTATGCATCACCGCCCCCTTGTTCCATCGTCGTCATCCAGGTCGAATCGCTCCGCAGAACGGCATATAAATGTGAATCGTGAAATTGCCCGTTCTTGTATGCATGACCGCGCATGACCCCTTCCGGCGCCATCCCGATCTTCCGCATCACGCCGGCGGAAGCCTCATTTCCCGGAAAATGGGTTGCCTGAATGCGCTCGAGCTTTCCCGTCTCGAACGCCCAGGAGACCACCCGTCGCGCCGCCTCCGTGGTGTATCCCTTCCCTCGGAACGATTCGCCCATCCAATACCCGATCTCCGCTCGCCGCGATTGCCACTCGACATCGTGCAAGCCGATCATACCGGTCAACGCGCCCGTCGCTTTCTCGACAATAGCCCAGTTGACCGCCTCAGGCGCAGAATCGCCCGCTGATTGCCGCGAGATGACAAAGCGCGCATCATCGATCGTATACGGCCAGGGAAGCCGCAATGTCCATCGCGCGATCGCCGGGTCCTGCAACAGCGCGGTCATTGCCTCGGCGTCAGCCATTTCGAGCGGCCGCAGGAGCAGCCGCGGGGTCTCCATCCGCTCGATTGCAATGCCTTCATCCATATCGATCCTCGCGATCGCGCGGGTGTTTTGGAACAGCCGCTCTTCGTGCGAAAATACCACCGACTTCACATCGCCGCAGCCCCGCTGCTGCAACCGATGATCATGAGAACCTGGCCGTGGTTGCCGGAGCCGTGGCGACACTGACGAGTCGCACGATCACGACCGAACCGAAGGGCTACCACGCGATGGAGCATACCGAGCTCGTATTCGATCTGGCAGCCGCATTGGCCGCCGCCTTTGCGGGTGGCTGGGTTGCCCGGCGATTCGGACAACCGGTGCTGATCGGGTATTTGCTCGCCGGGGTGATCATCGGACCCCATACGCCCGGTTTCGACGCCGACCGCCTGCGCGTGCAACAACTCGCCGAATTGGGCGTTGCGCTGCTGATGTTCGGATTGGGGGTGCAGTTCTCGATTTCCGAAATCGTGCGCGTCAAGCGCACCGTCTCGATCGCCGGTGGAATCCAGATTCCTGCGTCCATCGGTCTTGGAATCCTGGTCGGCGTGCTTTCCGGATGGAATTTCCAGGCATCCGCCTTGCTGGGGGGCGCATTCGCGATTTCCAGTTCGATCGTGACCCTGACCTGGTTGATGAGCCGCGGCGAAGGCGCATCCGAACATGCGCGGGTCGCACTCGGGTTGGGCGTCGTCCAGGATCTCGCGCTCGTTCCGATGATTGCGCTGTTGCCGGTTCTGGGCGACAACGGCGATTCGAATATCCTCGTCGAGCTGGTCAAATCGACCAGTATCGCCGGGATCGCACTCGGGTTGGTGATCGTGCTCGGCACGCGGCTGGTGCCGCGCATCCTGTTCGTCGTCGCTCGCTCCGAATCTCGTGAGCTCTTCTTGCTGATCGTGGTGCTCATCGCTTTTGGCACCGCGCTCGCCAGCCAGAAAGCTGGACTATCGCTCGCACTCGGAGCGTTTCTTGCTGGATTAGTCGTTTCTGAATCGGGATATGACCGGCAGGTTCTCAGCCAAATCATCCCGCTGCGTGATCTGTTCGCCACGCTCTTTTTCGTTTCGATCGGTATGTTGGTCGATCCGGATTACATCGTGCATCACCTCCCGCAGATCGTTCTGTTCACCGGCGCCGTCGTCATGGGCAAGGTCCTCATCATTGGTGGCGCGCTATTGGCGGCGGGCGTCAACCATATGACCGCCGCGCTGGTCGGAATCTTCATGGCGCAGATGGGTGAATTCAGCTTCGTGCTGGCGGGCGCGGGCCACAACGATCGCATCATCGACGGAGATCAATTCGGCGTCATTCTGGCCGTGGCCGTCGCTTCGATCCTGATGACACCGTTCGTGGTCAAGCTTGCTCCATCGCTCATCGATGTTTCGGCTCATCTCCCCGGGGTGAAAAAGCAGGAGCTCGCCATCGCGGGCGACGAGCCGCCCGCCGCGGAGCTCCGCCGTCACACCATCATTTGCGGATATGGCCGCATGGGAGCGGTGCTCGGCGACGCACTGGAACGCCGGGGATTCAGCTACACTGTCGTGGAAATCAACCCAGCGATCGTTCGCGATTTGCGAGCGCGGGGGATCCATGCGATTTATGGGGATGCTGGCGCCGAACCCGTGTTGGAACACGCCGGAGTCCGCAATGCCCGGGTGCTCGTCCTGGCGGCGGTCGATCTCATCTCGACTCCGGCGGCCATCCGCTATGCGCGCAAAGTGAATCCATCGATCTCGATCTTCGCCCGCGCCCAATCGGCCGCCCGAGTCGAAATCCTGCGTGAGAGCGGCGCCAACGAGATCGTGCAACCGGAATTCGAAGCTGGGTTGGAATGCGTGCGCTATGTGATGCGCCGTTATGGGGTGTCCGCACAGGAAACCAACGCGCTCGTTTCCCGTCGCCGGACCGCACACTATCAAAAATCGCTGGAAGACTACGAGGATTCGCTCCCACTCGAACCGTGATCGGTCACGGATGGCGATCGCTCTTGTCGTTCGCCCGGAAGCCGTCAGACCGCGCCAGCATCGGCGCTGAGTAACCGGCCCACACGTTTTGCCAGCGCAAGATAGATTTCGGTTTCGCGCTGATAGGCCATCGTCCCCTGGTCGCGGTTGGCCGCCTCGATGGTTTGGGTGGCAGCATCGCGCAATTCGTCGATCTCGTCGCGCAATTCCTGATCGTCGACCAGAAACGAGAGCACCTGCAATTCGGTCCAAACCTGGTTGTATTCGCTACGATCCTTGGGATCGAGCGGTTCGCCATTCGGTCCCACCGGCCAGCGACGCCGGGCATCGTGCTCCGCCACGCAGTTCCAGTAGTGCCGATCGGTGATCGCATGCCAGCGGGCCGCCATTGCCAGCAGCTCGGTCAGCTTTTCGAACTGAAATTGCTCGCGATGCGCCTCGCGCCGTTCCAAGCGCCCCCATCGCATCGTGATGCGGCTCATGGCCAGACCCAGCACTCCACCGAGAATCAGCGTGAATACCGGAAACCAGATTTCGAACCGCACGACCACTCCCTTCGAGACATCACCGTCCCGCTCGAACGTCATCATACTCAGCACCGTGTCCCCCTGCGAGGATCGTTCCGGTCCCGCGTACAATTCCCCGAATTGACAGGCAAATCGACTGGGAGAATCGAGTCCAATGCGAGCAGCTGTGCAGTTCGAAGTTCCTGGCGCACTGGAAATCGTCGATCTGGATGTTGCGGAACCAGGACCGCGCGAGGTCCTCATCCAGGTGGCTGCATCCGGGCTCTGCCACAGCGATCTGCATTTCCTCGAAGGTAAATATCACACCGATCTCCCCTGCGTGCTCGGTCACGAGGCCGCCGGGATCGTGCTGGCAACCGGCCGCGATGTCACGTATCTGGCGCCGGGGGATCATGTGATCACATGTCTGTCGTCGTTTTGCGGCACCTGCAAGTATTGCACGACCGGCCGTCCCTACCTGTGCGATCGGCACGGGCTCGAACGCCACATTTCGGAGTCACCGCGGCTATCGTTCGAGGGCCGCCGGGTCAATCAGTTCGCACGATTGGGCGCATTTGCAGAGCAGATGCTGGTGCACGAAAACAGCACGGTGAAGGTCAGGCCGGATATGCCGCTGGACCGGGCCGCATTGGTCGGATGCGCGGTCGCCACCGGGGTCGGCGCGGTCGTGAACACCGCGCGCATTCCAATGGGAGCTACCGTCGCGATCATCGGTTGTGGCGGCATCGGCCTGAACGCAGTGCAAGGCGCCGCGTTGGCTGGCGCTGGCAAGGTGATTGCCATCGACAAGCTGGCATGGAAACTCGATCTTGCCCGCACCTACGGAGCCACCGACACCATCGATGCCTCGGAGGACGATGCAGTCGAAGCAGTGCTGGAGCTTGTGCCGGGCGGCGTCGACTATGCCTTCGAGGCGATCGGTCTCAAGAAAGCCGCGGAACAGGCTTTTCAGATGCTGGCCAAGGGCGGAACCGCGGTGGTCGTCGGCATGATTCCGGAAGGCCAGATGATCGAGATCAATGGCGAGCTCCTCATGGGAGACGGTAAGCGTCTCGTCGGGTCGAATATGGGATCGAATCGATTCCGCGTCGATATCCCCAATTATGTCGATGCCTATCTGAATGGCCGGTTGAAACTCGACGAGCTGGTTTCGAAGCGAATTTCCCTCGATGCGGTGAACGACGGCTATGCGGCGCTGAACCGGGGCGAGGTCGCGCGCAGTGTCATCGTGTTCCCGGACGTGGCCTAGGAAAAGATCGCACGCGGTGAGAATCTGGCGTATACTTTCCCGGCTTGCGACTCGGAGAGGTGGCCGAGTGGTTTAAGGCGGCTGTCTTGAAAACAGTTGAGCGAAAGCTCCGGGGGTTCGAATCCCTCCCTCTCCGCCAGCCACCGGCCCGTTCGATCGTAAGTCGAGCATCTGGGAAGGTGCCAGAGTGGTCGAATGGGGCCGCCTGCTAAGCGGTTGAAGGGGCTCAAATCTCTTCCGAGGGTTCGAATCCCTCCCTTCCCGCCGCGGACGGTCGACCGTTCGAGCACAATGCGAATGCGCCTGTAGCTCAGGGGATAGAGCGTTGGGTTGCGGACCCAAAGGCCGCAGGTTCGAATCCTGCCAGGCGTACCAAGTTAATCCTATTGAAACAAACACCCTATGAATCAGGGCGTGTATTAGGAAATCCGCTGCACCGAGCAGCCGCTCACAGTGCACCTTCGTTCCGACAGGAGCGGATCAGTGCGCAGCGAACCCGGATCGAGTGAACGTATGTGGTTTGCGAGTTGGTCGATGTCCATGCTCTCCCCTCGCTGTACGGAGCCCCTCCCCCGGCCGAGGCCAAATGTGTGGCGGAGAAGCTGGAGATCCATCACATCCCCAAGCGTGGGAGTCGGTCGAGTATGGCCGAAATCGGGATGAGTGTGCTGCAACGCCGATGCCTGGGGTAGCGATTCGCCACCCAGACGCAGGTGGAAACAACGATCATAGCCTAGGTGGCGACCCGCAATACGGCTACATCCCGTATCGACCAGCAGCACACGACCGACGAGGCATGTACCAAACTCTGGCAACTCTATCCCGCATGTGAGGCGTGCCAGCCCGCAAGGTGTCCTGTCAGGCGATGAGTACACCCGTTGTTATGCCAAGGCAGCACGGAGTCGCTCCACCACAATAACGTCTTCGCTTGGCTGGACACCGAGCGGGTTGACGCCCACGATGCCTTTGTAGGCAAATCCTTCTGAAAGCAGAATCGGAGGATCACCCTCGGCAAGCTCGTTCACGATGTCATAAGCGCTCGATCCAATAGCGGTTTCGTTCAGATGGAGTCGAAGCACTGGAACCGGCCGTTTGGGATCGATATAGATTTCAGGTTCGACCCCATCGATACCTTGGAGCCCATCTGCCATTGCCTGGATCCGTACTTTGAACTCCATCGCTTCGGTCTCGTGATCTCGCGCCAGGTAGCGCTCGAGGGCGACCATCAATCCGACAATCTCCTCTTTGCCGACCTTGAAACCACGACCAATACCATGATGCGGTGGCCCGGGGAGGACACCGGATTCGAGGTATTTGCCACGGAGCGACCAGGTTTCCGGATAGATATCCATGTCCTGATGCTGTAAGGCAATCGACTCGATCAAATCTCGACGCCCCGCGACGATACCAGTACTTTGCGGACCCCGAATCGCCTTGCCCCCGCTGAAGATCACGGCATCGGCTCCAAGCTCGATAAACCGGCGCAGATTGCGGGCTGGCGGGAGTGCGGCCGCGGCATCGACGATGACATCGGCTCCATGGCGATGGGCGATCGTGCTCACCTCTTCGAGTGACGCAACCCCGGGAATATCGGAGACGGGCCAAAGAATCGCCGTCGTTTGGTCGGTGATCGCCGCTTCGACTTGCCATGGCCAGCTTGCGCCCCGCCCGGGGAAACCGGACGTTCCCACTTCGACAAGTCGTGCTCCGGCCACGAGTGCGGCGTGATCGTATGCGTTACGATGCGGTCGCTGTACGATTACCTCAGCAGCCATGCCACTGGTGTCAGGCAATCGGTTCATTCGGTCGACATCGAGCCCGGCAATCGAAGCGGCGACCGCCAGCGTGATTCCGGCTGAGGCCCCCGAAGTGACATAGCCAGCTTCAGCTCCAGTTGCCCCCGCAATCAACGCTCCGGCCGCATCCTGCAACTCGTCGATTCGGACGAAGCTTCGTGCCGCCTGCACCATGGCATCACTTACTTCCGGATCCATGAGGGTGCCACCGGCACGGGTTTGTGTACCAGCCGCATTGATAACCGGCCTGACCCCCCAACGTGCATAGATCGTCATCTGGACGCTACCTCCGTGACCGAGAGAAGATTCGATGCGTCCTGGAGCATGCGCATAGCCGGCAGCACATCACGTGCAGAGAGCGACGGAGCTCGTTGCTCGCGGAGCGCGGCCAGGAACTCCGCGTCTTGCGTTCGCCAGGAAAGGTGGTAGTAATCCTCACCCAGACTGGCGGGATCGTCGCACCTGCCATTTACATCGGTCATCCGCCCACGATCGAAATGGAAAGACGCTTCTCTTCCAATCATCAAATACTCGTGCAGCGCGAAATGGCTATTGAAGGAAAGACCGATCGAAATCAACTGTTGTCTTGGTGTCTTGAGCATCAGGTCGATATCCATCACAGCACCAGTGCCGCGATCGATCTGACTCGATTGCACATGGATCTCAGCTTCATTTGCGCAGGCGAGCCACATCGCGAGATCGACCGCGTGTCCCCCAAAATGCCAGAGTAAATCGTCGGTCCAGCTCCGCTCACGTCCGGTCCAGCCGACGTTGTGCCGGCGAAGCGCCGTCTCTCGCGCGATGATATGGACGAGCTCTACCTCGCCACGATCGATGCGATTCTTGACCGCCCGAATGTTCGGAATGAACCGCTCACTGTGAGCCGGCATCAAGACGCGCCCGCGTCGCTCGGCGAGCTCGGTCAATGCCACCGCTTCGTCATATGAGAGCGCCATCGGGATTTCGACGAGTACGTCTCGTCCCGCCTCCAGGGCAGTTGTTGCCTGTTCGGCATGACAGTGATTCGGACTCGCAATCACAACGGCATCGATCGCCACCGTTTCCAACGCTCGATCGAGGGCGCCCGTCGCAACTGGAATTCCCAAGCGTTCGGCAAAGGAGGCGGCCGAGGCTGCGGTCCTCCCCACCACACATTCGATCGACGCGCCGAGCTCGCGAAAAATGCCAACGTGGATCTCGGCAATTGCTCCACATCCAACAATGCAGATTCCAAGGGAAGTCATTCGGAGCGAGCAGTCCCTATCAAGCAAGCAACAGCGGTCGGTCGGATCATGCATGCACCTCGAAGAGTTTGCGGTCGACCGTAGTCAGCGACTCGCTGCCGTTTTCGGTAACGAGAACGGTTTCGCTGCACATCGCACCGCAGGATCCAAGAATTCGTAATCCCATCGGCACGTGAAAGACCATACCGGGCTGCAAGACTTGCGTACCATCCAGGAAAAGGCTGATGGCTCCGTCAGTCCATGATGGGGGGACTGTCGCACCGAGCGAGTATCCGAAGCATCCATGAAAGATGACCCCATCGCCGGCCAGTTCGATCCCCTTCATCCCTTCCCGGGCAACGTCATCCGCGGTCGCTCCGGGACGCATGGTCTGAAGCACATTGTTCATAGCCGTGATACACGCGTTCGCCAATCGCTCGACACACGGATTCGGTGTCCCCACCGTGACGGTGCGCATGGTCGGCGCCATATATCGGTGATATGCAGCTCCCAGCTCGATGTTCACACCTTCACCAGCATGCATGGTGACGCGCCGGTGGGTGGAATGAATGATTCCGGCTCGTGGCCCAATGGTCACGATTGGCGCGAGCGAAAGGTACTCACTCCCCGCGGTCATCATGGCCGCGTACGCGGCCGACGCAACATCGTTATCGGTGGCCCCGTCGGCAACCGCCCCGATCGCTGCCTGCATGCCAAGATCCGTCATTGCAGCGGAACGCCTGAGATGCCCAATCTCGAGCGGCGACTTGATCGCTTTGACTCCTTCGACCAACCCTGTTGCATCCACGATCTCGGCATTCGGAAGCATGCCGGCGAGCGTTTCATACTTCCGTGCCGCCACCCCCATGCTGCGGAGCTCGAGTCCGACGCGACCGTTCGCAACTCCGAGCTCGGCCAGTGCGTCACAGGCAGCTCGCATCGGCTGGCGGAAGGTGGTGTCTGGATATTCGGTGCGTAGGAAGATTCTTGGCTCGTCCACCCACGAATAGATAAGCGCGCCGCCCAGCTCTCGCTCCGGGACGAGCAGAATGGGATCACCTTCCAGCCCGAGCACCAGACACTCGCTGTCGTACATGTTGATGCTCTGATATCCCGAGAGATAGATCACATTCGGCGCATGATAGACGAGCAGCGCATCGATTCCCTGCGCCTGCATCCGCTCGCGAACCCGGGCGATACGTCCGAGATATTCCTCTTTTGGAAATGCAAGATCCTTTGCGCCACCCGGCAATGCTTCGATGACCGCCAATGTCTTCTCCTTTTTCCCCTCACGTAGGCCCATCGACCGGCTATTCATTCATCGACCTCGGATCGAGCGCATCGCGCAGGCCGTCACCGATGAAATTCACACTCAGGACGCAAGCGGCAATCAGCAGCCCGGCCGGAACCCAAAGCCACGGCATCCGCTCGATGACATCGACCGCCCGAGCGGCATTGAGCATGTTCCCCCAGCTTGGCGTCGGTTCCTGTATCCCTAGTCCAAGGAACGACAAGGTCGCTTCCAGCAAGATGTTCCAGGCAACACCAAAGGTCGCAGCCACAATGAGCGGCGCCGAGATATTCGGCAGAATATGGCGGAGAATGAGCCTTCTGTTGGTCGCGCCACAACTTTCCGCCGCTTGCACGAACTCACGCTCCCGGACGGACATCGTTTGGGCACGCGCAATTCGCGCGTCCCACGGCCAACCCAGCAATCCAAGCGCCAGGATCATGGTCCAGAGTCCTGGCCCAACCAACGCAACCATCGAAATCAGGATGATCAAGGTGGGAAAGCACATGACGACATCGGTGACACGCATGACCACCGTGTCGACTGGCCCGCGATAAAAACCCGCGACGGTTCCCACGGCAATCGAGATCGACATCGACAACGCTACAGATGCGATACCGACCAGCAGCGAGACACGACCTCCATAGAGCAAGCGGCTGTACACATCCCGACCGACCAGATCGGTGCCCAGCCAATGCGCTCGACTCGGGGACTGCCCAACCGCGGACAGGTCGATCTGATTCGGATTCTGTGTACCTAGCCAGGGCGCCAACAGCGATATGGCGATCAACGACCCGAGCACAATGACGCCCAGGATTGCGAGGCGATGCCGGCGAAACCGGCGCCAAACGCTCGGCCGAGCGCGCAGTCCGCCTGGAACTCCTACGTCACCAGTTACAGAGCCGAACGGCTGAACTTGCTCCACTGACAGGAGAGATGGAGAGCCTTCCTGGGGCAGTGCCTGTTCGACCATCAGCTCAACCGAATCCGTGGATCGACGATCGCGTAGGCCACGTCGGCGGCTAAGTTGGATAGCAGGACGGCCACTCCAGTCAACAGCATCATGGCCATGATGGTGATGAAATCGCGGTTGTAAACGGAATCTAGATAGAGGGATCCGAGTCCGGGCCATTGAAAGACCGATTCCACCACCGCCGACCCGCCGATCAGCCGCGGAATCATGGTGCCGATGATGGTGATCAACGGCAGCAACGCATTGCGCAAGACATGGCGAGTGAGAACGCGTGACTCGGAGAGCCCCTTCGCACGGGCCGTATTGACGAAATCGTTTCGAATGACTTCGAGCACACTGGAGCGCGTAAACCGCATCAGAATGCTGATCTGTCCCAGTGAAAGAACGATTGCCGGCAAAACAATGTGGTGCAGATTGTCGGTAAGTGAATACTGCGCCCCTGGCGTAATACGACCACTAGTCGGCACGAGCTCCAGCCGAACCGCCAGAAAGTAGATGAGCAAGATACTGGCGAAGAATTCAGGCAATGAGATTCCGACAAACGATCCAACGGTCAACGAATAATCGAGAAATCCATACTGCTTGATCGCACAGATGACACCGAGTGGAATACCCACGCAAATCGAAATCAGCAGAGCAACACCCATCAACTCGAGTGTGGGACGAAGACGCTCGCGAAAGATGACAGTGGAGACATCGCGCCGGTCGGTGTATCGCTCGCCCAGATTGCCAGTGGCCACCTCGCGCACCCACTTCAGATATCGAACTGGCAAGGGCCGGTCGAGCCCATGTTCTCTGCGAAGCTCGGCAAGTGCTTCCGGCGTCATAGGGCCCGACCGCCCACCTTCGACATTTGCGACCAGACGGGTCAATGGATCTCCCGGTGCGTACGCCGTGAACGCAAATGTCAAGATGGATATTCCGATCAGCGTCGGCGCGGCGATCGCCAAGCGGCGCAAGATGTACGCGAGCATCCCTAGCTCCATACTCCACAACGGGAGCATCCGAGCGCGACAAAAGCGCCCGGACGCGATCCCAATCTCGCGGTGCTACTCAGCGAAGAACCAGGTCTCATACGCCTGATCGTAGTTCCCATCCACATAGTCCTGAGCCCAGTTGCCGTTCACCAGGTTCTCGCGGACCGCAGCAACCCGAATCGGCGCCCAGACCGGCGCATAGGGCAGATCGGCCGCCATCACATCCTGGATGTCGCGATAGGCCTGCCGCCGCTCCTCGGTATCAACAATCGTGCGTGCCGTCGCAAATTGGGCGTCGAGGTCGGGGTTGCAGTACCGCCAGAAGTTCGATCCGAACGATTGGTATCCCTGCTCGGGCGTGGTCTCACATCCGACGAATGTCGCAATGAGATCTGGATCTGCGCTGCCCTGAGCGCCGATATAGGCAACATCGAAGTCACCATCGATCCAGGTCTGAAAGACACTGGCGACATCAACGATACGGACAGATGCCTTGACGCCGACCGCATTCCAATACTGCTGAACTGCTGCCAGTAGATTCCTCGTCGTTTGATCGTCGTAATAGCTACTGAGCTCGATCTCTCGACTGCCATCCCAATCAGCATCCGACAGGAGTTGCTTAGCGGCCTCCGGATCATATGGATAGGTCGCTGGCAGATCGGGATCGGTCCACAACGGATGCGGCATCGGACTCGTCGTCAGTTCGACGGTATCGCCGAAGAGTCCGTCCCGAACGGCATTGGTATCGATCGCCATCATCAGTGCCTGGCGAACGCGCGTATCCTGCAGATACTCCCGCTGGAAATTGAATGCATAGGCATTCGGAAAATCAACCGCCGCTCCAACGATGACCGTGCCCTCGAGCTCGCGCAGACGCGTCAGATCGGGGCCCCCGATCTTCATGACCAGATCGACTTCGCCCCGCTCGTAGGCCAACACGGCGGTGGCCTGATCCTGGTACTCGACCGCGATGATGCGATCGAGCAGTGGCGCGCCGTTCCAGTAACGTTCGTTCCGCGCGAACTCCGCGAACTGTCCAGGCTCGTACCGCACGAATTGGAACGGACCAGTCCCAATCCACTGCGAGGTCGCCTCGGCAACCTCGAGATCCTCAGGCGCGATCGGCCCGAAGACATGCTCGGGCAGGATGATCATGGGTGTGAGCTTGAAGAGGAACCCAACCGGCTGCGTCGTTTCCAGCTCGATCGTATGGTCGTCGACGACGCGCACACCAGCAATGCGATCCGCCGATCCATCCAAATACGCGTCACCACCTACGAGCAAGTCGAGTCCCAGTGCTGGGCCAATCGTGCTCGGTCCAGCTGGATTCAGGAATGCATGAATGGTGTAGTCGACATCAGTCGCAGTGAACGGCTCCCCGTCATGCCACGTCACGCCCTGCCGCAACTGGAGCGTAGCCACCGTGCCATCATCCGACAGGGTCCACGACTCGGCGAGCTCGGGCTTGAATTCGATCAACGTGTGATCGGTGTGGGTGATCAATGTGTTGAACGCCAGGCGTTTGGCATTCAACCAGGCGGTTGTCTTCCAGAAGTTCGTGTTGTTCTGCCAAAAGTCGGTCAGAAATGCACGGACATCGCCGCCGCGAACGGGTGCGCATTCCTCGCAGCGATTGAAAACAGGGAACGGGGCCCCGTCCCCAGCGTCTTGCGCGCCAATCGATACCGGCGACCGGCCAATCAATCCTGACGCAGCAGTAACAGCGAGAGCGCCTCGCAGAAGCTGTCGGCGATCGACTTGCACGAACTCTGTCTGGGACACGCGCGGTTCCATCTTCACTCTCCTATGCCTTGTTCGTTGGCCCGAATCGACAATGATTCCTTGGTTCAAGCGTCGATCGAAGCTGCATCTGGCGGCAGCCCCGTCAATGCACGCATGGGGTTGATGCGAAAGAGCTTCGCTCGCTCTTCCGGTCCGAATCCCGCTCTCTCCAGCTCGTATGCGAACTCGCGTAGGAGATAGCCGTAACCAAATCCGCCGTAGGTGGTGAGATGTTTCAGCTTACAGACATCGTGGGAGACGAGTATCTGATCCAGATACCCCTGATCGGTCAATCGTTGGATCCAGCGGAGATGCCGATCGATTTCCCAGCGGCTGTTGCCGCGCACCAGATCGAACTCGACATAGGCTCCCCGTGCCGCGACGGCCGTGTGATATGCCGGGTCGGTACAGCTATCGCAATGGCTGACGATGACTCGGGTAAGATCGACCCCCTCTTCTTCGAAGATATCGAGCTGTGCGAGTCCAATCGGCGAAAAGTCACCGTGCGTGATGATCGAGCGGCCAGTCTCGTGATGCGCGCGCGCGGCGGCACGCAATACGCGCTCCTCGACTGGAGTCACATAATCACCGCGGCAACCCACCTCGCCAATGATTCCCGCCCGCACGCCGGTTCCCGGCACGTCGCGAGTGAGATCCCGCACAATCTCGTCGGCAATCTCGTTTGCAGTCCTGCGCCAAAGCTCCTGGGCGTAACATCCCTCGTGATACCAACCCGACCCCATGACGATGTTGATGCCCGTCGCCTCGGCGACCCGAGCAAGTCCGGCAGGATCACGTCCGATACCGCAGCTGGTTACATCGACAATCGTGGTTCCGCCCAGCTCGCGAAAGAGCTCGACTTCCTGGATCGCCAGATCGACATCGTCGATCCACAGATCGGCATCCCATCGGACCGCATTGAGCAAAACGTGTTCATGCGGCAGGACGACACCAAGGTCAGCTGGGTCGATGGGGCCCAGCACGGTCATGACGTCGCTCTGCGCGTGCGCCAACTGCCCGAATTGCCCGGTCATTCGAATGACCCTCGCGGTCGCGCAACGAGGTGAATGTCCAGAGTGCTCTGCTGCGCTTCCTCCATATGGATATGCATGGCCTCGCGCGCTCCGTCGATATCGCCGATACGAATAGCGTCGACCAACACTTGATGAGACCGTGCGAAGTCCTGCAGCGTCAGGATGATCGGATGCTCATCGGGAAGGCCATCGAGGATCGGAACCTCGTCCATGAGCGAATCGAGCGCTCTCCATTGCCCGTAGACCAGATTCCAGTGCTTGACCAAGCGCCGGTGTTGAGAGAAGGTGCAAAGCAATGTATGGAACTCGGTGTCGATCTCGAAGAGACGCGCAAAATCGCGCCGTTGGCTCTGCTCTCGCATCTGATCGACAATCGACTGAAGCTGATTCACCTCCCCGGGCGACGCCAGTTGCGCGACCAGTCCGGCAGCCAGCGTTTCGAGCGAGTCGCGCAGGCTGAAAAGCTCGCGAATGTCCCGCTCGCTCACCGTCGCTACAAACGCACCTTTATGGGGAATGGAGTCCAACAAGCCCTCGTACTCCAATTGTCGGATGGCCTCTCGAATGGGCAGGCGACTCACGCCCAACTCTTCCGCGAGTTCCTGTTCGACGATCCGCTGACCTGGCTTGAGGCTGCCCGAGCCGATGGCATCGCGCAGCGCCTCGACAACGCTCAACCGAAGCGGTCGTTGCGACTGAATCGTCTTGGGACGTCCATTGGGGGGAGCGTCGAGACCCATGGTTGTTACCTCAGTGAGCGTTGTGCGCGTGGCTGGCCCGTGACCTCAGCGGCAAGGGTAAGCCCATGTTCCAGGAGCGCCTCTAGATCGGAGCGGTCGTCTGGCCGTAGCGCGATCAGGGGTGGACGCGGATTACCAGTAAGAGCGCCTCGCAACTCCAGTGCGGCTTTGTTGATCGAGACTCCGTAGCCGACTTGTCGTTCACGCAGCGACTTCAATGGGCGGAAGAATCCTGCGAGGATCCGTTCGACGGTTGCAGTGTCATTACTCGACAGCGCATCATCGAGCGGCCACGCAAGTTCGGGCAGGAAGTCGATACCCCCCGGCGAATAGCTCCGCACACCATGTTCCAGATAGGCCGGCGCCCAGGTCTCGGCTACGGGCATGCCGTTGCCGAGCAAAAAGGCATCTCCCAGATTCGAACGAAGGGCGTCGATGAGATCGAAATCGCCAGTCCCATCTTTGAGACCCACGACATTCGGGATAGTGGCCAAACGGAGGATCGTATCTCGGTCGAGTTGAGAGCCTGCTCGTTGATAGATGAGAACAGCAACATCGACCGATTCCGCAATCTCGCGATAGTGGTCGAAGAGACCATCAGGTGGACCGGCAGTCAGATAGGGAGGAAAGACCAGAACGCCATCGGCTCCCAGGTCGGCTGCAGCGCGAGCCATGGACACCGCAACGCGCGTTCCATACCCAACACCCGCAATCACTGGCGCCCGATTGCCAACAGTCTGCACCGCGGCGCCAACGATTTCGGCATACTCGTCGAAATCGAGCGACCACACCTCTCCCGCTCCGCAGGCGGGAAAGCAACCCGCGGGCATCCGTCCAGTCGGGTCGAACATCCAATCGAGATGCGCTCGGAGCTGGGGAACGTCGACCTCGCCATCGGTCCGGAACGGCGTCGAAACGAACGCCTGCAACCCGACAATTTCCGCGGCAATTTGGTCCAATGCGCGCTTCGCCATGGCTAGGCGCCCTGTCCGTCTGTGCCAAAGAACGGCGGTCGGTGATGGTCACGCCGCGGACGCTTCTCACGCTGGCGGAGCTCTTTGACGAGCTCGACAAACCGATCGATCGTGACATCGAAGATGTCACTTCCTTTTTCGAGGGTGGCAAGCGAGGCATCCCCGACAACGCCAGTGTCCGAGAAACTACTCCACCACTCCATCATGGCAACGGGAGAGTTGACCGCCCGGCGGAAGAACTGCGATTCGGGAATGTTGTAGTCGCGGACGGCCGAGTCCATCTGCACACGATCGTGATCGAAATGGAGATAGAGCGACGTCTCCCACTCGCAAGCGTGACTGATGGGAGACTCGACGATCTCGTTCACCTCACCCCGCACGATATTCAGATACATGAACGACGCGCACAGCGCCCCAGTCTCGATCACGGTCTTTCGCGCAACGAGATCGAGCAATGCGGTATTCGATCCATGACCTGATACGAGCAGAATGCGCTCGAAACCGTGATAGGCAAGGCTACGCGTGATATCGCCAAGATAGTTGATCAGGTTGGCCACATCGATACCGATCGTTCCGGGAAAGTCGATGTGATGCCAATTGAATCCATAGGGAACGACCGGCATCACGAGCGCATCGTCAGGGGCTCGCCGTCCCACCTCTTCAGTGACGGACCCGATCAGGAAGTTATCGGTATCGAGCGGAAGATGATGACCGTGCTGCTCGACAGTCCCAACGGGCAGGATCACCACCGGTTGGCGATCGATCGCGTCGCGCACCTCCGGCCAGGTGAGATCCGAGTACATGTACGGTCGTCGGGCTGGCACAGGTTCCCTCATCTTCTCTTCTAAGAAGACCGGTCACCCTGCGAGTGACTGGTCTTCTATCCATCTGCCGAATTCTGTTATCCAATCTATACCATATTGTATCCAATTTCAACTGAAATGGATACGAATTGCGACACTGCTCGGGATATGGGCGTTCAGTCGAACCGAAAGACGCGCGCGGCGGTGCCCCCGAAGAGTTGGGAGATGGCATCTTTACCGAGGTGCGCGAGCGCCTCACGCGGAAGGTGCAAGGCATTCCGATAGCCCTCCCGGCTGGATACCGGTGGAAAATCGCTGCCCCACATCATGCGATCTGGGCCGAATGCTCCGACTGCGTCGACCAGACGATTACGCGCCGACGAAACGAACGGCGTCGCATCTCCGTCAAATATCGCTTGCCGGCGGAGCAGTTCTCCGAGCCCATGAAATCGCAGGAAGAGATTCGGGTATTGGGCGAGCTCGAGCAAGGCATCGAAATCGGATTCATTCTCGATGCCACCCGGGCTCCCATCGTCTCGACCGAGATGCTCGATCACGATCGTTAACTCGGGGAGCGTTTCGAGGATTGCCCGAAACTCCGGAGCAAGATAGTTGGCGGTCTCGCCATTGCAGCTCACCGGCACCCCAAGCTCCGCCGCACTCTTCCAGATCGCCAGGGGATCGTTGCCGCTTGAACGCGACGTTGCTTCGAGCCGAATGCCTCGCGCACCGTCGCGCGCGAGCCGCTGCACGGTCTCGATCGCATCGGCGTCCGAAACGTCGAGCATCACAACGGGCGCAAACCGTCCTGGAAACCGCTGCTTCGCATCCAGCAGTTCTCGATTGTCGAACTGCCCGAACATCTGGATGAGCACCGCCCGATCGACGCCGTTGCGATCCATCTGGAAGAGAAGTGACTCCACCGGCTCATACCAGAGCGACGAAATATGACAGTGACTATCGACAAGTTGCACATGCGCTCCTTTGGTGCATCGACGAATCGACCTCAGATCGAGGCAGTCGTGCACTTTACCGGAGACCGGCGGTGGGACGAGCGCAATCAGAACGCGGACCACTCCAGTCTCATCCGATACACGTTCGTCGGAAGATTGGAACCAGCCGAGTCATTTATCGGGCCAATCTGCAGAACCGGCGTATGAGGCAGCGGAGCTATTGCCGTGAGGTCCGCCTGCCGTTCCAGCCACGAGCGATCCGATCAGCTGCCACCTGCTACGGTCCTTGAACTGGCTCGGTCCGCCTCAGCGTACCGCTGGGCTCTAATGCAACGCCGCTCTCGTCGAGCACCCACTGGATCGCGCTCGAGGAATGGCCAGCTTGTCCCGCTACCTGCCGGACCGTCAATCCCCACTCGTACAGTCGCACAGCCCAATCAGCGTCCTCGAGTGTCACCGGCTGCCTCCGAAACGCCATACCATCGCCATGCAGTAAATTGAAAAAGTCCGGTCTTCGAAATATCGAACTCCCGGCTCAGCGCCGGTGTGCTCGCTCCGGCATCGTATCGAGCCACCAGCTCCTCGATCTCCTGATGGGAAAGCCTCCGCCGAGTCCTCATCACAACTTCTTGAAACCTTATGGGCCCAGACCATGGTTGCGCGCTCCGTGACTACTCAGCAAGATTTGCCCATTCACTAGATGTAGGTGAATGGTGCATTCCAATCCAGCAAACGGGCGAATCAGGAATCCGGGCGGTCGGCGTTGGCTGTTGACGGCGGGTGGGCGCCGGTCTTGTACCCTTGGGTTACCAGGTCGATCAGATCGACG
>JBIQLF010000004.1:75996-79723 GCA_044464585.1 Thermomicrobia bacterium
CGGCGGGTGGGCGCCGGTCTTGTACCCTTGGGTTACCAGGTCGATCAGATCGACGACGGTCGTATCGGCGGTGCGGGCGTCGTAGACGATTTCTCCTCCGCTGAGGAAGTTGATGCGATCGCAAACCTCGAACACTTGCGCATAGTTGTGGGCGATCAGGATGATCGAAATATCGCCCCGCTTCTTCAATTCGAGCACCAGATCCAGGACGAGACGGCTTTCGCGCACACCGAGCGCGGCCAGCGGCTCGTCCATGATCAGGACGGTCGGGTTCGAGTAGATGGAACGGGCGACGGCAACGCTTTGGCGCTGACCGCCAGAGAGCATCGCGACCGTGTTGTCGACATTGGGAATGCGGATACCGAGATTATTCAGGTATTCGATGGTCAGCGCGCGCATCAGCTGGTTGTCGAGAAACGGAATACCCAGGATCCGTTTCTTTCGTTCCCTGCCCAGGAACATGTTGTGGTAAACGCTGAGATCGTTGATCAGCGCCAAATCCTGATACACGGTCTGAATACCCAAAGCTCGGGCTTCGATCGGCGAATCCAGGTGGACTGGCTTCCCGTCGAATGTATAGGTTCCGCTATCAGGCTTGTGAAAGCCGCACAGAATCTTGATCAGCGTCGACTTGCCGGCGCCATTGTCTCCCACCAGCCCGAGCACCTCGCCCCGGTGCAATCGCAAGCTGACATCGGTGAGCGCGGTGACTGCACCGAAACGTTTGCTCAGGTGCTCGGCCTCGAGAATGACCGGTGACGTCGCATCGATCATTAGCGCTTCCTCCGTATCCGCACGGCATCGAGCTGCACATTGAGAATCATGGCCGCCAGGATCGCCAATCCGAGATAGATGTTCGATTCCGTGGCCTGGGCGCCCAACAGCACCAGACCGTTGTTGAGGCAGGAAATGACGAATGCGCCGATCAGAGCGCCGATCACCGTGCCCGACCCGCCCATGAGCGAGGTGCCGCCGATCACCGCGGCGGCGATGGCGAGCAGAATCAGAATGCTCCCACCGGCGTCGGGCGCCGCCGAGCCGGTCACGGTAGCGGTGAGCAGACCGGTCAACGCCGCCAGCGCGCCCGCAATCATGAAGGCCGCGATCTTGATGCGGTCCGTGCGCACGCCAATCTCACGGGCGGCCAGCAGGTTGCTACCGGTGGAAATCACATGCAGTCCAAAGACCGTGCGAGAAAGAACGAGAGTCAGGATCGAGACGACCGCCAATGTCCAGAGGATCGGCGTGAATCCAGTAAGTCCGTCCCACGAGAAAAGCGAATCGAGCGGACCAAATCGATTTTCGCCGAAGATCACATTGAATGGTTCCTGGACCGGCATGCGGATCGGTTGGCTATGCGCGTAGGAGACCGTGATTCCCGTCAGCAAGAAGAACATACCGAGCGTAGTGATCAAACTGGGGATCCGAAGCTTGACCGTGATGAGTCCATTGATGAACCCGATGCCGACCCCCAGGAGGATGGCAATCGGCGCCGTGATCCAGAGTGACACGTCCCAGTCGGTCGCCATCCGAATCATCAAATACGGAGCCAATGCGTAGATCGCGCCATTGGATAGATCGATTTCCCCGGTAATCATCACGACGACGAGACCCGCCGCGATCATCCCGATCCGGGCCGTGTCGCGCAGCACCACGCTCATCAATGGGCTGGTCAGGAAAACGCTGTTGTTGAGCTGGATGTAGATGACCAGGAGGACCGCAACGGCGGCGATGCTCGCTTCCCGGTATCGGGTGATGAACCCGAGCACTGCATCGAACCACCGCCGGCCTTGCGCGGCGGTCTCGGTCTGGCTCTCGGATATGGAACTCTGCACCGTCATTCCTGCTTCTTCCGACATCTCGGGAGGCGTTTCCGATGTGGGCCGGCGCCGCGGGCGAACCCGTCACACCTTCGGGCTGGATTCCCATACGAGCGACGAATATCCGAGCCGCGTCCGAACCGGCGCCGTCCCGAGATGCGCGACGGAGCTCAGACTGCGATGCCGCGATTCGGGAGGCTCGTGAGCTTCACGTCGCCAAACGCTCGGGACGCCAGCCACACTGCTGGCGTCCCTGGGGTTGATTCGATCGAGCAGAAGGATCGATTCGCGTTCGTCCCTCGATCGCCCGTCGGTAACGCGATCGCTATTCGGGTTCCGCCTCTGTGCTGCCCTCGAACCGAGACGGGCTGAGATAGGTCTGAACATTGTCCTTGGTGACGTACGCCAGGCTCGTGTCGCTGTTTGCGGGGGAAACCGCGCCGCCAGAAAGCTTGTAGAGGTAGATCTGCAATGTGGGAAGGAAGCCCTGCAGATATGGTTGCTGGTCCGTGGTGAAGGTCATGTCGCCGCTGGCAATGAGCGAGAGCGTTTCCGGCAACAGGTCGTAACCGGCCGTGATGACGCCCTGCTCCGCCAGACCGTATTTCTGCGAGATCTTGCCCACGGCCAGCGAGTCGGTCGCGCCGGTGCCGAACATGCCGGCCACCTCTTTGTTGGCGAGGTAGTAGCTTTCGATGCGGGACTCTTCCGTTGCCTGATCGACACCGGATTCGAGCGTTTCATAGGTGACCGGGTCGCCAGCGTCCTTGATCGCCTGGATATATCCATCGAGTCGCGGCTGGAGGTTCAACGAGCCGGGGGTGGCGATGGAGAGCATCACGTGCCCGCCCGGTTTCACCATTGGCAACCATTTCTGGGCGATGTTGTAGCCGGACTGATAGAGTGTCTGGCCAACATACGAGAGCCGGGCATTGCCGTCCGCATCGGCGTTGTATCCGATCACCGGGATGCCAACACTGAGCGCATCCTCCGTCGGCTTGTTGAATGCCTCTGCATCGACCAGCGCCACCGCGATACCGTCCACCTTGTTGGCGATCGCCGTCTGCATGGCAGACACCATCTCGGCCACGTTGGAGGTGGCGGAACCGGTCCACTGGTAACTGCATCCCAGGAACGCGCAGGCGTCCTCGATGCCGTAGATGGTCGGTGTGAAGAAGGGGTTCGTCGTCACATGATTGACGAAGGTGATCTTGTAATCCTTCTGCGGCAAACCGTCAGCAGC
The DNA here is from genome assembly GCA_044464585.1 of Thermomicrobia bacterium. Classification (GTDB taxonomy): domain Bacteria; phylum Chloroflexota; class Chloroflexia; order Thermomicrobiales; family UBA6265; genus JAMLHN01. Next base: position 79,060 of record JBIQLF010000004.1, read on the forward strand.
CAGGGTCTCGCGGATCGATCTCGTCCCAATGCCCGCGCCGAATGCGGCCGCGGCCGCCCCGCCCAGACCCAATTTCGTCACGATACCGAGCGCTTTGCGCCGGCTCACTTCATAACTGGCGCGCTGAGCCACTGACAAGCGTTCGAGGTCATCTTGCTGCATCGATGGGCCACCTTTCTGCTCTTACGTTGTCGTTTCGCATTTCCGCGACTGGGTGGCCGTCTTATAGCATCTCGTTCGCATGGCGTCAATCCCATGACTGGGCACAAGCGACGCCGATCCTTGCGGAATGTCATCGGCGGCCCCCATATTTCATCGGAGACGCGCTGTGCAATGCCCGGAGACGTTCCCAATCTTGAAAGGCTGGGCGAGCACCCCGGATACGGAGTTCGGATTGAATCTGAGCCTCTCGCTTCCGACTTGGGCGCTGTGGGAAATGGGAAATAGGAAATGGGAAAGAGGTAAAAGTGGAGATGGGCAAGAGGCAAAAGGCAAGAGGCAAACGTGGGAATGGGCTGCGAGGTTCGGATGAAGGGTGCGGGATTGGTGGGGGAGCCTTCACTCTGGACCGCTTCCCCGCGCACGGGGAAGCGGCTGCTCCGTGGGACGGAGTATCCGCGCGGGGTCATCCGGGTTTCGTATTACGGGTGCGCTCGCAGTGTTC
>JBIQLF010000005.1:0-27743 GCA_044464585.1 Thermomicrobia bacterium
CGGAGCACGGAGCACGGAGCACGGAGCACGGAGCACGGAGCACGGAGCACGGAGCACGGAGCACGGAGCACGGAGCCCGGAGTCAATCGGGCTGCTCGTAGCGGCCGGATTTCGCGATGAGGCGCAATCGAAATACGATGGAGTGCTCGCCCATCGCCACCGGTGCGCCAGTGGCTCCTTCGATCAAGCCGATTGCCATCTGGATGGCATCGGCATCGGTGACTTCCTCGAATTCGCCGTCTGCGACGACGCTTTGCCAGCGGTCGGATCGATCGACCCGGTCGACCTCGAAGGAAACCCGAGGGTCGGCGCGCATGAGATCGATCTTGCGGCCGGGACCACTGATCGCATACACCGATTCGCCATCATAGGCATAGGCCAGCGGCACCAGATAGGGACGGTCGCCCGGTGCATTGCAGGCAATTCGCCCAGCGATCGATCCATGCAGCAATGCTTCGATGCCCTCCGGGTCGAGATGATGAATCGTGCCCATCGCTACGTCTCTTGCTCCTCATTGCGTTCGATCGAGAGAAACCGGTCTCGCCCGGTGAGATCGGGAACGATCTGAATGATCGCCTCCGGAAAATGGCCGGCAGCCAGGTCGCGCGCCAGACCGGCGTTGTCGGGATCGAGCTCGATCAGCATCCCGAAGCGTGCCGCCACGATACCGGTCGCCTGAACGAGGATACGCTCGATCAGCTCGATGCCGTCTTTGCCGCCGTCGAGCGCCAGTCTCGGTTCGGCCGCGATCTCCCGATTGTCATCGATCTGATCGGGACGTAGATAGGGCGGATTGCTGAGAATCACATCCCAGGGGCCGCTGGTCCATGTCAACAGATCGCCCCGAACTAGCGCGACCCGATGTTCCAGACCGAGATGCTTGCGATTGAGGTGCGCGTAGTGCAGGGCATCCGGGGAGATATCCGAGCCGGTGATCGAAACGCGGTCATCGACCAAGAGCGCCAGCGAACAGGCGATCGCGCCGCTGCCGGTGCAGAGATCGAGCACGCGCACGCGCCCAGCCGGCCAGCGGTCGTCGATCATGCTGGCGGCTCGTTCGACGAGAAGCTCGGTTTCCGGGCGGGGAACGAGCACCCCTGGACCGACGCTGAATTCGTGCCCCATGAATTCACGATGCCCGGTCAGATACGCCACCGGTTCGCCCGCGATCCGGCGCGCGAGGAGGGGTTCGAGCGCGATCCCGGTTGCGGGCGCGACCGGATCGTTGGACGCGATCGCGAGCTGGGTGCGGGATTTCCCGAGAAGATGACCCAGCAGCAGCTCAGCATCGAGCCGCGGGCTCGGACTACCTGCCGCGCGCAACACCGCCGCTGCCGACGACAGCGCGCCGCCAATTGTGGTGACGGCGCTGTTGGAGGGCATACGTATGGGCTGCCGATTCGGCTCAGGCAGCGACGACGGCGCGTTCTTCTTCCAGACCGGCTTCGGCCAGGCGATTGGCCTCGTCGGCCGTTCGGAGCTCCTGTACCAGGCTGTCGATCTGCCCATCCATGACCGCCGGGATGTTGCTCAGATTCATCTTGATGCGATGGTCGGAAATGCGATCCTGGGGATAGTTGTAGGTGCGGATCTTTTCGCTGCGTTCGGCGCTGCCGATCTGCGACCGGCGCGAATCGCCGCGTTCGGCAGCGAGTCGTTCCTGCTCGGCTTCGTAGAGCCGCGAGCGCAGGATGGTCATCGCTTTCAGCTTGTTCTTGAGCTGGCTGCGTTCGTCCTGGCAGGCGACCACCAGCCCCGTGGGCACGTGGGTGATGCGCACGGCCGAGTCGGTGGTGTTGACGCTTTGGCCGCCATTGCCCGATGAACGATAGACGTCGATACGAAGGTCGTTTTCCGAGATGTGAATGTCGACTTCTTCCGCTTCCGGCAGCACTGCCACGCTGGCGGTGGAGGTGTGAATGCGACCCTGGCTCTCGGTGGCCGGTACCCGCTGAACCCGATGGACCCCGCTCTCGTACCGCAGAAAGCTGTAGGCGTTCTTGCCCGTGACCTGGAAGATGATCTCGCGGTAGCCACCGCCGTCCGTTTCGGTTGCGGACAGGATTTCGACTTTCCAGCGCTGGCGTTCGGCATAGCGGGCATACATGCGGAAGAGATCGGCGGCGAAGAGCGCGGCTTCGTCACCGCCGGTTCCCGCACGAATCTCGACGATCACGTTCTTGGCGTCGTTGGGATCCTTGGGCACCAGCAGCGCTTTGATCTGGTTCATCAGAGCGGTCTGTCGCTCCCGCAATGAACGGATTTCCTCATCGGCCATCGCCGCCATATCGGGATCGGAATCGGACGCCAGCAACTCGGCATCGGCGATCGCCGATTCGGTCGCCTCGTAGGCGGTATAGGCGCTGACGACTTCTTCCAGTTCGGCTCGCTCCCGCCCGATTTCCTGCAGGCGATGCGGGTCGGTCGCGATGGCAGGATCGGCGAAGAGCTCGTCCAGTTCGTTGTATCGGCGTTCGATTTCGCCGAGGGTTTCCATGAGTTTGCTCATCGGCACGCGGTCCTGTTGTGATTGGATGGCGGAATGGGAGGCATCGACGCGATCCTGCGTCGTGCGACCATATAGTTTACCTGATCGAACGGAGTTCTGAGTCGTGGGTCTTGAGACTTGAGAAGAACAGCGTCACGTTCTCAAGACTCAGGACTCAGGACTCAGGACCCAAGACCCGGGGCCCGGGGCCCGTTATAACCGTACGCTCGCAAGTTCCTCGTAGCGAGCGCCGGATTTTTCGAGATGGCTGCGAAAGAGGGTGACTTCGGAGATCGTGAATTCGACGGGATGAGCAATGATCTCGCGCACACTGCTGGCGCCGAATGCTTCCGAGAGTTGGTAGGGAAAGAGCTTGTCGACCGTGTCGCGAGCGCGTCCGAGGGTCAGGTGGGGCCGAAAAGAGCGTTCCTCGAGCGGGAACGAGAGCTTTTCCAGCATGGCGCCGGTTTCTCGATGGAGCTCCTTGAGCCGGTTGGTCTGGCCGTCGAGACCGATCCAGAGGATTCGCGGCCGCCGCTGGTTCGGGAAGACGCCAAGGTTGCTCGTGCTCAACCCGATCTGACCTGATTTCGGGGTCAGGTTAGCAAACGACATGCGTAACAATTCCGCTCGTTCGATCGGTGTCTCACCGATGAAATGGAGTGTCAGGTGCAGGGCATTGGGTGCGGTCCAGCGCACGGGAAGGTCCCGGCTCGAAAGATCGTCCAGTAGGTGCCCGAGATAGTCGATGACCGGCCGTGGAAGCGGCGCGGCAATAAAGAGCCGCGGTCCTTCGGGTTTGGACTCGGGGCGGTCGGGCTTCGATCTCGGTTGGGAACGGTCGTGTTTTGCCATGGCGCCAGTATAGGAGCAGGCGACCCGGTGGACGCCCGATCGGTCGCCGCCATACGCTTCGCACGATGGAGGGAACGATGATTACAGCATTTCTTGGTCCACGAGGCACCTTCAGTGAAGATGCGGCGATCTCGTTCGCCGGAGCAGACAGCGAATTTCTCGATTTCACCTCGTTTCCGGCCTTGACCGCGGCGGTGGAAACCGGACTGGCCACCCAGGCGCTGTTACCGATCGAGAACTCCATCGAGGGATCGATCAGCACGACACTCGATTTGCTCATTCATGAGACTCCGCTCAAGATCGCGGCCGAGGTCGTGGTGCCGGTGCGGCACTTTCTCATCACGGTCCCGGGCGCGAGTCTGACCGACATCACCGAGGTGACCTCGCACCCGCAGCCGTTCGGGCAGTGCCGCCGGTTTCTGGAGCGGGTGCTGCCGAAAGCGCAGCAGGTGGCCGCCCTCAGTACCGCGGGCGCGGTCGAATCGGTCTGCACCGGCAACGATCCACACCGGGCGGCCATCGGCACCCGGCGCGCCGCCGAGTTGTATGGCGGGCAAATCATCGCCAGCGACATTCAGGACAACCGGTCCAACTTCACCCGGTTCGTGGTGCTGCGCGGGGAGGATTCCCCCCCGACCGGCAACGACAAGACATCGATCAGCTTCGAGCTCAATATCAACCGGCCGGGTTCGCTGCTGGAATCGCTGACGCCATTTGCGGAAGGAAAGATCGAGCTCACCAAAGTCGAAAGCCGGCCGACGAAGGAATGGTTGGGTGAGTACTATTTTCTGCTCGATTTTCAGGGGCATCGCACCGATCCGCTGGTTGCCGACGCGCTGGAGCGATTGAGCCAGGTGGCCAAGGTAAAAGTCTTTGGATCGTATCCGCGGTTCGATTTCGAGGCGCTGGCGAACGAGGTCATGGCGGGAGCCGGGCCCGGCATGCGGGTTCTGTAGTCATCATGGTCAGACTCTTGATCGATGATGCGCTGGAGACGATCTATATCACTGGCGGTATGTCAGAGAGGGGCGCCAGCACCGAGGTCGAATCGAAAACCCATCTCATGGCGGCGGACGTGCAGCCCGGCGATTTCGCGCTGATCCAAACCCCGGAGGTCGGGCTGCTGGCCGAGACGCATATGGTCGATCCGGTCTTTGGCGTATTCACCGCGGAATCGGGCGCGATTGCGATGCGCACCCCGGTGCGTCCGGACGAAGTCGAAGAAGCCTCGGTACTGCTCTACGATATCGGCGCTACGGCCGAGGTGCTGGCGCGGGCGACGATCTGGCCCTTTTACGGAATCAGATCGAGCGCCTGGACGACCGAACCGGATGGATCGAGTGCCGTCACCATCGTGGATGGTCTGGCGGCGCTGGAACCGGCCGAGGCTGGATTCAGTGAGGATTTGGTGCGTGCCTGGTACATCCTGACCGAGCAGCCGGTGGTGACCCATCTGCTGGCCGTGCCGGTCGATGCCGCGGACGAAGCGGTGGAAGCGATTCGAACCAGGCTCATCGAAGGCGCGAAGGCGGGGTATGCCGAGCGGCGCGAGCTGCGCAAGGCGCTGCTGGGCGGAACATCGGTCGAGAGTGAGCGCCTCGTCGATTTCCTCGCGCGGGTGCGCTACGAGCTCGACGAGGCGGCTCGCGCGGCTGCCTATTCGCTGATCGCTCGCGGCGCCGGAGGGACCCGATTTCCGCTGATTCGGGCGCTCTCCTGGCGCGGAAGCGATTGAACCGATGCGGACCCGCGTCTACCTTGGCTTTCCAGCAGTGAGCACCGAGGTCGACATCGACGCTGCCTTGTCGCGCAGATCCGAAAAGAGCGGGGTGCTCAAGTAGCGTTCGCCGGTGTCCGGCAAGATTGCCACGATGAGCTTGTCCTCGTTGTCGGGGCGCTGTGCAATGGCTCGTCCGGCAAATGCGGCGGCGCCGGCGGAAATTCCGGTGAGCAGTCCCTCTCTGACCATGAGCTCGCGGGACGCGTCGATGGCCTGATCGCCGGTCACATGGAAGATCTCATCGATCAAATCGACATCGAGCACGGGCGGCACGAAATTCGCGCCGATACCCTGGATCTTGTGCGGACCTGCTTCGCCCCCGGAGAGAAAAGGCGATTCGGTCGGTTCGACCGCAACCACCTGGAACGCGGGACGCAATGCCTTGATGATCTGCCCCACGCCGCTGATGGTGCCGCCGGTGCCGACACCGCCCACCAGTATGTCGATCTGGCCATCGGTGTCCTGCCAGAGTTCGACCGCGGTCGTCTTGGTATGGATCTCCGGGTTGGCCGGATTCTCGAACTGCATCGGCATCCAGGAATCGGGAATTTCTTCGAGCAGCTCTTCTGCTTTCCAGATCGATCCGACCATACCATCCGATGCCGGAGTGAGCACCAGCTCGGCCCCATAGGCCAGCAGCAGCACGCGCCGTTCGAGACTCATGCTTTCCGGCATGGTCAGAATCAGCCGGTAGCCGCGGGACGCGGCCACCCATGCCAGGGCAATACCGGTATTGCCGCTGGTTGGTTCGACAAGAGTGGTCTTGCCCGGGGTGATGAGTCCCTTTGCTTCCGCATCGAGGATCATCGAGACCCCAATACGATCCTTGACGGAATGACCCGGCGAAAACGATTCCAGTTTGCCCAGAAGCCGACCGGGCGTATGGGGCGCAAACCGGTCGAGCCGGATGAGCGGGGTATTGCCGATCAGCTCGGTTGCGTCGTTGGCGATGACCGGTCTGGTCCGGCGAACAAGATCGGATTCTGTGATGGGTAGTACGGGCATGTTCCTGGGCTCCATTCATGTCAGGATGCTCGTCGATGCCGGCCCTGCGCCGGCGAATCGCACCGCCAGCACAAAACTGGCGGATATTGGCCGGTTGGGTTCGAGATCGGCGACCGATGACGAATGCAGAACCGGTCCGCGAGCGAACTGCCCGAAGTTTAGTTCTGTATCAACTTTACGAAAAGGGGAGGTCACCGGCGGCCACCCGGCCGGTTTCGACCTGATAGTCCGCTTCGCTGCCGATCCAAACCGCGCCGTCCTCGTAGATCTCTCGCTTCCAGATCGGCACCAGCACCTTGATCCGTTCGATGGCGTAGCGGCAGGCTTCGAATGCGATATCACGATGCGCCGATGCCACCGCGATCACCACGCTCGTTTCACCGATCTGCAACAAACCGTAGCGGTGCTGGATGGCAACGGTGCGGATACCCCATCGGTCGAAGATTTCGTCGCCGATTCGTTCCAGCATCTTTTCGGCGGCCGGCGGATAGGCTTCGTAGTCGAGGGCAACGACCTGCTTGCCGCGGGCGTGGTTCCGCACCGTTCCCGCGAATGTGACCAGTGCGCCCGATTCGCCTCCGGCGACCAAACGTTCGACCGCGCGGGGATCGAGCACGGCATCCGTCACCACGAACCGCCGTTCGTCGCTTCCGCCGCTGACGGGTGGGATGATCGCGACTTCGACGCCGTCGCTGAGCACGAAATCACGCGGTTCGTAATGTTGATCGACCATGACCATCAACGACGCCTCCGCGCGCTGCAGCCGCGGCGATCTTCCCAGCACGAGATCGAGCGCATCCCCGACCGTGGAGCCATCGGCCAGCTCGATCGTCTCCTTCGATTTGCCGAGCTCCTCGCGCACGACGGCGAAATAACGCATTTCGACGCGGATCATGCCGCCTCCATTCGTTCGATCACCATTGCCATTCCCTGGCCGACACCAATACAGAGTGTGGCCAGACCATACCGACCGCCTCCTCGTTCCAGCTCATGCACCAGGGTCGTCATCATCCGGGCGCCGGTGGCGCCCAGCGGATGCCCCAGCGCGATCGCGCCACCGTTCGGATTCACCCTGGCTGGATCCAACCCGAGTTCTTGTATGCACGGGATCGCCTGCGCGGCGAATGCCTCGTTGAGCTCGATGACATCCAGCTCGGGGACGGTCAAACCGATCCGGTTCAGAAGCTTGCGGGTCGCCGCAATCGGGCCGAGTCCCATCACGGCCGGATCGAGACCGACGACGGCCGAACCGAGGATACGCGCTTTCGGTCGAAGGCCGTGCGCGACCGCATTCGACTCACGCATGACCAGCAGCGCCGCTGCCCCATCGTTGATGCCGCTCGAATTGCCCGCCGTGACACTGCCACCTTCACGGAAGACCGGTTCGAGACGGGCAAGACTGGCCGCTGTGGTGCCCGGACGGGGATGCTCGTCGTGCGTCACGAATTCGATTCCCTGGCGGGTCGTTATCGGAACCGGCACGATTTCTCGCTCGAACCGCCCGTCGTCGATGGCAATACCGGCGCGGCGCTGGCTCTCCGCGGCGAACGCATCCTGATGCTCGCGCGTGACCCCGCAACGCTCGGCGACGTTTTCGGCCGTTTCGCCCATCGAATAGGGATGGTGCCGGGCGGCCAGCCTCGGATTGACGAATCGCCAGCCGAGACAGGAATCGGCCATTTGCTGATCGCCGCGGGCGAATGGCTTGTCCGGTTTGAGCATGACCCAGGGCGCGCGAGACATGCTTTCGACTCCTCCGGCGATGAATACCGAACCCTCGCCAGCAGCGATTGCCTGGGATGCCGAGGCGATTGCCTGCAATCCAGAGGCGCAGAGCCGGTTGACCGTTTGCCCGGGCACCGTTTCCGGTAAGCCGGCGATCAATGTCGCCATGCGAGCCACATTGCGGTTGTCCTCCCCAGACTGGTTGGTACATCCGAGGATGACATCGTCGATGGTGGTCGGATCGAGACCGGTGCGCTCGACGATGGCGCCGATGACCAGCGCGGCCAGATCGTCCGGGCGTACGCCGGCGAGCGCACCGCCATGGCGACCGATGGGCGTGCGCCCGGCATCGACGATGACGGCGGGGGAGCGTTCAGAGCATGCTGGCATTTCTTGCTATCTTTTCGCGCAGACCTTGGCCGAGCCGCGTATCCCGGACATCGGGCGTGTGAGAAAGGATAAGAGCAATGCCCGAACCGGACGCACTCCCCCCAGGCTATCGGGCGGTCCGACCGGTGATGGGCGATGTGCCGCGCGCGACTGCCTTCTTCGATCTGGTGGAAATCAGCGAGTGGGGGATATCGGATTGGGAGGAGCGCGAGGTTGCCGAGGAATGGGAAGGGCTCGATCTCGAACGCTCCGTGGTGCTGGTGGAGGATGAGCGGGGAGAGCTGGCTGCCTCGATGACGCTGGTCAACAAGAATGGAGTAGCCTGGGAAGCGGTCGGATACGTACATCCCTTGCATCGGGGACGAGGACTGGGAACCTGGATCGTCCGATGGGCCGAAAACAAAGCGGCCGAACGCGTCGATGAAATGTGGGATGGTCACATAATCGAGATGCACAACTACATTGCGGCGCCCAACGGCGACGCCCGTCGTCTGCTTCGTGGTCTCGGTTATCAAGAAGTCATCGTATTTCGTCAGATGCGCATCGATCTAATGGAACGGCCAGGGCGGGTGGTGTGGCCATCCGGATTGGAATTGCGGCCATTCGTGGAAGGGCGCGATGAGCGCGCATATTTCGATGCGGTTGCGACCACATTTGTCGACCATTGGTCGGCCGTTCCGCGATCGGTCGAAAAATGGGAAATGTCGTTGAAAGCCGGCCCTTACGATACTGGGCTCTGGTTGCAGCTTTTCGATGGGGAAACCATCGTCGGGATCGCGACAGGCAAGATCCTTCCGGTCGGTGGATGGATCCCGAGCGTCGGAGTGTTGCCGGAATATCGTCGTCTTGGATTGGCCAGGCGGCTGATGCTCGAGCTCTTCGGACGCTATTGGGACCGGGGAATCAAGCGGGTCGATCTCTGGGTGGATGCCGAAAATCATCATGGCGCCGTCGATTTCTATCGCAGTTTGGGTATGCGACAGGTTCAGAGCTTCGAGGCGAACCGCAAGGTGCTTCGTGGTGGTATCGACTGGCGCGAGGTGGACGGATGAAACAGGCCTCGGTGCCTGCTTCGCGGAGAGGGTGGCCACCCGCCACGGATTACACAACACCCAGCAGGATCGCATCGACCATGGGTAGGCCTAGCGAGCGCACCGCCATGGCGACCGATGGGCGTGCGCCCGGCATCGACGATGACGGCGGGGGAGCGTTCAGAGCATGCTGGCATTTCTTGCTATCTTTTCGCGCAGACCTTGGCCGAGCCGCGTATCCCGGACATCGGGCGTGTGAGAAAGGATAAGAGCAATGCCCGAACCGGACGCACTCCCCCCAGGCTATCGGGCGGTCCGACCGGTGATGGGCGATGTGCCGCGCGCGACTGCCTTCTTCGATCTGGTGGAAATCAGCGAGTGGGGGATATCGGATTGGGAGGAGCGCGAGGTTGCCGAGGAATGGGAAGGGCTCGATCTCGAACGCTCCGTGGTGCTGGTGGAGGATGAGCGGGGAGAGCTGGCTGCCTCGATGACGCTGGTCAACAAGAATGGAGTAGCCTGGGAAGCGTTTGGCTATGTCCATCCCGAGCACCAGGAGCGGGGGCTCGGTTCGTGGATCGTGCGCTGGTCAGAGCGTCTGGCTGCCGAGCGAGTGAATGAAACGCGCGATGGTTATCAGATCGAGCTGCTCAATTACATCGGAACCGTCAATGAGGCTGCTCGGGCGTTGCTCGCCGACCATGGATACGAGGGAACCAGAGTCTTTCGGCGTATGCGGGTAGATCTCAGCGAACGGCCGGAATCGGTGAGCTGGCCCTCCGGTTTGGAATTGCGGCCATTCGTCGAGGGGCGCGACGAGCAAGCGTATTTCGACACCATCCTCACCACATTTGCCGATCATTGGTCGGCCGCTCCCCGCACCCTCGAACGGTGGGAGTCATACATGAAACAGGGAACGTATGACACCGATCTTTGGCTGCAGCTTGCCGACGGCGATGCCATCGTCGGAGTGGCTGCCGGCAAGATCGCCGGCGTCGGTGGCTGGATACCGAATGTGGGTGTGCTGCCGGCGTATCGCCGCCGTGGTCTGGCGCGCCGCTTGCTGCTCGAGCTTTTCGGGCGTTATTGGGACAAGGGAATAACGCGCATCGAGCTTGGGGTCGATGCCGAAAACCGGCACAGCGCAATCGACCTCTATGCCGGCGCGGGAATGCACCAGACGCACAGCTACGAGGCGAATCGCAAAGTTCTGCGAGACGGTCTCGACTGGCGCGAAGCGGAAGATTAGGCACGCGGTCCGGCTCCGATGCCTGGCGAGCGCAATTCGAACCGAACGATTGCCGCGGATTGCAGAAATCTCGTCGGAGGCTCGGCTGCCGACCCGTCCGTTATCGGCCGTGGGCTTCCAAGCGTCGTTCGGGGCGCGGAGGCCCGACGCTACGGCCGCTGGTCTCCGAGCTGACTCTTCCGCGACTCGCGGTAGCTCGCGGACTGGTCCTCACTGGGCAGCAACGGTCCGAGCAGAATCGCATCGACCATCTCGCCGGCGTGATAGATCGTTTCGCGGGGCGGAATGACGATGAGGGCATTCGCATCGAGGAACGAGGCCAGGCGCGACGATCCCTGGGGGCCGTTCGGGGTGGCCTGCAACCGACCGGACGGATCGACCGCGACCGTCGCCCGCTGGTATTCGACCCGGTCGGCCGGTTCCGTATCGGTTGCCAATTGCACGCGCACCGTTTTCGGCTCGTCACCACTCCCGGTCATCTTGCGCAACGCGCTGCGGATGAAAAGCTCGAATCCAACCAGCGCCGAAACCGGATTTCCCGGCAATCCGAATATCAACGTGGGGCCAGCGGTTGCGAAATTGAGCGGTTTGCCCGGTTTTAGAAAGATGCGGCGGAAATGCACGGTGGCTACTTCGAGCAGGATTGGTTTGACCAAATCGAGATCGCCCATCGAAACACCGCCGCTCGTGATGACGATGTCGCTGTCGGCGATAAGCCGGACCAGCAGCGGTTGCAGCGCTTCGCGGACATCGGGCCCCTTGCCTGCCCATAACACTTCGGCGCCGGCCGATTCGAGCGCGGCGCGGAGCATGAATCGGTTGGAGTCGTGGATCTTGCCAGGTGTCAACGGTTCGCTTGGTTCGAGCAGCTCATCGCCGGTGGACACGATACTCACCCGCGGTTTGCGCCGGACGGTCACCGGATCGCCACCGTAGGCGGCCAGCATGCCGATTTCTGCCGGTCCGAGCCGCGATCCTCCCCGCACCAGCAACTGGCCCGTGGAAACATCCGAACCGATCTGGCGCACGCTTTCGCCCGGCCGCACGAATTCTTGATGGATGACGACATGATCGTCCGCGAGCTCGGTGTTTTCGATTCGGACGACCGCATCCGCGCCTCGGGGCAGCGGAGCCCCGGTCATGATCTTGATGGCCGTGCCCGGCGTCACTTCCGCTTCGACGAGCTGGCCCGCGGCCTGGACGCCAACGACATCCCGCCAGGGCGATCCGTCATCGGCAATGACTGCGTAGCCGTCCATCGTGGAGGCGGGAAACGGCGGGAAGTCCGCGGTGGCGTGAAAATCAGCGGCCAGTATGCGTCCGGCTGCATCGGACAGCGCGACCTGTTCGGAGGAGAGGAGCGACGTATTGGCAAGCACGGTTGCCAATGCCTCAGCCGGATAACGCAAGCGGTCGAGTTCGTCTTCGGTTCCCTGGAATGTCACTGGAATCGCCAATCGTTCGCCCGCCATAGGCGGATTCTGGGGCCACGCTGGCATGGTACCATCCCAGTTGCCTCGAACGGCGGGGAGTGTGGGGCCTGCTGAACGGCAGGTATAATGACATAATCGAGTGCGGACGCCACTGCCGGCACGCGAATCCCGCCTCGAAGCGCATCGACACCATGACCAAAGCGATAGAAACCACCAGCTCCAACGGGGCCGTTCCTTCCGCCAATCCTTCGATGGCCGGGATGCTGGATGCTGTGGTCGAGCTCGATCCGAGGATTGCGGGGCTGGCCAACACATTGCTCGATGAGCTGCGTGCCCAGAACTTCTCCGACAAGAGCCTCGATCTGGTTGCCCGCGCGATCGAATTCGCGGTCGAGCACCACGAGGGAATGTACCGGCGATCGGGCGAGCCATTCGTCCTGCATCCGCTGGAGGTGGCGCTGATTCTGGCCCGGATTCGGCTGGATGCGGAAACGATCGCCGGCGCCCTGCTGCACGATCTCGTCGAGGACACCGATGTCGATTATGGCGATATCGAGCAGGCATTCGGTCCGCGCGTTTGTAATCTGGTCGATGGGGTCACCAAGCTTTCCAAGCTCCCCTATACCGGTGATGGCGATCAATCGAAACGGGAAAAGGAAGCGCAGGCCGAAAGCCTGCGCAAAATGTTCCTGGCCATGGTCGACGATATCGGCGTCGTCCTGATCAAGCTGGCCGACCGGTTGCACAATATGCGGACGCTACAGTTCATGCCGCCGGACAAACAGCAGCGGATCGCGTTGCAGACGATGGAGATCTACGCGCCGCTGGCCAACCGGCTCGGTATCTGGCAATTCAAATCCGAGCTGGAAGATCTGTCCTTCAAATTCCTCTCCCCACACGAATACGAAACGATTCGGAAGGGCATCGAGGCGCGCGGCGCATCCGAACGCGAATACGTCGAGAAGGTCAAGGAGATTTTGACCAATACGCTCGAGGAGGCTGGCATCGAGGCCACGCTGACGAGCCGCACCAAGCACATCTATTCGATCTACCGGAAGATGAATCTCAAACGGCGATCCCTCGATGAGATCTACGACCTGATCGGCATCCGGGTCGTGGTCGATGAAAAGCGCGATTGTTATGGCGCGCTTGGCGTCGTCCATGCAATGTGGCATCCGATTCCGGGCGAGTTCGACGATTACATCGCGACCCCCAAGGAGAGCATGTACCAGAGTCTCCATACCGCGGTCATCGGCCCGGAGGGACACGGACTCGAAATCCAGATTCGCACCGCTGAGATGCACGAAATTGCCGAATTCGGGGTTGCCGCGCACTGGCGGTACAAGGAAGGCCGCAAGGCGGACGCCCGAGTCGAAGCCAAGATCGCCTGGCTCCGGCAACTCATGGAGTGGCGTGAGGAAGTCAGCGATGCGGAGGAATTCGTCGAATCGCTGAAGTCCGATGTCTTCAAAGACCAGATCTATGTCTTCACGCCGCGCGGCGACATCATCGAATTGCCCGCCGGGGCGACGCCGCTCGACTTCGCCTATCGGATCCATACCGAGGTCGGACACCATTGTGTCGGTGCCAAGATCAACGACCGGATGATCCGGCTCGACCACAAGCTGCAAAACGGCGATGTGGTCGAGGTCATGACCAGCAAGTCCAAGGTGGGACCGAGTCGCGACTGGCTGCAGGAGGAAAACGGCTATATCACCACCGCCGGAGCCCGAGAGAAGATCCGGCAATGGTTCCGGCGGCAGGAACGGGATGTCAATGTCCAGCAGGGGCGAGAAATCCTGCAAAGCGAATTGCGCAAGCTGGGACTCGAATACAAATTCGAAGAAGTCCTCAGTCATTTTCCCCGCTATACCAAGGTCGATGATTTTCTGGCGGCGATCGGCTATGGAGGAATTTCCGCGCAATCGATCGCGGCCAAGCTGGGCGAGAACGGAGCGCGGGATCTCGTTTCGGCCACTCCCCACATTCCCAAACCGAAAGCGCCCCAGCGCGTGGTGGCGGGCGGTGTCGGGGATTTGCTCACGAATCTGGCGGCTTGTTGCCGGCCGGTCAACGGAGACGAGATCGTCGGCTATGTCACCCGGGGGCGCGGATTGACAGTCCATCGCGCCGATTGTCCCAATATCGTCAATATTGCCGATCGCGAGCGATTGATTGCGGTCGCCTGGGATGACAAGGGACCGGATCAGACCTTCCCGGTTCCGATCATCGTCCGGGCAAACGACCGGGTCGGGTTGCTGAAAGACATCACCGGCTTGCTGTCCGACGAGCGGGTCAATATCCTCTATACGCACACGCGCACGCACGACGATCGCGAAGTCACCATCGATATCACGGTCGAGGTGGTCGATGTCGGTCAGCTGAGCAAGGTGCTGCACAAGCTCGATAGCGTGCAGGGCGTCTACGAGGTTCGCCGCGACACGTCCGGCGCGCGCGGGACGGCTGCCTGACCATGGCGGCAAACGGTCCGGTCATTTCGTTTGGCGAGGTTCTCATCGATCTCATCGCCACGGGCGGTGCGACCAGTCTGCTGGATGCCGAGATGCTCGCGGTTCGCCCGGGCGGCGCGCCGGCAAATGTGGCGGTCGCGCTTCAACGACAGGGAGTTGCGGCGGCGCTTTGCTCCGTTGCCGGATGCGATCCATTCGGGAACCGGCTGCTGGCCGTGCTCGATGCGACGGGAGTGGACCGCTCCCGCGTGCGCCAGACGGAAGACGCCGATACCACCCTGGCATTTGCCTGGAAGGACGAACGTGGCGACGGGCATTTCCGCATTCTGCGCCAGGCCGACATTCTGCTCGATGATGACGATATCGACGCCGCGGGGATCGAACACGCCGCCGCGATCGTGATCGGCTCGGTTTCGCTAAGCGGGCAGCCGTCCGGTCTGGCGATCGAGCATGCCGTCCAACGGGCGAGGGCGGCCGGGGTGCCAGTTTGCTTCGATGTCAATATGCGGCCCACCCTCTGGCCCGATCGCGCACGTGCCCAACGAGCGTGCGAACCGGTTCTCCGCACGGCGACGCTGCTGAAACTGAGCCTGGATGATGCGCGGTTCGTGCTCGATCTGGCGCCGGGCGACGAGATCGACGCCGCGTTCGTCGCGCTTTCCGAGTATGGCTGCCGGTACATCGTGTTGACCGACGGTTCTCGCGGCGCGTGGTATTCCAACCAGGTCGGAGCCAGGTATTCGGAGCCGGTATATATCCCGGCGTTCTCGATCGATGCCGTCGAACCGACCGGCGCTGGCGATGCCTTCATGGCCGCGACGATTGCTCGTTTGCTCGATGGCGGCTGGCGACCACTGACGATGGACGATCTCCGTTATGCATCGGCGGCTGGAGCGTTGACGACGACACGGCCTGGCGCGATCGATTCTTTGCCGGACCGCGCCGAAATCGAATCGTTCCTGCGCGAACACCCGGGCTGATTTCGGTGCCAAAGCTCTCCGATCCGGTTGCGCTCGATCTGTTCGGGCTCACGATTCGCTGGTACGCGATCTTCATCCTCACCGGAATCGTGGTTGCGTTGCTGGTCATGCGCTGGCTGGCACGGTACCGCGGGCTCGATCCGGAATTTCCGCTCGACGCCGCGCCCATCGTCATTCTTGCCGCGCTGATCGGCGCGCGCGGTTATTACCTGATCCTCAAATGGCGGTATTTCCTCGATCATCCGGTCGAAGCGATCAATATCCGGCTTGGCGGTTTGACCGTGCACGGCGCGATCGCGGGCGGGCTCCTGGCCCTCTGGCTCTATTGCCGCCGCCGCGATCAACGCTTTCTGACCTGGGGCGATATTGTCGCGGCGGCATTGCCGTTGGGGCAGGCGATCGGCCGTTGGGGCAATTGGGCGAATCAGGAAGCATTCGGCAAACCAAGCACGCGGCCCTGGGCGGTCGAGATCGATCCGATCCACCGGCCCGCCCAATATGCCGGGTTTTCCACCTTCCAGCCGACCTTTTTCTATGAATCGGTTTGCGATCTGGCGATCGCGATTCTGCTCATCGGCATCGTCCGATCGATGCCCCGGCATCGTTTCTGGCGAGAGGGCGACGCGGTTTGGATCTACTGCGTACTCTATGGACTGGTGCGGTTCGCGATCGAGCGCATGCGCACCGATAGCTTGACGATTGGCCCGTATCCGGCCGCCTACTGGCTGAGCTGGGCGTTGATATCGATAGGAGTCGTGATGTTCATCGGTCGCCGGACCATCTGGAATGGAGTGCGGGTCGTCGACCTGCCTCGACTCGCCGAGGGGGCAGCCGAATGAATCAGCAATCGAATCGAATCGATCCATTCGTGCTGCTCACCACGGCTCATGTCGCCATGCTCGGAAAGCAGGGGCTGATCGACGATGCGGCAGTGCAGGTGCTGGCGGGCGCGATCGACCGCATCGCGACCTCGGGCCACCAGGATGAATCCGATCCGATCGACCGGCTGATGGCGCTCGACGCACGGGTCGATACCCAGCTGCCTCCGGGCTTCGCTGGTGCGGCCGGAGTCGGCCGCGGGATCAACGAGATGATCGCCGCGTATGCGCGGGTGGTCGTGCGGGATGCCCTGCTCGATCTGGCCGATTCGGTCGCGCAGTTGCGTGAAGATCTGATCGATCTCGCAATGCAGCATGTCGTGACCATCATGCCGGCCTATCAGCAAGGGATGGCGCTGCAGCCGACGACGCTCGGTCATCTGCTGGGCGCATCGATCGGTCCCTACGATCGGGTGCACGGTCGAATTCGCGAGACCTATGCGCTGGTCAATCAGTCGCCGCTCGGGGCTGGGGCAATGGTTTCGACCGGTTTGCCGATCGACCGCGAGGACGCCGCGGCCAACGCCGGTTTCGATGGCGTCATCGAAAACACCTTCGATGCCGTGGCCGCGGTCGATCATTTCTCGGCCGTTTCCGATCTGCTGCGAGCTACCGCTTCGCCGATCGGGCGCCTGATGCGAGAACTCAGTACGATCTATCGGACCGATCCATCCTCGATGCTCACTCACGATGCCGCTCCGCGGGTTCGCAACGAGCTGCCGCAACATTCGATCATTCCGGCATTCGATGAGCTGGAGCGCCTGCTGATCGATCTGGATGCGATGCTCGAAACGATCGATCGTTGGAT
Source organism: Thermomicrobia bacterium (assembly GCA_044464585.1). Taxonomy (GTDB): domain Bacteria; phylum Chloroflexota; class Chloroflexia; order Thermomicrobiales; family UBA6265; genus JAMLHN01. The sequence continues at coordinate 17,094 of JBIQLF010000005.1, forward strand.
CGAGCGGGCTCCCCTGGAGCCGATCGCCGAGATCGGGCAACCGCTCGGCCGGTTGCTGCTGGCATTCGAAACCATCGAAGCGCTCATCGGTCGTTTCCGCGATTTCGTCAACCGGGAATTGGCGTTCAACCGGGCGTATCTCGCCAATCGCGCGAATTACAACTACACGACGATCGGCGAGCTGGCCGACTATCTGATGCTGGAACATCAGATTTCTCCGGCCCAGGCCCGGGATATGACCGCTCGGGTCATGTCGCAACTTCGGGAAGAGGGGCGTGAAGTCGGCGGCGTTACCGCGACCATGATCGACACCGCTGGAATGATGGTGCTGGGCCGCGAGCTCGGAATCGAGATCGAATCGCTGGGCAAATATCTGGCTCCCCGGCGATTCATCGAACGGCGGGCGGGGTTCGGCGGACCGGCCCCGTCGACCGTGCGTTCCTGGCTCTCGACCGAACAGGCGAGTCTGGCCAGGGACCGCACCTGGATCTCCGACCGCCGGACCGCGCTCGATCGCGCCGCGGCGGCGATGCACGCGCTGGCCGTCGAGGAATAGAGCGCGGGGCGATCGAGTCTTGGGTCTTGAGTCTTGGGTCTTGAGTCTTGAGAAGAGTATCGGGCATGTGCGATCGGTCGTAGTGCATGACCTCCGTGTCCTGCTCGAGCTCCCGACGGTCGCAGGGCAGGACTCATACTCCTGATCCCGCGCTACTCCCGCCCAAAGCCCCGCGCTCACGACTCAAGACTCAAGACTCAAGACTCAGGACTCCGGACCCGTATACTTCCCGCTTACACCTTCTTTTCTGAACAATGAGGTAGCACCCATTCCCCACACGCATAGAACGACCGAGCAACCCATCGAACACGCCCTGCTGGTAGCGGTCGACCAGTATGGCGACACCTGGAATGTGCAGGACTCTTTGGAGGAGCTTGCCCGGTTGGCCGAAACGGTCGATGTCGAAGTCATCGGCGCGGTCACGCAAAAGCTCAGTCATCCGGTTGCCAGCACGTATGTCGGCAAAGGCAAGCTGGAAGAGATCAAGACCGAACGCGAATCGCTTGGCTACGATCTGATCATCTTCGATGACGAGCTCACTCCCTCCCAGCAGCGCAATCTGGAAAAGGCGCTCGATGTCAAGATCATCGACCGGACGGCCCTGATTCTCGATGTGTTCGCCAAACGCGCCCAGACCCACGAGGGGCGGTTGCAGGTGGAGCTGGCGCAATTGGAATATCGATTGCCGCGCTTGACCGGTATGTGGACCCATCTTTCCCGGCAGGCGGTGGGCGGGGTCGGATTGCGCGGGCCGGGTGAAACCCAGCTCGAATCCGACCGGCGAGAGCTGGGCAAGCGCATCACCTTCATCAAGAACCAACTGGCCGACGTACACCGGCACCGTCAGATCTATCGCGATCATCGCCGGGCGCAGCATATGGCGGTGGTGGCCCTGGTCGGATATACGAACGCGGGCAAGAGCACCTTGCTCAATCGCCTGACCGATGCGGGCGTGCTGGCCGAGGACAAGCTCTTCGCGACTCTGGATCCGACCACCCGGCGCGTGCAACTTCCGGGCGGTCGCAATGTGCTGATGACCGACACGGTCGGTTTCATCAACAATCTGCCGACGATGCTCATCGCGGCATTCCGGGCCACTCTGGAGGAGATCAACGAGGCGACCCTGCTGGTGCATGTGGTCGATGTCACGCATCCGAATGCGGTCGAGCAATTCGTGACCGTCAATGAGGTGCTGGAAGAACTTGGCGCCGATGGCAAACCGACCGTGATCGCGCTCAACAAGGCGGACATGCTGGATCAGGTTTCGGAGGACGCCCTGGCGCGCTTGCGGGAGACCATCGGTGATGAGTGGCCGGTGGTGACCATTTCCGGGGTGACCGGGATGGGTATCGAGGGGCTGCTCGGCGAAATCGAGCTCGGTCTGGAGGCGGAACAACGGTTCGTCGATGTCGAGCTGGCGGTGCCGTTTTCTCGGCACGACCTGGTCGAGCGTTTCCATACCAGCGGCCGCGTCGAGGAAACCCGGTACGACGAACGCGGCACGGTGCTGACCGGGAAACTGCCGGAAGCGCTGCTCGGGAGTTTCGCGCCATATCTGACCGTGCTCGGCGGGGCGCCCCGGCCGGCCGCGCTGGCGGATCATGGTGCGGTCGCCTGAGGCGGACCGCGCATACTATGCGCCGAAGCCGACTCGTTGACGCATCAGGAGCCACCGTGAGCGCCGAACCCTCTAAGTCCATTTCCTACCGCGATGCCGGGGTCGATATCGATCGGGCCGCGCGGAGTCTCGGCGCCATTGCGGGGTTCGCGCGGGCGACCGGGAACGCCGGAACTGCCGGAGCCATCGGGCATTTCGGTGGGATCTACCGGCTGCCGGCGGGAGAAGATCGTCTCCTGATCGCGAGTGCGGATGGGATCGGCACCAAGATCAAACTGGCGTTTTTGCTCGGTGGCGAGGCGCACAAGCGGGTGGGCGGCGATCTGGTGAATCATTGCGTGAACGATATTCTTGCGTGTGGGGCGCGGCCGCTCTTCTTTCTCGATTACATCGCCATGGGCTCGATCGATTCCGAAGCGCTGGAGGGACTGGTCGAGGGGATGGCGGGTGCTTGCGCGGTCAACGGCGCGGCGCTGATCGGCGGGGAAACGGCGGAGATGCCGGGACTCTATGCCCCGGGTGAATACGATGCCGCTGGGTTTATCGTGGGTGAAGTTGCACCCGCTGCGTTCATCGACGGGTCGCGCATCGAAGCGGGAGATGCGCTGATCGGGCTGCCCGCGGTTGGGCTACACACCAATGGCTACAGTCTGGCGCGCATGATCGCCGGCCTGACTGGCGACGCGGACGAGGATCGGGCGAGATTATCGTCTCCTCTGCCCGGCGGCGCGGGCGAATCGATTGGCGAGGCGTTGCTCGCGCCCCATCCGACCTATTTCCCCGAGGTCTATCCCCTGGTCCAGGACGGACTCGTTCGCGGTATCGCGCATATCACCGGCGGTGGGCTCATCGACAATGTCCCGCGTATGCTGCCGGTTGGGATCGGGGCGGTGATCGACCAGGCGACGTGGACGATCAACCCGATCTTCCGCTATCTTGTCGAAACCGGACATGTCGAGGCGCGCGAGCGATACCGGGCGTTCAATATGGGGATCGGTATGGTGCTGGCCGTTCGACCGGGCGATGTTGGGCGGGTGCTGAACGCGGTTCCAGATTCGCGGGTCATCGGGGAGACCGTATCCAGCGACGATTCACATCCGGTGACGATCGTGGGCGTGAGCGAGGGGATGGTGCACTGACCATGGCGATGATCGATCTCGACAACCGCCAGATCGTTGCCAAGATCGTGGTCTACGGACCCGGCCAAAGCGGCAAAACCACGTTCCTTCGATCGATTCACGATCTCATTCCGGAAAAGCAGCGCCGGGCGATCGACTCGATCGAGAACGAGGCGGGACGCACCCTCCTTTACGACAGCCTGCCGATCGATGCGGGCAAGGTCGGCGACTACCGGATGCGCTTTCAGCTCTACACGGTAGCCGGCAATGAGGGCAGCGAGGATGCCCGCAACGCGGTGCTGTCCGGGGCCGATGGCGTGGTCTTTCTGGCCGATGCGCAGCCCGAGCGGCTTGCCGACAACCGCGCCAGTCTGGACGAGCTCATGACCGCTCTTGCCCGTATGCAGAAAACCGCTGGCGCTTTCCCGCTGGTCATCCAATACAACAAGGTCGATCTGGTGGACGAGCCGGTTCTGGCATCGGTGCGCCGGAAATTGAATCCGGACGGTCTTCCGGAAACCTATTCCTCGGCGCTGGAGAAGCGCGGCGTCGTGGATGCCTTGCAGGTGATCACCCGGATGGTCGCCCAGTCGCTGTAAGCACACTCCACTGGAACGTCTACCGGATGATGAACTCGTCCGCATAGAAACTCTGGGTTTTGCCGACGTCCTGAAAATTGACCGCGTCCGCGATAGCCGCCTGCAGCTCTGGACTCTGCTCGGCAATGCGCCATGCGGCTTCGTCATCGAATGTGGCGAAGGCAATGGCATCGAATGCCGGTTCGGCTCCGTCGTGCGAAACCATCGGATAGCAACGATACGCGCGCATGCCCGGGGTAGCGGCAGTCAACGGCGTATGGTCTTCGATCCAGTACCGGCTGAACGCTTCCTGCGACAGGTCCGGTCGTTTTTTGACCAGCCAGACAACGGTGAACATCGGGTCAATCCTTTCCGGTGAGAAAGTCGGGATCGAGATAGGCCGGGTTCGGATGCTCGTAGAAGCCTTTGCCGCTCTTTTCGCCCAGCTCGCCGGCGGCGATCATGCGCGCCAATGTGGGCGAGGGCGTATCGGTCGGGTCCAGCGTCACCGACTGATAACTCCGTTCGATATCCGAAACGACATCGAGCCCCACCATATCCATGATGCCGAAGGGCGCGTATTCGGTTTGGAAGAACATCATCCAAAGCCGGTCGACATCCTCGGGGGTGGCCACACCCTCGTCGACGACCCGCAGCGATTCGCGTTTCACCGCGCGCCAGATGCGGTTGATGATGAAGCCCTTGCTCTCGCCATTGACGGCGGCCGTGACCAACCCGAGCGAAACGCCGAAGTCGTAGGCGGCCTGCATCACCTCGTCGCTGGTCGATCCGCACGACATGAGCTCGAGCATCGAACGCACCCAGATCGGCGCGAAGAAATGGGTATTGAGCAAGCGCTCGGGATGCTCGACCGCTGGAGCGATCGCCGACGACGGGATGGACGACGAATTGGTGCTCAGAATCGCCGGGGTCAACCGGGAGAGCTCGGCAAAGACGGCTTGCTTCACGCCGAGTTCTTCCCGCACCGCTTCGATGACCAGATCGGCGCCTTCGACTGCTTCGGCCATCGAGGCAGCGGCGGTCAGGCGTTCCCGCGCCGCGCCAAGCCCAGCGGTATCGATGCCCCGGGCCTCACCTAAATTGGGGAAGATCTCGTTTTCCGCTCGTCGCATCCCAGCCGCGAGCGCGTTTTCGGATGCGTCCCATAGGCGGACCGAACGCCCGGAAAGCGCGGTCAGGGATGCGATCTGCGCTCCCATCGTGCCGGCGCCGATGACAGCCACATTGCCGATACTCTTCATGCTTTACCTCTCGAATACTACGGGTTTCTCGTCGCGGCAGTATAGAGGTGGTTGCCTCCGCGCCGGGGGCGTGATACGGTGGCACCAGTGATCGGGAATGGGCCCGCTGGCGGGACATCATGCCTGTCGATCCAGGAAACCAGCGGGAGAGGGGAGTAGCACCCATGGATACGAACGATATCGACACCTCCATGAACCGGCGCCGATTTCTGCGTGCCACGGGGTTCGGAACGCTGGCGCTGGCGCTGTTGGCTGGCGGCAGGTTGAGTCATGTATTTGCTCAGGATGCTGGCAGCACGACCACCGGAGGTGATGACACCGGTGGCGATGGATCGGGTGGCGGCGCCAGTGGCGGCAATAGCACCGGTGGAGACGGTTCCGGCGGGAATGGCGCTGGCGGTAGCGCCGGTTCTGGCGGCACCGATGGTGGCAGCACTACCGGCGGCGGCAATGCCGGAGGATCCGGTGGTGGAGCCCAGGGCGGTTCGGCCACGGGCGGTTCTGGAGCCGGCGCGAATGGCGGGGTTGCCAATGGCGGTGGCGGAATCGGCGGAGGCGGCGGCGCTGGCGGGAACGGCGGCGATGGTGGCGATGCGGTTTCCGGGAATGCCGCGGGCGGCAACGGCGGAAATTCCGGCGGTGCGTCCAATTCCGGAGGCGGATCGGGCGGCGGCGCGAATATCGGCGGCGGCGGTGGCTCGTCCAGCGGTGGATCGTCCGGCGGTAGTGGCGGCGGAGCCGTCAGCGGTGCGAGCGTTGGCGGAAGCGGTGACCGTGATGCAGTCACGACCAATGTCAACGCCGCCGATGCCGAACCATCCTTGCGCGCTGCGGCGGACCAACTCTGGTCGACGATCGTCCCGTTCTAGGAACACTCATTCGTCAAGTGAACGAACAGGCGCCGAATCGGCGCCTGTTTCGCGTTTGGAGAGATGGGGGCGTTCGGATGCCTGGCGTGCTGCCGGTCACATGGCCGGAAGCTGACCGAGGGTTGCGATCTGGGCACTCGTATACCCGGCGGCCTGGAGTGGCTCGATGACATCTGCCTGAAGATCGGGAACGTAGCAAACGACCAGATCTCCGTTGCCGGTCGGTTCGATCGTGAATTCGCCCAGCGCGGCCGGGATGACGCAGGATGTTGCCCGGTCGAGAACCAGGGAGCCATTCGCATAGTGAATTTCGACCGGATCGCCCACGCAGGAGATCGTCAGACAGCGGCCGAGATGCGCGGGTTCCGTATGGTTTGCGTGCAATGACCATCGTTCCAGTGCGAAGTACGGCCCGGCACAGCCGTATCGGTAGCTGTTCGATCCACGGTGAATCGTCAGACCGGGATTCGGCTTCGGCAGATAATCGCGTTTCAGTTCGGCAAGCGTCTGCCTGATGTTGGCGTCCCAGACGGCTTCCGGATACTGATTCCCGAGCAGATCGACCGGCATCACATTCTGGGCCAGGTCGGATGTCTGCTGAATTTCGAAAATGAGCGTGTTCGGGCCGAACGAATGCAGGATTCCGCCCGGTACATAGACCGTATCCCCGGACGAGATCGGATAGGAATACATCACCGATTCGTAATCCTGGCGTTTGAATGCCGCGATGAGATCGTCATCGGTGGCTCCCTCTTTGATTCCAGCCAGGATCGTGGCACCGGGTTCGGCCCAGAGGATATGCCAGGCTTCGCTCTTGCCGTTCGGTTCGGCATAGACCGCGGCGGCGGTTTCGTCGTCCGCGTGGAGATGGACGGGGAGCATATGCGAGGCATCGAGGAATTTGGCAAGGAGCGGAAACTGCGGGCCGTGCCAACCCGCGCCAACGACTGCCTCGGGATACTCCAGGACCACCTCGTGGAATGGCCGTCCCGCCAGCTCGCCGTTCAGCACCGTGGCACGGGCATCTTTTTGGTCGCTGATCTCCCATGTTTCGGCCACGATGCCTTCGGGCACATCGGTTTTGCCCAGCATATCGGGAATCAGTCGTTCTCCGAACGCATACGTGCGAACATGAAACGAGAGTTTCAGCGGATACCAGTTCACCGGTCGATACTCCTTGGTCCAGTTGCGCCATGCGCCGGGCGGACGATAGCGTCAGAATAGCGCGCGAAGCAGGGAGGCGCGAAACACAGATGAACGATGTGGTTCTGGGAATCGATTCGAGCACGCAATCGACCAAGGCCGTCGCGGTCGATCTCGAAACGGGACGGATCGTGGCCGAGGGACGCGCGCGGCATTCGGGCGCGAACACCCAATGGCCCGGAGACTGGTGGACGGCCCTGCGGGAAGCGATCGCGCCGATCGTGGCGCCCGGTGTGGACGTGCGCGGAATTGCGGTCGCCGGCCAACAGCACGGACTCGTCACCGCCGATGCGAATGCCAATCCGGTCTTGCCAGCGCCGCTCTGGAACAATGTCGACGCCGCGCCCGATGCCGAACGATTGAACCGGGAAGCGAATTTCGCCGCCGAGGTCGGGAGCCGGTTGGTCGCCTCATTCACCATCGCCAAGGTGGCGCACTTGGCGCGCACCCGTCCCGATGTGCTGCCATCGATCGATGCGATCTGCCTCCCCCACGATTGGCTCACCTGGAAGCTGACAGGCAACCTCGTGACAGACCGGGGGGATGCATCGGGTTCTGGTTGGTGGAGCTCCATTTCCGAAACACCGCAACGGCATCTGCTCGAACTGGCCGCTGGGGTGGGGTTCGCGTCGCGGGTGCGCATCCCCGAGGTGCTCGGACCCAACGAACGCGCCGGCGCCCTGACCGAGGAAGCGGCGGCCTATCTCGGGTTGCCCCCGGGGATTCCAGTTGGACCCGGCTCGGGGGACAACATGGGGGCCGCGCTCGGCATCGGCGCCGCGCCGGGACATTACGTTGTCAGTCTGGGCACCAGCGGCACGGTCTATGCGGTTTCGGACGAGCCGACTGCCGACCCGACCGGCGAGGTCAGCGGGTTTGCCGACGCCACCGGCCGCTATCTGCCACTCGCCTGCATGATCAATTGCACCCGCGTGGTCGATGCCGTCGCTCGCTTGACGGGGATGACGCTCGTGGAAGCACTCGATCGTGCCGGCGAGCTCGAACCGGGCGCCGGCGGGCTCCTGTTGATGCCGTATCTGGCGGGGGAGCGCACTCCGAACCTGCCGTATGCGACGGGATCGCTCTTCGGCATGTCGATGGACAATCTCGAACCGGCATTGCTGGCGCGGGCAGCGGTCGATGGCGTCGCAGCGGGATTGGCCTATTGTCTGGCGGCACTCCGGCGGCTCGATATCGATGAACCGGCGATCGTGCTCGTCGGTGGCGGCAGCGCGCATCTCACCTGGCAGCAGGCGATCGCCGATGCCTGCCAGGTGCCGGTGACGGTTCTCGGTGGGCACGAGCATGTGGCGCTCGGAGCGGCGGCGCAGGCCGCGGCGGTGGCGACTGGCGTATCCGTGGTCGAGATATCCGATCGCTGGCGACCCGGCGTGGTGGCATCCGCGGCTCCCCGGCCGGAATTCGCGGAACGATTTCGATTGGACGAGCGTCAGGCGTCGATCGACATGGAACGGGCTCGTTCGGCGATCTGACCGAGGGCGTGGAAGTCGTCTTCGAGCGCTCGATAGGTATGCTGGAAGACCGGATGGAGCTCGCGGTAGATCGCGGCCGACCGCGGGTCTGGCTCGACCCGCGGACCGAAGCGGGCGGATTGCGCTCCGCCTTCCTCCAGACCGAACCAGCCGAGCGCGGCGCCCGCCACGATGGCCGCGCCCATGGCCGATCCCTCCGATTCTTCGAGCGGATCGACGGGCAGATCGAAGATGCCAGCCACGATTTCGGTCCAGACGGGGCTGCGGGCTCCGCCGCCCGCCAGCACGATGCGCTGGGGCGCGCCACCGAGCTCCTGAAGCACCTGACACGCATCGAGCAACGAGAAGGCGGCGCCTTCCATGACCGCCCGGCTCATATCCGCCGGGCCATGATGGGCGCGCAATCCGATGAATGCCGCGGATGCCTGGGGATCCATGTGCGGGGTGCGTTCGCCAGTGAGATACGGAAGAAAGAGCAGACCGCTCGCGCCCGGGGGAACCGCCGCCACCGTTGCTTCCAGCGTTTCCGGACCCTCGGTCAGGATCTCTTCCCGCAACCAGCGCAGCGCCCGGCCAGACGCCAGGGTGGCTCCCATCTGATACCACGCGGGAAGCTGTGAATTCGGCGGGGCCAGACTGCACCAGGTGTGGATGCGACCGCGAAGATCGACCACCGGGCGCGGGGCCGGCAGGATCGCCTGCGATCCGGTGCTGATGGTCAGCATCAGGGTGTCGTTGGCGGTCACCGAGCCGGCCAGCGCTGCCAACGGCGCATCGCCGCCGCCACCCGCGACCGGAATCCCGCTTCGCAAGCCGAGCTGCCGGGCGGCGCTTTCTGTGAGGACGCCGGTGATCGCGGTCGATTCAGCGATGCGGGGCAACAGGCCGGTGTCGATCCCAAGCGCTGTCAGGATCTCGGGCGACCAGGTGCGGGTCGTGATGTCGAACAGCAGCGTGCTCGAGGCGTCGCTCGGTTCGGTGACGTGTTCGCCGGTCAACTTGAATCGAAGATAGTCACCCGGCAGCAGGATCGATGCCGTCGCGGCAATGGAGGACGGTTCGTGTTCGAGCAGCCAGGCCAGGGTCGCTGCCTGGAATCCGGTCGCCAGCGGACTGCCACATCGTTCGATCAGGTTGCCGGGACCGATTCGCCCGGTCAAGGCGTCGACCTGGGCTGCGCTGCGGCGGTCTTCCCAAATGATGGCAGGCCGCACCGGCTTCCCGGTGGCATCCAGCAACACCGTACCGTGCATCTGGCCGCTGATGCCGATTGCCGCGATATCGGGAAACCCAGCCCGGGCGAGGGCCGTCCGGGCCGCCGCGACCGTTTGATTCCACCACCGGCCAGGGTCCTGCTCGGCCCAATCCTCGTGCGGGCGCTCGACCGGATAGGGCGCCGACCCGGCGCCCAGAACGCGGCATTCGCGATCGACGACCAGCGCCTTGACCGAACCGGTGCCGAGATCGAGCGCAAGCAGCGCCGGGGTAGTCATTGCGCTCGATCTCCGGCTTCCTCCACCACCACGCGATCGTAGATCGCATGGTTGAGCGGTTTCAGGGTGGCATAGAGCTGTCTGTAGACCGTCTGATAGAACTCTTCGTAGAACGCGGCGGCATGGTCGTCGGGTTCGACCGTGAAGCTATCGACGTCGACCGCCGAGTGAATATCCCCGGCATCCCGATAGATGCCGGCTGCCTGACCGCCCAACAAGGCTGCTCCGAGTGCGGTCGCCTCGTGGATGCGCAACACGTGATGCGGACGGTTGGTGACCGACGCCTTGATTTGGAGCAACAGCTCGTTTCGCGAACTGCCGCCGATCACGGAAATCTCTGGCAATGCATCATCGCCGGCGAACCGAACCAGCGGTTCCATCGAGAGCCGGGCCTCATAGGCGATTCCTTCCAAAACCGCGCGCACCAATGCGGCCTGGTCGATATCCGTCGTCAATCCCA
>JBIQLF010000005.1:27843-49999 GCA_044464585.1 Thermomicrobia bacterium
CCTTCCAAAACCGCGCGCACCAATGCGGCCTGGTCGATATCCGTCGTCAATCCCAGGAAGGCCCCACGCGACTTGGAATCGATGTTGGGCGGACTCGACAATCGGAGATGCGGCATAAAGGTTGCGCCATTGCTCCCCGGTGGCACCGCCGCCGCGGCTCCAGTCAGGGCGCGGCGATCTTCCCTGCCGGTGATCGCGCGAATCCAGTCGACCGATGCCCCTGAGGTGTAGAGACCGCCGAATTCGTAATACTTGCCGGCCGCCACATGCGCGCCCTGGGTATAGCCCGTGGTGCCGAACGCCGGATCCCAGATCGGCGCATCGAGCGCGACGAAGAGCGCTTCGGCGGTGCCCATCGAATCGAGCACCGCACCGTGCTGGGTCACCCCGGCCGCGAAGGAGCCGCAGACATGATCGTGCCCGCCGAGACCGATCACCGTCCCCGGCAGCAATCCGGTGGCGGCTGCGCCTTCGGCACCGACCGAACCGATGGCGGTTCCGGCCGGCATTACCGGAGAGAGGATGCCCGGATCGAGACCCACCTGTTCGACCAATTCGGTATCCCACTGGAGATGGCGCAAATCGAACGCCAGGGTCCGTGCTGCCTGCGAATAGTCGCTCGCGGGTGCACCGCCCAACCGCCAGGCGATATAGCTATCGGCCATCAACCAGCCGCGCGTGCGCGCCCATGCCTCGGGTTCGTTTTCCTTCATCCACAGGAGTTTGCAGAGGGTGAAAATCGGTTGCAGCGCCAGTCCTGACCGCTCGAAGAGCCGCTGTTCGCCAACGTGCTCCAGCAACCATTCGGCCTGGGGGATGGTGCGGCGATCGAACCAGGCGATGGTGTAGTAGGTCGGTCGACCATCGACATCGACCGGGACCCCGGCCTCCGCAAAACTGGCAACGGCGACCGATGCGATCCGTCCGGCATCGCCGATTTGCTCGACCACTGCCCGCACAGCCGATGCGGCTGCCTGCCAGAGCTCTTCCGGTTCGAAATAGGCCCAGAGTGGCCGGGGATAGTGGGTCGTCGTCGGTGTCGAAGCGGTCGCCACCATGCGACCGCGCGGGTCGTAAGCAACCGCCTTGGTCGATGTCGTTCCCAGATCGATCCCCAGAATCAGGGCGTCATTGCCAATCGATCGAACCAATCGTGCCTCACCTCGGACTATGGACCACCACCTGCGCCTATTTTCCCATACCATCTTTGTTCGAATGCGCGCCGATCCTGCCGCGTGCGCTCGGGGGAGGCAGATGGATCGTCTCCATGGAAGGGTATTGCCGGAGGGGCGAACATCTTCGTATACTGACGGCGATCGTGCGGCAGAATCCCGCGTACGTACGCTGCCTTGTTCTTGTGTCAGATACCGTAGCGCCCGGTGAGGTCGGATTCATGTTCGAGTCGATGTATGGCCTCCGTACCGGGTTTCGGGCGATCCTGCTGCTGGCGATCCTGTTTTTCGGAATGACCCCTCCAGCGCCAGGGGCGGGCGCCCAGACTCCGGGTGGCGCCACGGTCGCGTCTCCGACTCCAACCCCGGAAACCGTATGCGCATCAGGAACTGACCAGTCTGCCGGTGGTGAGCGGTTGGTGATATCGGCGGAGGAAGTCAATCTCCGTTCCGGGCCGAGCACCGAATGTCCGATCATCGCCGAACTGAAACGAGGCGACTACCTGACGACGGCCGGGAATCCCGTCGCGGGGGGTGACTATATCTGGTTACCCGTGTCGGGCGGTGCCGGTCAGGGTTGGGTCATCGAACAGAGCGTCCAGGCGGTACCCGACGGCGCGACCTGTGGCAAGGCCGACACCTTCGACGTTCGAGGCGAGGACGGGTTCACCGCGGATGCGGTCAACTTGCGCAGTGGACCGGGATTGGGGTGCGCGGTCATCGCGTCGCTCGCTGCCGGTGCGCCGGTATCGGTGCGGGGAACGCCGATCGCGGCGGATGGCGAAACCTGGCTGCCGGTGTCGAGCCCGTCTGGCGAGGGCTACATCGTAAGCGAGAGCTATCTGCCGCCGGGAAGCTGGGATGCTCCGGTCGCGGTGGCGGTACTCATGTATCACGATCTGAACGACGATGCGAACCGTTTCGTGGTGGCCCCGTGGCAACTGGAACAGCAATTGATCTGGCTGCGCGACAATGGCTATACGTCGATTACGCCGCGCGATTTGATCGGCTTCCTGGACAATGGGACGCCGCTGCCCCCACGGCCGGTCATTCTCTCGGTCGATGATGGCTGGGCATCCACCCGCATCTTTCGAGACCTGCTCGCGGCATATGGGTTTCGCGGCACATATATGCTGCCGAACTATGCAGAGCTCACGCAGGAGGAAATCTCCGAGCTGAATCAGACCGGGGAGGTGTGCGGTCATTCGGTCAGCCACCCATTCCTCGACCAGCTCAGCTATGACGGGCAATACGCCGAGATCGTCGAAAACAAAGCGTGGCTCGACGCGATCACCGGGGTCTCCACGACGTGTTTCGCCTATCCGTTCGGCGCATTCAGTGAAGTGACGACCCAGATCGTGATCGATGCCGGATATCGCATCGGTTTTCATGCCTGGGATGGCATCCAATTCTTCGATTCGTTCGATCGCTGGCATATCACCCGGATCGAAGTATCGGGCGATTGGGATCTCGCGACCTTCGCGGCGGTTGTTTCCTTCTAGCAGCGCTCACATGAGTTCGGATATGTGGTCTCGAACCACTCGCCGGGCTGCATCCGCATGGTTGCTGCTCCCCTATCTCCGCAAACGAATTTGCCGTGAAGAGCCGCCGGGAACGTGCTACGATCGCCCGTACAGGAACGGAACACGGTGGATCCCGATGGGGTTTTGGCCTTGCGCCGCGTCCCCTGCGCGATCCTGAGGATGCCATGTCCGCGCACCGCGGTCTGGACCAGGAAGGAATGTTTCGGCCAGAGGTGGCAGGTTCTGCCTCCCCGGTCATCGGGTCGCTTTGGACGAAGTTCGAGGCACACGAGCTTCTCGGCCAGGCATTGAAGCCTCCAGAAGACCGCGATGCGTCTGGCGTGTTGCGTCGATGTCCGCGCTTTCGCGGGCAAGCCGCCGCCCCGTCCGACTCCAGTCCCCCCGGAGCGGACCAGATCGTTTTGTTGTCTATCGTTGCCCGGTTCTTCCAAACCGGTTGCGGGTCACCTTTCTCCCCCTCCTCCGTCCTCCTCGATCGTTTCCCACCCCCGCCACATTCACTTGCACGCATCTCCAGATCGTTCGCTTCCGATGCCGGACCGTGGTGCGGTTCCGGCGGATTGCTCTTGCCGGACGCCAACTCCATCACGACGCTCGCTTCGGCTCGCTCCGTGTGTTCGAACCGATGCGCGTCCGGCATTACCGGTGTCGGATGGGATGCGCGGCGGACACAACATCCTCCCTGAAGGGGTCGTCGCCCGAATCGACGTATCTGCCCGAGGTTCGAAAAGGAGAGGACGCGTGACCCAACGGGACTTTTTTCTTCTGTTCATCATCCTGAGCATCGCCTGGACAGCCATTTGGCTGTGGGTCATGCTCAGCATCCCAAAGATCCAACCGGAAGCCGAGGTCGCCGAGCGAGCCAATACCTTGCGCCGCCGGTTGATTTTTCCCGCGACGGCCACATTCCTGATCCTGTTGGCATTCGCGTTCTATTGGGCGCCGTATCCCGAATTCCGCGAGCAGACCATCGGAAAACCAGAAGTAACCGTCAATGTGGATTCCCTGCAATGGGCCTGGATTCTCGATGCAAACGAGATTCCGGCGCACAAGGTCGTCGAATTCAATGTCACCAGCCGCGATGTCAATCACGGCTTTGCCATCTACAACGAGGAGGGTCGTCTGGTGACGCAAACACAGGCGATGCCCGATTACACCAATCGACTGATCTACAAGTTCGATGAGCCCGGTGTGTACACCGTCCGCTGCCTGGAATATTGCGGCATCGGTCACCACATCATGCTCGGATCGTTTACGGTCGCCTAGCAGCAATGCCGAACGAAGGAGCACATACGATGAGCGCTGGACTGGTAAGCGACCGGGCGATCGGTTCGTGGGCGGCAGAGCCGAATGGTGGAACGGACGCGGCAAGCGGGCATGTCACCGCTCCGGCATATGGCCGGGAGAATCGGGCGGTGCTGCGCGTGGCTCTGGTCTACATGCTGACCGGATTCGTGATCTTCCTGGTGATGGGACTGCTCGGGCTGGTAATGCGGCTGGACCATGCGGGATGGTGGGTCATTCCGGCGGATTGGTTCTACCGGATCATGACGTTGCACGGGGCCGGTATGGTGGCTTCGCTCTTGATGGCCGCAGTCGGCGGCATGATCGCCGCGCTCAACCGCACGGTGTCCCTGAGCGTGCGCTGGCTGTGGACCGCCTATGTCGTCTATTCCCTCAGTGTGCCGTTCCTGCTCTATGCGGTGCTGATCGGCGGGTTTGCGGGCGGCTGGACCGCACTCGATCCGCTGCCGTTTCACGGTCTCACCTGGAGCAAGTCCGCCGGCGTGCTGATGTATCTGACGTTCCTGAGCGTGGGAGTCGGGTTCGCGATCTATTGCCTGCATGTCTTTCTGCGGTTGCGACGCAAAGCGGGCGGCATCGGCAATGCGCTCGGCTGGCGGATTCTCTTTTCGCGCGGTCCGGCCAGCGAGGATCGATACGAACCGACCGTGGTGGAACTCGCCGGAATGGCGACCGCGATCATCGGTCTGCTGACGGCCGTCGGTGGCCTGCTGGTGCTCATACCGCTCTTTGCCGAGGCGGCCGGTCTGGTCGACCATGTCAACCCGCTCTATTCGAAGAATCTCATCATGCTCTTCGGGCATTCGATCGCGAATGTCACGATTTATGTGGCGGTCGGACTGATCTATGGACTGCTGCCGGTCTACACGAAACGCGGCGGACATTCGACCAAGCCGGTGGTGCTCGCGTGGAATCTGACGATCATTCTCGTGCTCACCCCGCCACCCCACCATCTCTATCAGGACTTCTCGCAACCGCTCGGAC
The DNA here is from genome assembly GCA_044464585.1 of Thermomicrobia bacterium. Classification (GTDB taxonomy): domain Bacteria; phylum Chloroflexota; class Chloroflexia; order Thermomicrobiales; family UBA6265; genus JAMLHN01. The sequence goes on from JBIQLF010000005.1 coordinate 32,849, forward strand.
TGGCGATTCTCGGACAGGTGGCCTCCTGGTCGATTGCCCCGGAGGTCCTGCTCATCACGATTCTGGGGAGTCTTTCCTATATCTACCGCAGCGGGATGCGCTGGGCGGTGCCGCCGATTCTGATTGCCATTGGATTCTGGGGATGGGTGTTCGGAGGTATCGGCGGCACCATCGACGCGGCGATTCCGGCGAATCAATTGATGCACAACACGCTTTGGGTGCCCGCCCACTTCCACACCTATTACCTGCTCGGCGTGACCACCTTCGTGTGGGCGTATCTCTTCTATCTGATTGGCGATTTGAGTGGGGTCCGCGAGCGGTCGAGCACCAAGATCGCGGCGTGGCTCTATGGCATCGGAGGCGCTGGCTTCCTGCTCATGTTCTTCCTCTCTGGCGCCGACAGCGTGCCCCGGCGGTATGCGGTTCACCTGGAGGAGTGGCACCTGATGGCCGCCATCGCCGTGCCGTTCGTGTTGCTGACGGTGTTCAGCTTGCTCTGGATCATCTCGGATATGGCGCGCGGTATCGGTGGGGCCTGGCGCAGCACCGGAACGGCCGAAACACGGTAGGGAATCATGGAGACGCAGCTCGATCGGGGATCCGCGCCGTCCGCGGTAGCCGGCTCCGAACGTCGTTCATGGACGCGGGAATGGATCGCTCTGATCGGCGGGATCATTGCGTTGCTGGTGGTCTTGTCACCGCCGGCGGACGAAATCGTCGATCGGTCGTTTTCGGCGCATATGCTGCAGCATATGGTGCTGACGATGCTGGCCGCTCCACTCCTGGCCTATGCGGGACCGCTGGTATTTCGGCGCTGGGCTTCGTCCGGGTTGTCGACCGCATTGCACGGGCTGACCCGGCCGTTCGTGGCGCTCATCATTTCGGCCGTCGGGATCTGGATGTGGCACATTCCGCGACTCTACGATGCCGCGCTGGACCAACCGGTGCTGCATTCGCTGGAGCACGTCGTCTTCATCGTTGCGTTCATCATCTTTTGGCGGCCCTTGATGACCAACGCCCCAGATGGCGGACGCCTGCGAAGCAATGAGGCCCGGGTGCTCTACCTGACGATTGGGATGTTCACGACCGGGTTGCTGGCGGCGTATATCACGCTGGCGAACCATCTCATCTATACGCACTACGAGGCGCCCGAGCCGGGGGAGCGTTCGCCGCTGGTGGACCAGCAACTGGGCGGCGCCTACATGCTGGTGGTGGGGACGATCGCCATCGTTGCCGCGCTCCTGCTGACATTGCGCGACGAACCCGATCGCGGCGGTGGCGAGAAATGACCGCTCGATCCCGATTCATGGTGAAATCCGGGCGCTGCATCAGGAACGATGCCCGCTCTCCGGCCCTGGCGGTGGCATGAGCGATCGGGCATAGAGATCGCGCTGGGTTTCGACTCCGATGGCCTGGTTGATCTCGTTCCAGTCACCGGCCGCGGCCGAGAGCGCCGCGGCCGGTGCGGCGTCCGAGGCGAGCAAGGGGACGATGCGGTCTTCGAGCGCGCGCAGATACCGTCTCGTTTCGGCGATGCGCAATGGGGGAACCTGCAGGGGATTGTCGAGCGTATTGCCGATGGCAGCGAGCCATGCCGAAGTCGGTTCTTCCGGCCATCCGGCGGTTGCGAATGCGTCGATCGTGGACGCATCTCCTGGAGCCGGGGTGATCCCGCTCGACACATCGGTCGAAAGCGCGGTTTGCGACCCGGGCATCGCCAGATGATCGAAGAACGCACGCGCGCCGGTCATCCCTTGCTTCGAGGCCGAGCGCATGATGACCCCTCCCCAGGAGGCGCCAGTCGTATTACCCACGCGCCACAGCCCGCCATCGTTTCCGGTGATCCCTGGTAGCTCGGAGATGCCGATCGTCGCGCGGTCGATTCCCGATTGGAGCGCGAACGGCAGAAAATCGGCGGACCCGATCAGGTAGCCGGTTTTGCCATCGAGGAAGGCGCGCCAGAGATCGCCGGTCGAGCCGGAGCGCACTGCCTCGGGAGTCGTCCGGGCGAGGGTTCGCCATTGGTCCAGGGCGATCGCATACGGTTCGCTGGCGATCGATGGCTGCATCGATTCGGGGTCGAACCAGAAGCCGGCCGGATCCGAATCGAGCATTGCGAAGAGCGCGGCCATGGATGCGAAATGATCGACGGCTTGTTGCGCATGGGTCTGGGGGGTCGCAACTCCGCCATCGATTCGGTCGAAGAGCAGGGTGGCTTGGCGCTCCAACTCATCCCAGGTTGTCGCGACGGACAGCCCATGCCGGTCGAGCAGATCGGTCCGGAAGTAAAGCAGATCGCAATCGTGATCCAGATCGGTTGCCACCCATTCACCTCCGAAGCTGCGCAGTTGGGCAACGGACCGGGGTATGGGCGTCGGTGGGGGTGATGCGGGTTCGATGAAGTCGTCGCGCACGAGATCGGAAAGCAGCCAGTTCGGTACGAACGCCGCGGAATACTGGCCACCTCCTGATCGCGCATCGTCGAGCAGCACGTTGGCCGCGGATTCGGGAGAAACGATGGAGAGCTCTATGCCATCCGCGCTCCGTGCGTTCGCCCAGTCACTGAAAAGGCGAAGCACCGGTTCCGCGAAGGCGAGATCCGGTGTCTGGATTCGAGTCGGATCGACGTCCTGGGCATCCGCGCGCGGGGAGCTCATGCGCGCCAGCGCCCAGGCGGCGCCGGCGCCAGTCAGTAACTGGCGCCGGCGCAGGCGGAACGATGGAGCTGAAGGGCGCAACCGGGCTATCCCTTCACGGCTCCCAGCGAGAGACCGCGCACGATATAGCGCTGGACCAGCAACGACGCCAGCACCGGAATGGCGATCATTGCGATCATGCGCGTGCCGACGAATTGGAAGTCGACACCGCGGGTTTGCTCCGCGCCGACCAGCATGACCGACATCGGTCGCGCGTTGTTCTGGGTGGTCGAGAACGCGAAGAGGAATTCATTCCAACTGAAGGCCATTGCCAGAATCCAGGAGACGACGATACCTGGGGCAACGAGCGGCACCGCCATCCGCCAGAAGATTTCGAAGCGGCTGGCGCCGTCCACTTCCGCGGCCTCTTCCAGTTCTCGCGGGACTTCGCGAAACATCTGCGTCAGGATGATGACCGGAAAAACCAGATTGAAGGTGGCGTTCAGAATGACGAGACCCCAGACCGTATCGAGCGCATGGAGTTCGCGCATGATCAGGAAGAATGGCGTCACGAAGATGATCGGCGGCAGAATGCGCTGGGAGAGAAACCAGGTCGTCAGACTGCCGTTTTGAGGTCGAACGAAGTGGAATCGCGCGATGCCATAGGCCGCCAGCGTCCCGAGAACGAGCGAGACGGTCGCCGCGCCGAAGGAGATGAGCACGCTATTCAGGAGCGCCTTGCGCACCTCGCGCAACCCCCACATATCGCGCCATGGTTTCAGGGTTGGCTCGAATGTAAGCCAAGGGAGCCAATGGTTCCCATAGTTGTCGGATGGGTGCTTGATCGAATTGATGAATGCCCAATAGAAGGGGAAGAGCGTCCAGAGCAAAACGAGCGCAACGATGAGAACGATGAATGCGGCCCCGATCCAATCGCGAAATTTGGAACGGTGCCCGGCCTGTTCGTGACGGACTGGAAGCGAGGCCATTAGCGTTCCTCCTCATAGACGCCGCGAATACGGCCCCAAAGTACGGCGATCAGGATCGAAACGATCAACAGGAGAAGAAACGACTGCGCGGCGGCATCTCCGTAGTTGAAGTTCTTTCGTGCCGTTCTGTAGGTAAGGTAGCTGTAATACTCGGTGGCGCGGCCCGGTCCCCCCACTGTCATCGAGGCGGCGATATCGAACACCTTGAAGGCGTCGATCGTGCGCAGGAAGAGAATGAGCCACAGGATCGGCGCCATGAGGGGAAGCGTGATGGTGCGGAAGGATTGCCAGGGGCTGGCGCCATCGACATTCGATGCTTCCTGTATATCGAGCGGGAGCGCCTGCAGGCCGGCGAGCGCAATGACGAACACGAACGGCGTCCAGAGCCAGACGTCGGCGATGATCGTCGAAATCTTCGACCAGAACGGATTGGAGAGCCAGGGAATCCCTTTGAATCCGAGACCGCGGATGAGCGAATTGACCGGTCCACCTTCTTCGTAAAAGATGGTGCGGCCGAGATAACCGATACCGACCGGCGCCGCAAAGATCGGCAAGAGGATCAACGCGCGCAAGACACCGCGCGCCTTCAATTCCCGGTTCATCAGAACGGCCATTCCGAAACCGGCGATCATTTCGATCGTTACCGCGACAACGACAAAGAAGACCGTAATATCGAATGCGTTGTCGACCGGATCGCGCAACATTCCGGGCAATGCCACAAAGATGAAGACAGGAATACAGAAGATCGGCAGCAGCGATCGTGCCTGGCGTAGGTGTTCGCGCGAGAACTCGTGATTATCGAACCATCCGCTGATCATCACGATCACGGTCACGATCACGCCTACGATGACCGCGGCATAGATCCCATTGATTATTTCGGGGCCAATGACCTTCCAGGTAAAGTCTCGCTCGAAGAGTCTCCGGTAGTTATCCCAACCAACGAATCGGCTTACGAGGCCATTCCGGAACTGATAGCGGCTGATGGTGACGGCATACGCCAGTGGGAATGCCGTAAGCAGAAGCAGCCACGTGACGGCCGGCAATACGAACAGCCATTTGACGTAATCGTGCCCAAAGAGTCGCTTTTCTCGATTGATGAAGATAAAAATCCAGGGAATCACCGCTGCTGCGGCAAAGAAAACGAGCGCGGCAATCAATCCGGATCCGAGGCTGGTTGCGTCTTCGTCGACCGCTGTGAGATGGCGATAGGTGTAGAGCGGGAACGCCATCGCCAGCAACGAACCAAACGTCACCCCAAGACAATGGACCAACCGTTCGGCATGGGGAATGAGCAGCGCGGCCGCGATCGCAACCAGTGCCCCAAACCAGGAAAGCGCCAGAACCCACCCATTCCCCTTGAAGGTGAACTTCTTGCTGACCTCTCCGAGCGAGAGCGTCGATCCATCGGCAAGCTGCACATTTGCAAGGGTGTATGCCAGGTACCCGCCGATCGCGATCAGGGCGACCGTCAGCAGCCGAGGCAACCAATAGCGCGAGCCGTTTCCATAGCGGAACCGCTCGATTGGTTGCAGCGATGCTGCCCGAACCTCCGGCTCCGATGCGAGAGAAAGACTCTGATTCACATTCGTTTCCGATCACTGGCGTCCGGCGAGAACCGACAGGGGAGCGGGAGGGCGAGATCTCGCCCTCCCGTGCAGTCGTTCGATCTGAAAGACGGCTGGTCTAGAGACCGAGCGATGCCTTGTAGACCTCTTGCTGCGCATCGACACCGAGGCGGTCGTTGATATCCCGAAAGTCATTGGCCAGATTCGCCATTGCTTCCGCAGCGGAGTCAACCTGCTCCGTCACGAATTCCGACAATCGAATATCGACCGCATTCCAGTATTCAGCGGTACCCGGAATGCGCAGGTACGGCAACTGATTTGGATTCTGGAAGGTGTCGTAGAACGCGCGGCAATACTCGATCGCGTCGGATTCGGTGAATCCCTGATCGAGATAGTCCTGCAGGTTGCCGGTGCCGCCTTCGACCGCTTCTGGCGGCATCTGGTACATCTTGCCCGGATCGACACCATCGGAACCGCGAGCAGCGAAGAATCGCTGTTTCGGTTCGGTGGCCAGCAGCGCGAACAGATAGTAGGCGGCTTCCTTGACCTTGGAACCGCTCATGACAACAGGCGACCAGCTGCCGCCGGTGGTATTGCCAACGAGATTTGGCTCATCGGTTTCGTAAACATCCCCGGTGAGCGGGTTGGTATATTTCGTCGTTCCGGGTAGGTGGGTGGTGCCGATGTTGCCGACGATCGGAGACTGCTGCTCATTTGCGAGCGGAAGCACGTCCCCCCAGCTATAGGTGAAGACCGCGTTGCCCTGGAGGAAATGATCCCATGCTTCACCGAGCGCCCAGCCAGCTTGTGCTTCCGGCCCGAGATCGAAGAGTTTCTTGATCATTTCGGCGGCAGCGATGTGGCCCTCGCTCTCGACGAGTGGATCCATCGTTTCGGGGTCGAACCAGTACAGCTTCGGATTTTCCGGTCCGATCACGTACGGAGCCGACAGCGACATGTAGTGGAACATGCCCTGACCGCCGACCTTCAAATGCATGGAGATACCGTCGATGGTGCCCGTGTCCTTGAAGTAGCTGGCGATGTTGTAGAGCTCGTCCCAGGTTTTCGGAACAGCCAGGTCGTTGCCAGTTTTTTCCTTGTACGCGGCCTGATGTTCCGGATCGCTCAGCAGATCGCGGCGATAGTAGAGGGCCTGACCGTCGCAGTCATAGGGGATGACGTACTTTTTGCCATCGTACTGGCGCAGCGCTTGCAGACCTGGCAATTCCGCATCGAAATCGAATTGAGGGAATCCAGCTTCCGTGTCCGCATAGAAATCGTCGTAGGAGTCGATAAAGTTTCCGGCGACGAGCTCACCCAGCCACCACATGCCGATCACAGATCCGTCGATCGAGTTGGTGCCGGTTGCCGCATCCTCGAGCAGTTTGGCAAACGCGGTTTCGATCGGGTCGGCGATGATATTGAGTTTGGCGCCGGTGGCGGATTCGTATTCTTCGCGAACTTCGTCGAAGGGTTCCTTGACCGATGCGTCGATGACCTGGACGTTCACGGTCTGCCCCGCGAACATGGTTCCATCGCCTTCGGCCACTACCGGAGGATGGAGCGTCTCATCCTGCGCTCGCACGCTGGCTGCCCGCATGAACATTCCCGCAGCGGATGCGGAAATTCCTAGAGCGGCCGCCCGGGTCATGAAGTCGCGACGGCTGAGCTGCCCGCTCACCAGACCGCGATAGAGTTCGTGAATCGTACTCTTCGACACTGAGATACCTCCTCGTACTCGGTGCTCCCGGACTAGTCGCCGGGTTCGCCTCGCCGGATTCCCATGAACCCATGCTGAACGAGGCGCGGAGAAGAACTCCCTGAGTTGTGACGGCGCCCCGCATCGGCGCGTGACTGGTTCGATCCTGATTGGGATCGGGGTATATGGATCGAACGCGAGCGGTGTGCAGAAATGGTGATGGTTCGATCGGGGAGTATCGTTTGTAAACCAGTATTGAAACAATCTTCCCGGTATGTCGTCCAATCATATGATTCGGGTGCCAACCGGTCATCGGTGACAGCGCGCGGAGATCGCGTGAACTGGCAAATTCGGACGCGGTTGTACGATGGCATCATAGGCAGGCGTCGCCTGCTCCGTCAACCGCTATCGAGTCCGTACGATGAAAAACCCAGTCAGGAAGTCGGCGCGGTTCCGCTACGCCGGGTCGATCTGCGCGGTTGCAGCGCGACCGGATCGAATCCGATCAGGGTCGATTGCGTTCCGGAAGACTGGGCATATCGTTCGACCGTTGCGGCGCCGCCCCGGCGCAAGATGAGCTCGGCGGCTTCGACCCGTTCCGGGGCAAAGATCAGCACGATGGGCCGGTTTTGCTCGATGAGACGCACCGCCGCTGTTTGCTCGAGTCCGGCCCGGCGAAGGCGGTCGTGGGGTTTCGAGCGTTCCGGCCGGATCACTTGCGCGTTATGTCCGAATCCCTCGCGATGAACCAGGGTGAGCACATCGGAGAGGCGTTCGTCGCTGATGGCAGCGGCGGCGGAATCGGGGGTGGAACGGGACATGGACACGAACGAGACTCCAAGCCTGGCAAGGTCGTTGACATGAAGTCATCTTACCCCGCCGGGGCGTGCATTCTCCAGCACCGAGCAGGGGCGGCGATCACTGGCAAGCTCCACGGCTAGCGACTCAACCGAGATCGAGGACGGCCTTGGCGACCACGAAATAGATCATCAACCCCGTGGTATCGACCAGACCGCTGATGAACGGCGCGGAAACGACGGCAGGGTCGACCCGGAAGCGATGGAGAACGATCGGCAGAATCGAACCGACCATCGCCGCCCAGACGCCGATCGAGAAGATGGTCACCGCCACCACCAGGCCAACCTCCGCCGTGGCGCCGCTGGTCATCAGCGCGCGGATGAACATCAAGGCCGCCATGGTGGCTCCCAGCATCAGACCAGTCATGGCCTCCTTCAGGAAGACGCGCGGTGTGTGCTGCGGGCCGATCTCGCCGATGGCGAGCGCCCGAACGATGGTGGTGACGGTTTGCGAGCCGATGTTCCCGCCCGTGCCGATCAGGATCGGAATGAAGAAGCTGAGGACCGTCATGCTGCTCAGCAGCTCGTCATACCGGCTGATGATCGAAACGGTCAGGAATTGCGCCATGAAAAGCACGAAAAGCCAGACGATTCGCTTGCGATAGAGAAGCGCGGGACCGGCGCGCAGATATGGTTCCGAGAGCGGAGAGGAGCCGCCGATCCGCTCGATGTCCTCGGTGACCTCGCGTTCGAGCACCTCGGTGATGTCATCGACGGTGATGATGCCCAGAATGCGATTTTCGGTATCGACCACGGGCAGGGCCAGCAGATCGTTCTCGGTCAGTACGCGGGCGGCTTCTTCCTGGTCGGCGGTCGCCAGCACCGTGATGGGGCGCGTGAACATAAGATCGCCGACCGGGGTTTCCGGGCTGGTCAGCACCAGCCGGTGCAACGAGAGCACTCCCAACAGGTGGTCCTCGGGATCGGTGACATAGACGTAGTTGACGGTTTCGGCGGTTTCGGCAACCTTGCGCAACGCGGCAATCGCCTGATTGGCGCGTAATGTCGGCGCAATCGAAACGAACGCCGGGGTCATCAAGCCACCGGCGGTTTCGGGCGGATAGGCAAGGAGCTCCCGGAGCTCCTGCGCTTCCTCCGGTTCCATTTGCACGAGAACGACGTCGCTGAATTCCGGTTGCAGCTCCCCGAAGATGTCGGTTGCGTCGTCGGGGCGAAGTTCTTCGAGCACATCCGCGGCATCGGACGCGGGAATCTGCTCGAGTACGTCGGCGGCGTGCTCGTCGTCGAGCCGTTCGATCAGGCCGGCGAATTCTTCACCGCCGACCAGATCGAACAATGCGCTGGTTTCGGTTGGAGTCAGCGCCTCGAAGATCGCTTCCGCGTCCTGGTCGTCGACCCGCTCGGCGACGAGCACAGCGCCCGCGCGATCGCCGGAGGCAAGTGCCTCCCGCAATCGTGCGACGGTATGGTCAGGAGTGAGGTCCGACTCGTCCGGTTCGAGCCGGGGATCCAAAACGCGAACCCTGCGTCAGGCTAGGACGACGTGAGATGGGCTTTGCGCAGCGCCGGGCGAATCCAGCTCGTCTTGCTGTGCTGCTGCTGATTGGTTTCGGTGGCGTGTTCCCGCTCGGGTTGCCGCGGAGATTCGGTTGGTTCGCGTTGCACGACCAGCGCCACTGCCCGCACCACGGGCTGATTCTCGCCATCGGCGATGTGATATCGCATGGACTTCTGCATGAGGTACCGTCCCTTCTGGTTCCAGAAACGAATATCGTCCTGGACCGCCCCCGGACTCTCCGGGGCGAACGGCACAGCATTTCGGATCGGGGAGATCGAAATCAGTGGGCTCGCATGCTCCGGGAGGCCGGGCTAGCAGGTCCAGGCTTTGTAGAACTGCCGGCGTCCAACGCCGCTCCCTTCACTGAGCCGAATGCAGAACGTGGGCGCTCGGAACGAGCGCGTCTGCATAACGAAGTCGCCAAAGCGGCGACCTCGACAAGTCTAGTCGCGTCTCGGGGTGTGAGTCAACTATTCTCGGGGGCTGGTTCCGGGTTTTCCCTGGATTTGTGGATGGCCATCTCCACGACATGCAGGGGGGTGCCATCGGGCGGCACGAACTCCGTGTGGGCGCCGGTCCGTACGAACCCGACCTTGGTATAGGCGGCGATCGCCCGCGGATTGTGCCGAAAGACTTCGAGCTGGACCTCTTCGAGACCGAGGGTCTCGAATGCTTCGGCGACCACCAGCTTGGTGGCATCGGTGCCGAATCCTTGGTCCCATGCCCATTTTTCACCGATGACGATCCGGAAGAGCGCCGATCGCGGCGATCCCGGACCGGCATCGGTCAGCGCGGTCGTCCCGATCAGGGTGTCATCGTTCCTGGTATGGATGGCAAAACAGGCACCCTGGAGTGACATCGGCAAGATGATGGTGTCGAAATACCCGCGTGATTGGCGCTCGGTCAACGGGGAGAGATCGTGGCGCAAGAGATAGGCGATTTCCGGATCGGCGTACCAACGCTGGAAGGCGGGCCGGTTGGCCGGAACGTGTCGCCGCAAACGTACGAGCTCTCCCTCGCGAACGAGCTCGCCAGATAGGGGCGGCTGATCCACCCCGGTCTCCGCCAATTCGTCTTCCTGATCTGCCAAATGCAGCCGGGCGCGCAAACCCGCGAGCATTCCGTTCGATTTTCGGGTCTTTCCAGACGTCGAGGGCAACGCGAAATTCCGTCCCGGTCACTGCTGTTCCGAATGCAGACCCGGAACGGCGCGAATCGAAAAAGAGTGTAGTCGTTGGCAGGGAGATGTGACGATTCGGCGAACGAAAACGCGGCCGTATACGATCGGCCGCGTTTCTTGTCGAAGGTTCATGGCGGGACTAGTAGTCCGAATATCTTGGTTGTTGCTGCCCGCGCATCGACTGAAAGCAATCACGGCAATAGACGGGTTTATCGGTGCGGGGCAGAAAGGGAACCTCGGTGGCGCGGCCGCAATTCGAGCAGACCGCGGGGTAGAGCTGGCGCGGCCCGGACGAATAGCCGCTGTTGTTGCCGCCGTAGCCGGACGAATCGTAGCTCGCGCCGCCGTTGTTGCGATCGGCTTTGCGTTTGGCCCGGCAAGATGGACATCGCATGGGCGGTGAGAACCCGCGTTCCGAATAGAACGCTTGCTCCCCCGCGGTGAATACGAACTGCTGACCGCAATCGCGGCAGGTGAGTGTTTGATCACTCATTCCGCCAGAACTCTCCTACCGTGGCGTCCCCACGACTGAATGAAAATAGAACGCATGCGACGTCTCCGGTGAAATGGTTCCGTGAAGGCGCGTCGAAAGCACGTCCCGCAGTGGCTCATTCGTGTGGATGCGTCCTCTTTCTCATATCGTATTGGGGTGTAAATGTCAACTATCTCGAGCAAAATGTTGGAATTTTGCCCACTTCGATGGCAATTCGATACGATCCAGGCATATTTCAACCTTTTCAGGGAGGGTTGGCGGTTCCGGATGGCGGCGTTGCCGCGCCCATTGGGCGTGCGCAATCGCCCGGTGATGGGAGCGCCCGGGCGTACGCTTTACCTGTGTTAGGATGCGGAACGTTTCCGTGCGCCGGGCAGGTGGTCGCATCGACAGCGGTCATGGACCCGGCTTCGAGCTGATCTGAAGGTGCACAACCAGCGATGAATGTCCACGAATACCAGGCTGCCAACGTGCTGGCATCCTATGGGATACCGGTCAATGCCGGACAGGTGGCCGAAACCCCCGCCGAAGCCAGAACGATAGCCGAGCAGCTTGGGGCGACCGTGGCCGTGAAAGCGCAGGTCCACACCGGCGGCCGTGGAAAAGCGGGCGGTATCAAGCTGGCGAAAACACCGGCCGAGGCCGAAGATGCCGCAACGGCGATCCTCGGTATGTCGATCAACGGCCATGTTGTCGGCAAGGTGCTGATCGTGCCCGCGATCGATATCCAGCGCGAAATCTATCTGGGCATCATCCTCGACCGGGCGCGGCGGCAGGTCTCGTTGATGGCCAGCGCCGAAGGCGGCGTCGATATCGAAACGGTTGCGCGCGAGATGCCGGAAAAGATCATTCGGATGCTGGCCGATCCCTATTTGGGTCTGCAGGCGTGGCAGGCGCGCGAGGTCGGTTTTGCGCTCGGACTCGAAGCCAAACAGGTCGGTCAGTTCGCCGATATCGCGGTCAAGCTTTTCGATGCATTCATGAAGACCGATGCGACGCTCGCGGAGATCAACCCGTTGATCGTCACCGGCGAGGGAACGGTGATGGCGCTCGATTCGAAGATGAGCTTCGATGACAATGCGCTCTTTCGCCATCCGGCCATTCTCGAACTGCGCGATCTGGCCGAGGAAGAAGCGACCGAGGTCGATGCGAAGGCGTCCGGCATCTCGTTCGTCAAGTTGAACGGCAATATCGGCTGCATCGTCAACGGTGCTGGACTGGCCATGGCCACGATGGATGCCGTCAAGTTGAGCGGAGGCGAACCAGCCAACTTTCTCGATGTCGGTGGGGGCGCATCGGCGGATCAGGTGGCCAAGGCATTCACGCTGGTGACGGCCGATCCCGCGGTCGAGGCCATCCTCATCAATATCTTCGGGGGTATCACCCGCGGCGATGTGGTTGCCCACGGGATTCGCGAGGCGCTCGACCGGGTCTCGGTCTCGGTGCCGATCGTCGTTCGGCTCTCCGGCACCAATGCAATAGAGGGTCAGAAGATTCTGGCAGAAGCCGGAATCGCCGCGGTCGATTCGATGGACGAAGCCGCGCGCAAAGTCGTCGAATCGGTCGGTCAGGCAGCGTAAAGAGGAAGCGTCCCTAAACAGGACAGGAGAGAGCGTTGAGCATTCTCGTCAATTCGGCATCGCGGGTCCTGGTGCAGGGCATTACCGGGAAGGAAGGGTCCTTCCACACCGGCCAAATGGTGGAATACGGCACCCCGGTCGTTGGAGGCGTCACTCCGGGTGGGTCCGGCAAGACCGTGGCCGGAGCGCCGGTGTTCGATACGGTGGCCGATGCCGTCGCCGCGGTCCAGCCGAATGTCTCGATCATTTTCGTGCCGGCGCGATTCGCGCCGGATGCGATCTACGAGGCCGCGGCCAACGAAATCCCGTTCATCATTTGCATCACCGAAGGTATTCCCATTCTGGACATGGCGCCCATCTACCGGCATGTGCGGGAGAAGGGGTTGCGATTGCTCGGTCCCAATTGTCCGGGAATCATCACGCCGGACGAGGCGAAGGTCGGCATCATGCCCGGGTTCATCCACAAGAAGGGACCGATCGGGCTCGTTTCCCGTTCTGGCACGTTGACCTACGAAGTGGTCGACGCATTGACCAAAGCCGATCTCGGTCAGTCGACGGCGATCGGGATCGGGGGCGATCCGATCATCGGAACCTCCTTCATCGACGCGCTGGAGATGTTCCAGAGTGACCCGGAAACCGAGGCGATCGTGATGATCGGCGAGATCGGCGGCACCGATGAGGAACAAGCCGCGGCCTATATTGCCGAACATGTGACGAAACCGGTGGTCGGCTTCATCGCGGGGCGGACCGCGCCTCCCGGCAAGCGGATGGGACACGCCGGAGCCATCATCTCCGGTGGCAGTGGTACCGCCGACGGGAAGATCGCGGCGCTCAAGGAAGCCGGCGTCGAGGTGGCGATGCGGCCCTCGGATGTTCCGGGGCTCATTCGGGCTTCGCTCGCTTCATAAGGCGATTCCTGCGCCCCGATAGCGATTCGAAATGCCCGTCTGGAGAAACCCAGACGGGCATTTCGATTTCACGGAACCTTCAGAATTCCATCAGATTGCCCTCAGTCTCGCGCCGCAGACTCTGAACAGCAGACGATCCACCATCGTTTTGCCGCGAACGCGAAAGGTCGCGCCGCCGGAAGCCGCCAGCATGCCGCTGGCTTCGAGGGACATAACATGGACCATTTACACGATCGATCGACTCGGTCCAATCGCCAGCCTTGGTCGCCCAAGCGGTTGCTTGCTGCCGGAGTGCTCACGTTTGGTTTGGCATTTGGCGCCGGTTCGGTAGGAACGCTTGGCAATTTGATCGCTCCCAGCCAGGTGGCCGCGCAGGCGGTCGCCGCGGATCAGCAATTGAGCGTGGCCGATGTTTACGCAAAGGCCAATCCCGCGGTGGTGACGATCACCACCTTTGTCGATGCCTCGTCGTTACAGCAGGCGCAGGGCCAGCAGATTCCGGGGATGCCCGGCCAGCAGCCAGGCGGCGGTCAGCTGCCGTCGAGTCCGAGCACCGTACCGGGAAGCAATCTCGTCGAATACGCCTCCGGCTCGGGATTCATCGTCGATGAGCAGGGCCATGTCGTCACCAACAATCATGTGGTCGAGGGAGCCGCCGCCTTCCAGGTCCGCTATTCGGACGGCACGACCGAAACGGCTACGCTGGTCGGCGCCGATCCCTTCCAGGATGTCGCGGTGCTGCAGATCGATCTCGCCGATGGCGCGACGGTTCCGGCGACGGTTGGCTGGGGCGATTCGAGTCAGATGCGACCGGGCGATGAAGTGGTTGCCATCGGCACGCCCTATGGCCAGTTCAACAACACGGTCAGCGACGGCATGATCGGCGCAGTCAATGGCGATCTGAATTCTGGCGGCGGATATAGCCTGCCCAATCTCATCCAGCACGATGCCGCGATCTATCCGGGCAACTCGGGCGGCCCATTGCTGAACATGCAGGGACAGGTCGTCGGCATCAATGTCGCCAAGGCATATGGCGACGCGGGCAGCGCCAGCACGGACACCGGATTCAACTTCGCAATCGAATCGAATGTGGCGAAGCAGATCGTGGATCAGATCATCGAAACCGGGCATTATGCCCGGCCATATCTCGGGATCCAGGCGCAGGCGACTGACCAGGGCGTTCAGGTCATGGAGGTCGAAGCCGATGGACCCGCGGCCAAGGGTGGACTGCAGCCCGGCGATCTGATCGTCGGAGTCGAGGGCGGCACCTCCAACGACCCGAGCGAAGCGCTCGACACTATTCTCTTCCAGAAGAAGCCTGGTGATACGGTCACGCTCGATGTGATTCGCAATGGCCAGCAGACGACGGTCGATGTCACGCTCGGCGAGCGCCCGACCGTCCTTCCCCAATAGGAGTCAATCGGGGCGGTTCCGCCTGACCGTCCCGACGAGCTCACATGAACCTGGCGCGGTCGAGTCATCGAGCAATCGAGGACCGGCCGCGCTGGGACATGTCGCAGATCGAACGACACGAAGCGACGAAATGACGGAAAATGGAGGCGTTCATGGCAACGACGCTGCAAACGGGTAGGGCAATGGCCGACACATCGATGACAGCGCGGGCGATAAAGGTTCTGGTCGTCGAGGACGATCCCGGTGTGGCGAGCTTGTTGCGGCGGGGGTTGGCGTTCGAGGGATATGAAGTGTCGCATGTCTCGGACGGTGGCCAGGCGCTCGTTTCGGTTCGCAATCAGCCGCCGGATTTGCTCATTCTGGATGTCATGCTGCCCGTGATGAACGGTACGGATGTCGCCCGGCGGATCAGAAGCGCCGAGGCCCAGAGTGGCAGCAAACCGCTGCCGATCCTGATGCTGACCGCGCGCGATGGGGTGCCGGACCGGATTGCCGGACTCGATGCCGGCGCCGACGATTACCTGGTGAAGCCCTTTTCTCTGGACGAGCTGATGGCGCGGTTGCGTGCGCTGCTGCGGCGGGGGGCCTCGGCGGTCGACGACCGGCCATATGAGGTGCTGGCGTTCGATGATATCCAGGTCGATCTTGGCACTCGTATTGCGACCCGGGGCCAGCGCGAATTGAAGCTGACGCCGCGCGAATTCGATCTGCTCGTCTATTTTCTCCGAAATCCGAACTTCGTCCTGACCCGCGCCCAGATCATGCAACGAGTGTGGGGAGATGATTTCTGGGGCGATTCCAATGTGCTCGAGGTCTTCGTGGCGAATCTGCGCAAGATCCTCGAAGCCGATGGCGAACCCCGCATCATCCAGACAGTGCGTGGCGTCGGATACGTGCTGCGCAAAGCGCCCGCATGAAACCGGAGCGTACCAGGTTCTTCCGCTCCATCCGGTTCCGCCTGACGGCCTGGTACGCCATCATCCTCTTTGTGATCATCCTTCTTCTGGGCGCCGGGGTCGCGAAGGTGCTGGAGCGCCAGCTCCGGGGGGATGTCGATGCACGCATCGCATCGACGGCGTTCGAGATGCTGGATCAGTTTCAATACACGATCCAGTATGGTGGGCGACTGGCGGTCATCCCGCCGCCGCCGGATTCGTTTTCGTTTCCCAGTCAATTGATCCAGGTCGTCGGTCCCGATGGGACCGTTCGCTATTCCACCGAGAATCTGGGCGAACGGCAAATTCCGACGGTGCCCGCCCATGACGGAAACGACAATCTGGTCCGCTACGAAACCACCGAGCTGGATGGCGAAACGATTCGGGTTGTCACCTATCCGCTGGTGCTCAAGCAAAGCGGGGTGATCATCGGCGCGATCAATGTCGCCGAACCGCTCATTCAGATCAACGACATGCTGCGGGATCTGCGCCGGCAGTTTCTGCTGGCGGCGCTGGCCGGCGCGTTGCTGGCGGCGGTGGCGGGCTGGTTTCTCGCCGGGCGGGCGTTGAAACCGGTAGACCAGATGGTGCTGCGGGCGCGGCAGATTGCCGACAGTCCCAGCGAACGAATGGAGCTCGACCAGCGACTCGATGTGCCGCCGACCGAAGACGAGCTTGCCCGCCTGGCGACGACATTCAATTCCATTCTGGGCAAGATGGAGGTTGCACTGGCAACACAACGGCAGTTCGTCGCCGATGCATCGCACGAGTTGCGGACTCCGCTCACCGCGATCAGAGGGAATGTCGATCTCCTGCACATGCAACTGCAGCGGACGGGTGGTCTGGACGAAGAGGTCGAACGGTCGCTGGTCGACCTGAAGCGGGAAAGCAGGCGGATGTCGCGCCTGACCGACGATCTGCTGACGCTCGCTCGCTCGGAAGCGCCCGGCGGTCTTGCGGTGCAATGCCGACCGGTCGATCTATCCGAGATTGCCAAAGACGCCGTGCGCACCGTGCTGGCCACGGGCGCGGAACCCGCGCTCTCCATCGAGGGTGACGACGAGGTGATCGTCAGCGGCGATCGCGACCGGCTGGAGCAGGTGATGTTGATCCTTTGCGACAATGCGCGCCGCTACACGCCCGCGGACGGCGCGATCGTCCTCCGCATCGGCAAGGACGCAACGGGCGCCCACTTCTCGGTGGCCGATACCGGAGTCGGTATTTCGCC
This sequence comes from Thermomicrobia bacterium, assembly GCA_044464585.1. Lineage (GTDB taxonomy): Bacteria > Chloroflexota > Chloroflexia > Thermomicrobiales > UBA6265 > JAMLHN01. The sequence goes on from JBIQLF010000005.1 coordinate 49,851, forward strand.
CGAGGATCAGACGCATATCTTCGCCCGCTTCTTTCGGGCCGATGCATCACGCGAGCGCACCAGCGGGGGAACCGGGCTGGGGCTGGCGATCGCCAGGGCAATCGTTTCGGCGCATGGCGGGGGCATTACGGTACAGAGCACGCCGGGGG
>JBIQLF010000005.1:50099-77352 GCA_044464585.1 Thermomicrobia bacterium
TGAGTCTTGGGGCTTGGGGCTTGGGGCTTGAGAGACGCTACACGGTCCTGTAGGACGATCGGGATTTGCGGTTTGCTGGTGGGGGATGAGGGTGGGGTCAGATGCGGCGGGCGCGGATGATGATGCGGCCGGTGTATTCGGAGCCTGTCCAGACGCCGCCGCAGGTGATGAGGGTCACTGCCTCGTAGCCGATGTCCTCGATGATCGGCCGTGGATCGACCGTGCGCGGTACGAGCGTGTTGGATTCGACCAGATAGGTTGCGCCGGTTCCATCAGCGGCGAGGAGATAGATCGTGTCGCCGGGGCGAAGCAGACCGAGATCCCAGAAGACGACCGGTCCATAGCCCCACCAATCGCGATGGCCGGCAATGACCGTATTCGTCCATTCGCCCGGCTGAGAGAATCCGGCGTACCAACCCGCTTTCCACGGATCGGTTGGATTGGTCATCACCCCATCTTCGACCGTGGTGATCTCGATCTGTGCATCGACGTGAATCGCCGGAATCTCCAGCCGGACCGGATCGAACGGACCGCTGGCGTTGGGCACGGTTCCGTCGCCCGAGAACGTGACGAAACGTTCCGGGTCGAACAATGGGAGATATCCGCGATCGGCTTTGCTCGTCGGTACGCCACTTTGGATGGCGAGCTCCAGGCCGATTTCGGCCAGCACCGGACCATCCGGTTGCAGATCGATGCGGCCGAACTCGAACCACTGGGTTCGCACCGGACCATTCCGGTAGGCGGGAGAGATGGGATTTCCCAACACTTCGACTCCGCCGTGCTGTTGCCAATATGGACGAACATCGGAGGCGATGACCGGCGGCGCCGGGTTTCCGACAACGCGCGTCTGCGTTACTGTGTCGTCCGAGCGCATTCCCTGGGCTGTGCGCGGGGATGGAGAGCGACGGCCCGCGATCGCGCGTCGATCGCCCTGGACGGTTTCGAGCAGATCGGCGCCCGTTCGCAGGCGGGAGATCGCCCCGTTGCGTTTGAGCACGAGTACGCCGTATTGGAAGTACTGGGCCGTGCGGCCATTGCGTTGGACGATGTCCGACACCGGAAGTCCAAGCGACCGGACGCCATTGTTTTCGACCCAATAGCCGAGAAAGGGATCGGCCAGTGCATGACCGGTGGCCTGCACATAGAATCCGGCTGGCGCGCTGCTGGCGCTTTCTGGAAAAACGCCGACAACCCCCAGCAGCAGAAGCGCTGCCAGGAAGATTCGGATGCTGGGGAGATCGAGATCGAATGGCGCCTCACGCGGGGGATGAGGATACGCGGTCACGACTCGGTTTTGGACTCCAGAAGAACGCGAGCTAGAGGTACTTCCAAATGAGGAAGCCGCCGATCGCGCCGATGCCAATGACGATCAGGCTCGGAATCAGAAAGCCCAGAAACGAAGCCACACTGAATCCGAACGCATAAATGCCGGTTCGCTCTCGCACGGCATCGTCCGGCCCGAAATCCTTGTAATAGTTCAGTTCATCACTCATCGGAATCTCCGGAGTCCGATCGGGCAGAAGGCGCACCGATCGCCTGGTCGTGCGTCAGCGGCTACATTGTAGCGCACCGGGTCATTCGTTCTCGACGTCATCGTGCTCGCTCGCGGATGCTGGTCCGGCCGGTAGATTGCGCATTGCCGGGAAGAGGATGACATCGCGCACCGTCGATTGGTTGGCGAAGACCATCGTGATCCGGTCGATGCCGATACCCACGCCGCCGGTCGGGGGCATACCGTACATCAGCGCATTGATGAAATCCCGATCGACCGGCATGGCATCCTGATCGCCAGCGTCCTTGTCCTTTTGCTGGTCGATGAATCGGAGCCACTGATCGATCGGGTCGTTCAGCTCGGTAAATGAATTGGCCAGCTCGCCCCCGGCGATATAGAGCTGAAATCGTTCGACATGGGTCGGATCGTCCCGCTTGCGTTTTGCCAGCGGCGAAAGCTCGACGGGATAGTCGATCAGAAAGGTCGGCTGGATCAGGTTCGGCCGCACGAATTGCTTGAGCAATTCGTCTACGATGCGCGGCCAGACGGTGGCGCTTTCGATCGTGGCGCCCGCGGCGCGGGCGGCGGCAAGCAGCGATGGCTGATCCGGATAGCGGGTGTAGTCGACCCCGGATTTGTCCAGGATGGCTTGCCGGAGGGTGATCGCCGGCCAATCGCCGGAAAGATCGACCACGTGCCCCTGCGTTTCGAATACCAGTCCGCCGAATACTCGCTGGGCCGCATGGCGCACGAGTCCCTGGACGCGCTCCATGATGGTCGTGTAGTCCGCGAACGCCTCGTAGAATTCCAGCATGGTGAATTCGGGGGAGTGATTGCGATCGACTCCCTCGTTGCGGAAATCCTTGGCGATTTCGTAAACGCGTTCGTATCCGCCGACGATCAACCGTTTGAGATAGAGCTCGTCGGCGATGCGCAGATAGAAGATCTGATCGAGCGCGTTGTGATGGGTGGTGAACGGGCGTGCTGCCGCCCCGCCATAGAGCGGCTGGAGGACCGGGGTCTCGACCTCGAGATAGCCGAGCCCGTCCAGATATTCGCGGAATGCCGAAACCAGTTTGGCGCGAATCTCGAACACTCGCCGGACCTCGGCATTTGCGATCAGATCGGCATACCGTTGCCGGTACCGGATCTCGATATCCTGCAAACCGTGAAACTTGTCCGGCGGAGCATTGAGCGCCTTGGAGAGCATCGTCACCGCATCCGACCGCACCGAGATCTCGCCGGTTTTGGTGCGGAAGAGCGAACCGCCTGCTTCCACCCAATCGCCAAGATCGAAGAGATGCAGGAAGTCCGCGAAGCGTTCCTCGCCCATCGCGTCCTTGCGCAGATAGAGCTGAATCGTTCCGTGACCGTCGCGGATCTGGACGAAAATCGTCTTGCCCATATGCCGGATCGCGGTGATTCTTCCGGCGACCGTCACCCGATGCTCGGCGGCGTTCTCGCCTTCATCGGATTCGAAGAGATCGATGGCTTCTGCTGTCGAATGGGTCCGATGCGACCGGGCGGGATAGGGTTCGACCCCGGCATCGCGGAATTCGCGCACCTTATCCAACCGGACACTTTGCAGATCGGAGAGTTCGGGTTCCATCGATCGACTGTCACTCACTGGGCGTACTCCGCGCAAACAAAGACCGGGCGCTCGAGGGCGGCGCCCGGTCATAACGATACCGCGACGCGCGGTTGCGTCAGGCGACCTTTTCGACCGTATAGGTAATCGAGCCGCCCGGGGTTTCGACCGTGGTCTTGTCGCCCTGCTTGCGTCCCATCAGTGCATTACCCACTGGCGAATCGGTGGAGATGGCGCCGGCCCGGGTGTCGGCTTCTTCCGGGCTGACCAAACGCCAGGTCTCCTCTTCGCCATCGTCGCTGAGGATGGTCACGGTCGAGCCGAGTCCGATCGCGCCCCCGGAGGGCGGTTCGACGATCTCGGCCGAATCGAGCAGGTATTCGAGCTCGGTGACGCGGGCATCCGTCATCACCACTTCTTCCTTGAGATCCTCGTACTCACTGTTGTCGGAGATATCGCCGTGCTCATTGGCATCCTGGATGCGGGCGGTCAGCTCGGGCATTTTGGTATGCCGCAGGTATTCGAGTTCTTCCTTGAGACGATCCCGTCCTTCGGGAGTCAAACGGACGACATGGTCGCGAACCATCGAGAGCCTCATTTTCTCTTTGGGGGACATCGATCAAACGGCGATCGCGCCCCGGCGTGGGATCCGGCGAATCCGGAAACTCGACCGAAATTGCACGGCCCATCTCATCCAGGGGGACGGACAGGCCTGAACACAGATAAAAAAAAGAACGCCCTGTGGCGCCGGGATAACAGGTGAACGAAAGAAGCCAAGGGCGTCGCCCTCAGCTCGTCGTTGATCGCAGTATAGCCGAGAAGTCCGGCGGTGACAGGGATTTGCGCAAGCGTTCGCGAACCAGCCCGCCCATGGCCGGAATCCGGACATTCTCGCAAATCTGGGCATCCGGAGATTCCGGGAATTCGGAACCGCGCATGTGCATTGACACCGGCGCAGCCACGTGTCTACACTGAATGGGTTGCCTGACCGGCGATCTTGCTCGCGGTTCCCGTATACGGAGCAATGATGCGGCGTGCCGGTCCGGGAAGGGTGACATATCTGGGGAGGGGACATGGCCCAGAAGCCGGAATCGGTGGATCGCGTCGATCCACGAGACCTCGCGATTCGGCTCGCAACGTGTTTTTGTCTGATTCTCGGCGCGTTTGCCGCGCTCATGCTGGTGTAGGAATCCGACGCACGCTGCAGTTGAATGCAACGGAACGACCGGGCTGGTTGGCCCGGTCGTTTTGCGTCTGATTTCGATTCGGGTGGGTCATTCCTGCTGAACGGTCTATACCGGCATCTGGAATTTCGCATTCACCGCGCCAACGGCCGTTTCCAGATCGCCCAACAGATCGTCGATATGCTCGATGCCGACCGAGAGGCGTATCAGATTATCGGCGACGGCGGCATCGGTTCCCTCGACACTGGCATGGGTCATCTGGGCCGGATGTTCGATCAGCGATTCCACCCCGCCCAGACTGACCGCGAGCTGGAACAACCGGGTCGATTCCGCAAATGTCCTGGCCGCCTCGAATCCGCCTCGTGTGGTGAAGGAGACCATTCCGGAAAAACCGCTCATCTGCCGCGCCGCAATCTCATGGCCGGGGTGGGTTGCCAGTCCAGGATAGAAGACCTGGTCGACGATCTCTTGCTCCTGCAGGAATTCCGCGATGGCCCGGGCATTGGCGCAATGCCGATCCATACGCACCCCCAGAGTCTTGATCCCGCGCATCACCAGCCAGACGTCGAACGGTCCGGGAACGGCGCCAGCGGTTTTGAGCATGAGCATCAATGTCTCGTGCGCATCTGGATCGTTCCCGATCAGCGCGCCGCCGATCACATCGGAATGGCCGCCGAGATATTTGGTGACCGAATGCAGCACGAAATCGGCGCCGTGCGCGAGCGGTTGTTGGAGATAGGGCGACGCGAAGGTGTTGTCGACTACGAGTCTGGCGCCGGCCCGATGCGCGATTTCGGCCACGCCGGCGATATCGACGATCTTGAGATAGGGGTTCGTGGGCGTTTCGGCCCAGATCAGTTTGGTGTTGGATTTCATACCCGCTCGGACCGCATCGAGATCGGCCATCTCCACCAAATCGAATTCGATCCCGTAATTGGCAATGACTTGCGAGACGAGCCGGTAGGTGCCGCCATAGGCATCGTTGGAAAGCAGCACGTGATCGCCCGGGCGCAGCAGATAGAACACGTTGGTGGCCGCGGCGAGCCCGCTCGCATAGGAAAGCGCCCAGGCGCCGCCTTCCAGCGAGGCAAGCGCGGTCTGCAATGCCGAGCGGGTCGGGTTGCCGACGCGGGCATAGAGATACCCGCTGTTTTCCCCGATCGCATCCTGTACGAAGGTCGATGTCTGATAGATCGGTGGAATGATCGCTCCCGTGGTGGGATCCGGATCCTGTCCCGCGTGGATCGCGCGAGTTTCGAAATGGGCATCGTTCCAATCGACCATGGTCACCGGCCTCCTTTTGGCTGATGATCGTATTTCTTCGCGCAAAGACGCTGGTGAATCGAGCGCACGGAAGCCGGGTATCGGCACGTTCGCGATTCGCAATCGTCGCGGAGTCCGGATGCGAATCGGACGGAATGACATTCCGGCGATGGTAGCACGCTAGGGAGTGGCCAGTTGCGCTTGCAGGTGCTGGCGCAGGCGCAACCAGGCACGGCGCACGGTGCGCGCGCTCATTCCGTGGGATGCGGCGATAACCGCAAGCGATTCGCCATCGCGCACGTGACGCACGAGCAGCGCGCGGTCGAACGGCGACAGCGTGCGGGCCAGCTCGTCGAGCAGGATCGTTGCTTCCTGCGCGGCGAAGGAGTCGTCGCCAGCGAGACCGGCCATCGCACAGTCCAGTCCGGGACGCTCGCGCGCGGATAACCGCCGGGCGGCATCGAAAAGGCGCCACGGAAACGCGCCGTGCAGATAGGCCGAGAACGAGCCATTGCCGGACCAGCTTTCGAGCAGTCTCGCAAAGATGAGAAAGGCTTCCTGCTCCAGATCGTCGCGGTCGCACCCGAACTCGCGGAGATTCCGGTACCAATAGCGAAGCAGGATTCGGTGCAGCCGGGGCGAATAGGCAGCGTAGAGGGCATTCCGCAACCGGAAATCCTCGATCGTTGCCGTGCGAGCGAGATTCGAGAGGATGTGGTCGATATCCTCGGGGATCATTCCCCGGACCGGGGCAACCGGCGCGAGTGGTGAACGTTCCGATCGTGGTTCGGCGCGACGAGACGAAGAGCGCATGGGTATGACTCCAACAGAGCGCGCGCCACTCGGGGGAGTGGCGATTCGACTGAAGATCCCGCGGGAGCGGGTGCGCGCTTCAGCGCTGGGCCGGGCTCTTCGGAGCTCGAAGCGAGGTCGTCAGGGGACTGGGGCAAACAGCCCATCGTCGTGCGGCAACTCCAGCAGATGTTCCGCGCCGCATTTCGGGCACACCGTATGCACGGGACCGGAGACATTCCAATAGCGGTCACGTACCTTGATATTGACCCGGCCGCTCCGGTCGTAGGTGGCCAGCAGCACCGGCGGCTCCTGGCAATGACATTCCCAGCGGGTTGGTCGTTCCCGCGGAGGCGACAGTTGCGGGGATCGCCTCCTGTTTGGGCTGGACATTCTTTCCTCCCATCTCCGTTCCAGAAAATAGAACACATGTTCTAAATCGAATTGTAATTGGAGATTCTGGGTGGTGTCAATGTCCGGAACAACGGGAGACGTCCCGATCGATCCGTCCGGTTGCAGGCGGAGCACCGGCACCGAAGCGACACCGCGCTGAGTGGAAGCGGTCAGGCGCCGGACGGGCTCCAGGCGGAAATCGATTCGGCGATCAGGTCGAGGGTGCTGGCGATGGTGCGCTCTCCCCGGCGGCCGCCCCCTGGGTTCATATTGCAGACCGTCCAGGCCGCGACCTTGCCGGAACCCAGGGCGGTGCGAAGCGCCTTGCGCCCGGCCGCCAGATCGAGTCCCCCTTCCGACGGGGTCGTGGAGCTCGGCACCAGATGCGGGTCGAGCAAATCGATATCGAGATGCACCACGATGGCATCACAATCGGCCGCCAGGCGTTCGACCGCGCGGTCGAATTCCTCCCCGGTCGCGAGTTCCCTGGTCGAGATGAGGCGCACATCGGTGGCCCGGATCAGCGCCTCTTCTTTTTCATCGAGCTCGCGCACCCCGGCCACCAGAATGCGGCTGGTGGGAATGGGAGCGGCCAGTTGGGCGGCCTGGCGCCAGTTCGGTCCGGCCAGACCGGCGATGATCGCCAGCGACATACCGGCCAGGATGCCGCTGAAACTGGTTTCGGGGGTATTGAAATCGCCATGGGCATCCAGCCAGATGATGCCGATGCGGGCCCCGGCGCCCTTGGCTTGTTGAACGCCGGAGACGACGCCAACGGCGGCCGTGTCGTCGCCCGTGAGCACCAGCGCGGCGCACCCGTTCGATAGCGCCTGGTGGAGCAGGGCGGCGGTCGAGGAACCGAGCATTCCGATATTGACCGCGGTGCGGCCCGTTTCTTTCGAAGCAGGATCGAGGTTCGCGACCAGGATTTCCCGAATCGTGATTCCCCGCTCTTGGAGGGCATCGGTCAATCCGGCAGCCAGCAGCGCATCCGGTCCGGCGCCCAGACCCTGATGGGGTTCGTCGTACCGATAGGGAACCGAAACGATATACAGGTCCACTGCCCGAACCCCTTTCGCTGCGCACTGTTCGACTGCGATTCGTGTAAGCGATTGTACCCGGTGCGGTCATTGCGTTCGAAGATTGCGTGTCCGAATTACAATCGGAGCGGCCGTCCGCAGCCGCAAGCGGAGGGTTGTACTGAATTGGAAAGCCGGTTTTGTCGACGCCCACGACCAAAGATCTCGACTATTACGAACTGCTTGGCGTGTCCTACCGGGCAACGCCGGCCGAGGTAACCCGCGCCTACCGGTCGATGATGAAACGTTGTCATCCCGATCGTCTGGCTCCCGAGCTCCGCCCTGCCGCCGAAGCGCAGTGCCGGGTTCTCAACGAGGCCTACCGGGTGCTGTCCAAACCCGATTCCAAAGAGCGCTATGACGAGCAGCTCAAGGCGGTCAAGGTCCAGGAACAGATCATGAGCCGTTATGGCGAGGGGTTGGGCGGGTCGAGTGCCGATCAGGACATCTATGCGTGGATTCGGGAAATGCAGCAGGCCGAGCAGCGCAAGCTCCGCAAGCAGAGCGACCGCCAGGCAACGGGCAGCTTGCTGATCGTTTTCGTCGGATTCGCGTTGATCGTGCTGCTCGTGTTCATCCTCGGGAGTGTGGCCGGGTCGTTATTACACCGTTTGGGTTGAGCGAACCGCATCCCCAGGCGGTCATCGGCACGTCCGCTCGCACTACCTCGGGAAGCGAACCAGCGGCGGGAACGCGGCGCCAAAACACCGGCCCGCCCTGCCGCTGGGCCGACCGGCGCGAGCCGGGAATGGTCTACGAGCGCCGGCCCGGACGCCGGTATGGACGCGGGGCGGGTGGCACGAACGCCGATACCAGGTCCTGCAGCAGATCCAATTGCTGATCGGTGGCAGTCAGGACCGTGCGCCGATCGGATTCCGGCAGTGGGTGGCGATCGTCATGCGCCCGCGCAAGGAGGGATCCGCACGTGACGATCGTATCGATCGCGACCAGCCAGGGGAGCGTTCGCCGCTGAAGGGGCTGCAGCGGATAGCGATCGGCGTAGGCGTTGAGCGCCTGTTCCACACGTTCGCCCGACCATGCGCCATTTCGGCCGAGAAGCTGCGCCAAATCGATCGCGGCGGGAGCCGCCGTCAGGGAAGCGAAATCCAGGAACGTGATGTCGTTCGCCGGTCCGGCGACGATATGGCTTCCCCAAAGATCGCCATGCGCGATCACGAGTGGTTCATCGCGCAGGAAGCCAGCTCCTTCCAGGGTCGTTTCCGCATTTGCCAACAGCACCCGACTGGCGGTCAGCCAGCGGCGCGCCCGGGATTCCTTGCGAATCTCGCTGCCGAGGGCCCGCTCGTTCAAAGCCAGCGAGCGTCTCGCCTGCACGAGCGATGTTTCGACGCGGTGTTTGGGGGCGCGCGCGAGTAGCGAGGTCGTCGTTGCCGTGCGATGCAAATCGCCGAGCGTTTGGGCGATGACCGCGAGATCGGATGAGTCCACCGCGGCCGGCAGATGCAGGGTTTGCCACTCCGGGAGGGGACGGGCAGGACCCGCAATCGTGCCGTCAGCCCAGACGCGGGCGTCGAACGACTCCGTGCCGTGCCGTTCGCTCGCTTCCAGTTGGGTGATGCCTCGTACAGCGGGCATGGCCAGGAGCTCGTGCACGAGGTCGATGCGGGCGGCCGGTATTGCCGGATGGATCCGGCGCACGCTGAAGCGGCGGTCGCCGGTCGTGGCGGAAACCAACCACGACCGGCCATCCACCGGTTCGATCGACGCGCCGGGAAACAAGCGCTCCGCTACCGCGACGATCTCGTTTCCCGGCGCTGAGCTCATTCGTCGTCGCTCGCGGATGCCGAGGAGGTGCGAATGACCTCGACCACCGATTCGTCGGCCAGCGTTGTCGTGTCGCCCAGGGGCCGTTTCTGGGCGATATCGCGCAACAACCGCCGCATGATCTTGCCACTGCGGGTTTTCGGCAGATCCGGGGTGAACATCAGCGATTTCGGCCGGGCGATGGGACCGATCACCGTCGCGACATGCTGGCGGAGCTGATTCCCGAGATCCGGCGTGCTGTCGACACCGGTTTTGAGGATGACGAACGAGAAGATCGCCTCGCCGGTGAGATCGTCCTGAATGCCCACGACCGCCGCTTCCGCGACGGAGGGATGGGAAACGAGCGCGCTCTCGATCTCGGTGGTGCTCAGGCGGTGACCGGAGACATTCATCACATCATCGACCCGGCCCAGCAGCCAGAAATAGCCACCCTCGTCGCGCTTGGCGCCATCACCGGGGAAGTATTTGCCGGGGAACCGCGCCCAATAGGTCTTTTCGTACCGTTCGGGGTCCCCATAGATTCCGCGCAGCATGGCCGGCCAGGGTTTGTCGATGACCAGATAGCCGCCACCGACCGGAACCGAATTGCCGCTGTGGTCGACGATATCGGCGCTGACCCCGGGGAAGGGGAAAGTGGCCGACCCGGGTTTCGTGGTGGTGATGCCGGGGAGCGGTGTGATCATGATCATACCGGTTTCGGTTTGCCACCAAGTGTCGACCACCGGGCAGCGCTCGCCGCCAATGAACTTGTGATACCAGATCCACGCTTCGGGATTGATCGGCTCACCGACCGAACCGAGCAAGCGAAGCGACGACAGATCGTGCGCTTCGGCGAATTGCGGGCCCTGCTTCATATGGGCGCGAATCGCGGTCGGCGCGCAATAGAGCAACGTCACCTTGTATTTTTCGACGATGTCCCACCAGCGATCCCAGGAGGGATAGTCCGGAGTGCCTTCGTAGAGCACGCTGGTTGCACAGTTGGCAAGCGGGCCATAGACGATATAGGAGTGACCAGTGACCCAGCCGATATCGGCGGCGGCCCAGTAGATGTCGTCATCCTTGAGGTCGAACACCATTCGATGGGTCGTGGCCACCCCGGCGAGATAGCCGCCCGTCGTGTGGAGGATGCCTTTCGGTTTGGCGGTAGTGCCGGAGGTATAGAGCAGATAGAGCATGTCTTCGCTGTTCATCTGCTCGGGAGCGCAATCGGCCGATTGGCGCGGTACGATCTCGTGCCACCAGACATCGCGTCCTTCGGTCCAATCGACCGGCTGCTTGGTGCGTTGGACGACCAGGCACTTTTCGATGGTGGGGGTCGACTGCAGCGCCTCGTCGACATTCACTTTCAGGCCCGACGCCGAACCTCGCCGGAATCCTCCGTCGGCGGTGATGACGACTTTGGCTTGCGCATCGTTGATGCGGTCGATCAGCGACTGTGCCGAGAAGCCGCCGAAGACAACGGTATGGGGCGCTCCCAGCCGGGTGCAGGCGAGCATGGCAATGGCCAGCTCGGGAATCATCGGCATATAGATGGCGACCCGATCGCCGCGACCGATCCCGAGCTCCTTCAGCGCGTTGGCGCAGCGGGAGACCTCGTCGAGGAGCTCCTTATACGTAATGGTGCGGCTGTCGCCCGGTTCGCCTTCCCAGTAGTAGGCGACGCGATCGCCCTTGCCCGCGGCGACATGCCGGTCGAGACAGTTATAGGAAACATTGAGCTTGCCGCCCTCATACCATTTGGCATAGGGGAGCTGCCAATCGAGCACGGTCTGCCACGGCTCGAACCAATCGAGCTTTTTGCCCTCCTCCGCCCAGAAGCCTTCGAGGTCGTTCGCGGCCTCCGTATAGATTGCGGGGTCGTTGACGACCGCGTTCCTGGCGAATTCAGGCGACGGCGGGAATTCACGGTGCTCAGCCAGCAGGGCCGCGATGGTGTCATGGCCCTCGTATGTCTCTGTCATCTTCGTCAGTTCTCCCTTCGACTTCGCAAGGCGCGCCACGATCCGAATCGCGCTCCTGCGGGCGCGATCGATCCAGAGACCGTCAGTATACAAAGGGAGAAGGGACCTTCCCCGGTGTGATCGCCGGGTTGCACCGCGCGATGGCAGGGGCAAGAATTACCAGTGACAACGATTTTTGGGATTCGAGCCCACCGTTCAGTGAAGGAGCAACGGAATTTGGCGAACCTGCATATGATCATTGGACTGGCGACGCTGGCCGCCTTCGTCCTGCTCACAATCGTCAATGGAATGCGCGCATTTCGCGGTTCGGATGTCAGTTGGGCGCGTGGTTTGTCCTTTGCCGCCGCGGGACTGCTTCTGATCCAGTATGTGATCGGGTTCGGTCTGCTGGGCAGCGATCATAAAATGAAAGCGATCCATTACATCCTCGCCCTGGTGGCCATTGCTCCGGTCGGAGCCGAGCATATGCTGGCGGCCCAGGAGCCGGATCCGCGCCGCGCGCGTCTCATTGCATTCGGCGCCAATGTGATCACCGTCGTGTTGCTGGTGATCGTCTATTCGATCGGGGACCGCAACGCATCGTAGGAAGTGGCGGAGCCACTCACTCGCCCGAGCCTGACACAAGCGAACGGCCATCGTCTTTCGAGACGATGGCCGTTCGCGTTGGAAGACGTGGCGAACAGTCCGGTTCAGGCGACCGGGTTGCGCCGCGGGCGGCCCCGCTTTCGCGGAATCACATTTCCGTTTTCATCCAGCTCCGGTTCGCGTTTGCGACGCGGTTGCGGAATATCGTATTCCGTTTTCGGCAATACCCATGCGGTTGCCGGTTTGATGATCCAGGGCATGACGAACGTCTCGGTGGAGCGCACGCCCTCGATGGACGCGAGACGTTGCAGGAGCTGGACCAATCCCTCCTGATGCTCGACGATGACTTCGATGATGACATCGAAGCTGCCCGTGACGAACGCCGCAAACGCGACTTCTTCCATATCGGTGAGCAAGGCCGCAATTGGTTGCAACTCCCGCACATCGAGTTTGATCCCAATCATGGCGCGCAATTGGTAGCCAAGCTTGGCGGGATCGGCGACCATCGAGAATTCGATGACGCCCACTTCCTGCAGCCGTTCCATCCGGCGGCGAATCGTCGACTCCGGGATACCCGTTTTGCGGCTCAACTCGGCATACGAGGCGCGAGAGTTCTGCTGCAAGAGGCGGATGATCGCTCGATCCGTTGGTGTCACACTTCGCGGCATTTCCCTCATTATCTCCAGGCGCAGCCGCTGGCGGCCACGCGGCGTGGTGACATGCGCACGAACGCATATCGAACATCGGTCGTCCGGCCTACGACCTAGCGGCTCATTTTAGCAAAGGCTGAAACAGAAAACCGGAAGATTGCGCCACCTACTGAAAGAAATTCAGAATTTCCCGGAGAAAACTTGGGAGGGGATGGGGAGGGGGTGATATGCCTTGCGGAAGCATGTCCGTAGCGAGATTCACTGTGCTATTCTAGGACGATACGATCGCAACAATTGGCCGCCCGCGTGGGCTGTCTTCCGCTTGTTGCGATTCCGCACACATCGACATTCCCGCTTGTGTCCTGATGTGTTGGTCAACCTCGCGCAAGGGGTGCGCGAAAGCTAGGGAAGGCTTGGGGTGCATCAAATGAGGCGATTCCTGCTGATCGTGCCGATCGTGGTGGCCATGCTTGGTATGTCCGGATCGATCGTACCGTCGTCTGCGCTGGCCGATTCGCGCAATGTCGACTCGTGGATCGAGCTTTCCACGGTCACGCCCGCTCCGGGTTGCGCCATCGAGGTGTCGGTAGAAGTGCGTTCGGGCGGCGCTCCAGTGACTGGGGTCGAGATTGAGTTGGCATTACATCAGGACACGAATCTGATCGCGGCCGATTACGGGGTCACCAATGACTCCGGTATCGATTTTCTTTCAGTCGACACCTCCGATGTGGTACCGGGCGTCGGTTACTGGCTCGATATCAACCTGGGTGGCAACTATCTGACCGGCACCTCGATCGTGGGGAGCTCCGATGGATGCGGCGCGCCCAAGTCGATTACGGCAACCGGAGCGGTGACCGTCGTTCCGGGCGCGTCATCGAATACCTCAGAAGGAGCGAGCCGCTCCGGGATGACCGGCACGGGAGCGGGCGCCAAGGTCTACGTTCCGACCTATCAGCAGCAGCGCAATCTCTCGTGCGAATTCGCCGCGATTCACATCGCCACCAGTGCATTCAGCAATCCGGTTTCGGAATTCTCGTTGGATGATGTGGTCGGGCTCTCCCCGAATCCGCATCTGGGCTATCGCGGCAACATCAATGGCATGTGGGGCAATACCGACGACTACGGTGTCTATGCGCAACCGCTCTCGTGGGCGCTGGCGCAATACGGTTATGTCGGTGATGCATTCTATGGCGCTGGCGACGATTCGACGCTGACCAGCCGCCTGGACAATGGCTGGCCGGTGGTGGTCTGGATGGCCATGTGGGGTGACCAGAGCTTCCGCACCGATTACGACGGGCAGTCGTTCACACTGGTTCCGGGTATGCACGTCATGGTCGCGTATGGCTATGACAGCGACGGCGTCTATCTCTCCGATCCGGGCACCGGCACCTATCGTTTCTACGATTGGGGGTCGTTCAATGCCATGTGGAATGTGCTCGACGGTATGGGCCTGGCGGTCTATCCGGCATCGTAGGCAGCACACACATCGATAGCATAGGAAAATGCCGTTGGCTGAAGGGCCAGCGGCATTTTTTTCTCCCCTCGCGAAAGGACAGTCCATGTCGTCATCGCCGCATTCGGTTGGTCTCGTCTTCGACGACCGCTATCTCGCGCACGACACCGGGTTGTCGCTGATCGAGGATCGAACGCCGTATCCATTTCCCAAACCGGTCGCTCATCCATCGAGTCCGGAATTAGTGGGCCGCGCCAAACAGTTGATCGACCTTGCCGGGATCAGCGACCGGATGCGGCGCATCGAGCCTTGGGAAGCAGATGACGAAGCGCTGCTGCGGTTTCACACGCGGGACTATCTCGACCGGTTGGGCGAGCTCGACAAGACCGGCGGCGACACCGGTTCTGGCGCACCGATGGGTATCGGGGGCTTGCGCATCGCCCGGCTCTCGGCCGGCGGCGTGATGGCGGCGGCGAATGCCGTGCTGAACGGCACGGTGCAGCAATGTTATGCCCTGGTGCGGCCGCCGGGTCACCATGCCATGGCCGATCGAGGTATGGGCTTTTGCGTGCTCAACAATGTCGTGGTTGCCGCGCAGTACGCTCGAGCCGCGCATGGAGTCCGCAAGATCGCCATCGTGGATTGGGACGTTCATCACGGCAATGGCACCCAGAGCGCGTTCTATGCCGATCCGGATGTGCTCTTCGTTTCACTGCATCAGGATTCGCTGTACCCGAAGGGGTGGGGACATGTCGATCAGATCGGGGAGGGGCCCGGCACGGGTGCTACCGTGAATGTTCCCTTGCCTGCCGGCAGCGGCAACGCCACCTACCGGGCGGTTTTCGAACAGATCGTCGTTCCGATCGTGGAAGCGTTCGAGCCGGAGTTGATCGTTGTGTCGGCTGGTCAGGATGCGAGCGTGGCCGATCCGCTTGCCCGGATGACCTTGACCACCAGCGCTTTTCGGTTCATGGCCGCAACGATGCGCGATCTGGCCGGACGCTGTTGTCAGGGACGAATGGTCGTTGCGCAGGAGGGTGGTTACGCTCCGGCGTATGCACCGTATTGTTCCGCGTCGATCGCGGAAACCCTGACGGGCCCGGGCGAGGGGCCGTTGCCGCTCTTGGAGCCATATGGAGACTACGACGGTTCGATTCCGTCGAACGGGCATGTTGGACTGGATGCGCAGGAGGCGATCCGCGCGGTCGTCGCCATGCATGCGTCCAGGTGGCCAGTGGGCACGTAGGATCATTCCGGAAAAACTCGCGGCCCGTGCTACCATACGGTCCGATCGTAAGCGCTCGGTGACGGTCCGGAATGGCGCGGTTGGCTGACCGCATCCGGGCCGTCATCTCGCAGAAAGGAGGAAATCGCCAGAATCCTGATCCAGCTGGGGAAATGAACCGAAAGGCGCGTTTCCCGGTCGATGGATGGTCACGACCCGGTGTCGCGAACGTTCCGCGCAACCCTGCTGAACGGCAGTGACTTCCGGGAAAATCACCCACATTGGCTGGCAGGGTCCTGGGACCGACGGGGCATACCCGAGCGGACAGGCGACCGATATCGTGGCATTGCAGTGTCACGCAGGGCGCGTGGACCGGCCCGCACTCGCTTTACCCCATCGAAAACCGAGGGAGGGGAATAACTCATGTTCGTTCCGCAGGGAACGTCGGATGCGCGCAGCGCTGCCGTCGATTCGGCCCCACGCCGCTGGACGTATTCGATGCTGGCTGGGGTTGCGCTTTTCGCGCTGCTGGCCATCGTCTCGACATCGGGCCGTGTTGCAGCCGCGTCCGATGGATATATCGACACCGATGTGCTCAATCTCCGGGAAGCTCCGGGGACCGAGAGTTCCGTTCTGGCTGTCATGTGGCAAGGCGACTATGTTGCCGTCTATGACGGCCCCACCGATGGCGGCTGGTACCAGGTCGGATATCAGGGACAGACGGGCTGGGCTTATGGCGGCTATCTAGCCGTCGATGGCGTGGCGGGCTGGGCCAGCGGAGTCGGCGCCGCTGAGGAGTCAGCCACGGGCAGCGCTGGCGGCGAACGCTGGATCGATTTCGATCGCTCGTCCCAAACCGTGACCCTCTACGAGGGCGACTCCGCGATTGCCTCGTACTGGGGGGCCATCGGCTGGGATACCTCCAGTGACGGGTTCTATGCCACGGCCATCGGCACCTACTATGTCTATTCCAAATACGCTCCCGTCTCCTGGACCGATTGGGGCCAGACCTACATTTCCTATTGGGTCGGGTTCGATCCGGGGCGGTCGAACGGATTCCACAGCTATTCACTCGATGCCAATGGCAATGTGCTGCCGAATGGCGCGGGGCCGACCGGCGGCTGTATCGCGCTGGACATGGGCGCGGCCGCCACGGTCTTCGATTTCGCCTCGATCGGCACGCGGGTCGAGGTGCATTGGTAGGGGCGCCGCACGAAGCGCGGGAACGACGATGGAACCGGGGAGGGGGCCAATCCCTCCCCGGTTCTTTCCATCAAGCGCTTGGGAATGCGTCTCGTTCCGGATGGGGAAAATGCATGCGCCGGCGCAGATATTGGGTAACGATGCCGGTTCGGGGTGCGAAGAGATAGGCCAGCAAGAAGAAGACCGTTGCCACCAGCACGACACTGGCGCCGCTGGCGAACGAAAAATGGAATGAGCAATAGAGGCCGATCAAGCCCGATGCGGTTCCGAGCAGAGCCGAGATACCGATCATGACGACCAGGCGGTCGGTGAGCAACCGGGCGGTCGCGGCCGGGGTGACGAGCAGTGCGAGCACCAGAATATTGCCGACCGTCTGCAGGGAGATGACGATGGCGAGCGAGAGCATCACGAAGAAGAGTTGCTCGTAGAAGCGGACGTCGATCCCTTCGGCTCTGGAGAAGACCGGGTCGAACGCAATCGATGTCAGTTCCCGGCGAGTCAGGGCGACTGTCAGCAGCACCACTCCGCCGACCGCCGCGGTCAGATAGAGGTCGTTGCGGGAAACACCGAGGATCGATCCGATCAAGAATGTGGTCAGATCGCGGGTGTAGGTCCGCTGGGTGGAAATGAGCGCGATTCCCAGGGCGAAGGCACCCACGAAAAAGACGCCAATGGCGGTGTCGTTCTTGATATGCGTGTGACTGCTGGCCAAACCGATCAGAAACGAAACCGCAATTGCCGAGATCATCGCTCCGATCAGGTAGTTCGCTCCCCACAGATAGGCAATGACGATGCCGGGGAAGATGGCGTGGGAAAGCGCATCGCCCATGAAGGCGAGTCCTTTCAACACCACGAAAACCCCGATCACCCCGCAGATCAACCCCACCAGCATCGCGGCCAGAAAGGCATTCTGCATGAAGGGATGTTCCCATGGCTGGGTTAGCCAGTTCATCCGGCCAATACTCCGTGACCGAGATCGAGCAGATCGAATATCGACGAACGCCCGCCAAACGTGGTGCGTAGATGCTCGCTGGTCGCCACCTGATCGGGCGGTCCATCGGCAATGATGCTGCGGTTGAGCAGAATTACCCGGTCGGACGAGCGGAAGGCCTGGTAGAGATCGTGAGTGGCGTACACGATGGTCTTGCCCTGAGCGGCCAACTCGCGCAGCACCCCGACCACGATCTCCTGCGTTGGGATATCGACCCCAGTGAACGGCTCGTCGAGCAGGTAGACGTCGCCGTCCTGCAAGAGCGCGCGCGCCAGAAAGACGCGTTGTTGTTGACCGCCAGAAAGCCGGCTGATCTGCACCGAGGCGTGCTGCTCCATGTCGACCGCTTGCAACGCCCGCAGGGCCGCGTTGCGGTCCGGTTGTCCAAACGGCAGCAAACGGCTTCTGGACCTGCGCCGCGCCAGCAGAACGACCCCGGTGACGTCGATTGGAAATGTCCAGTCGACCGCCGAGCGCTGGGGGACGTAGATAACGCATGGATTCGGCCCACGCGCTGCGCGGCCGTCGATAAAGACATGGCCATGGGAGGGAGGCAGAATGCCCGCGAGCACCCGCATCAGGGTGCTCTTGCCCGCTCCATTGGGACCGGCCAGGGCCACGATCTCTCCCGGATGCAATGTCAGGTCGATCGAGCTCAATGCCGGACGGTCTTCGAAGTGGACACTGAGATCGCGCGTTTCGATGCGGATGGATTGATCGCCCAGGCGATCCGATTCCACCAGGCTCATGCGCGGAGATTCTCGACGATGATCCGCGTATCGGTTTGCATGAGCCCGATATAGGTGTCGGCTCCCGAGTCCGGAGTGCCGAGACTGTCGGTATAGAGTTCCGGGGCGGCCCGGATGCCGGCGTCGCGCGCGAGCGCGTTGGCCAATCGTGGGTCGATCGTGTTTTCCGCGAAGATCACCTGCACCCCCGACCGTTGGATTTCCTCGATCAGCTCGGCGATTTCCTTGGCGGACGGTTCGGTGCGGGAGTCCAATCCAGGGATGACGGTGCCGAGAATGGTCAGACCGTACCGTTCGGCGTAATAGGCGAGCGCGTCGTGGTTGGTCACGAGAATGCGCCGGTCGACGGGAACCAGCGCGATGCGATCAGCGATGTCGCGGTCCAGCGTGTCGAGCGCCGACCCGTAGGCATCGAGGCGCGCCCGATACGACCCGGCTCCATCGGCATCGATGGATTCCAATCCCCGTTCGATATTCGCGACCATCGTCCTGGTGCGCATTGGATCGAACCAGACGTGCGGATCGCCGGCGCTGAAATGCGCGTCGTCGCTTTTGATGGTGTCGATTCCATCGGTGGCCACGATAACAGGCGCATCGGTCATCGATGCGTCCACCAGAGGGTCGACCCATGAATCGAGCTCGAGACCGTGCAGGATGACGAGGTCGGCCTGTTCGAGCGTGATTACATCGTCTGGTGACGGTTCGTAGTCATGCGGGTCGATATTCGCCGGAAGGAGCGATGTGACGTTTACCCGTTCGCCGCCGATCTGGCGAGCGAGATCGGCCAGAATCGTCGTGGACGCCACGACCTCGAACGGCTTGCCGGAGTCCGGCTCGATCGTGGGGAGTGCCACTGGGGAGGAGAACGGCGGGAAGGGGGTGGCGTCCGCCGCGCTCGCTGGATGAAAACCACCCAAAACCGGAAGCGCGCCGAAACCGATGACGCCGAAAAGCAGTTCGCGCCGACTGAACGAATGGTGCATGCCGTGGGGTCCCCTCGAAAAGCGGTTGGTCGCAAGACGACCGTACCGGCGGGATCGTATCCGTTTTGAGACAATGTGTCAACTGGGCGCCGTAAACTCGTCCAGCCCGGAGGCACATCGAGCCGGGAATGTCAGCGGCAATGTTCGCAGAGCCCGAAGATTTCCAGACTGTGGCCTTCGATGGCGAAATCGAAATTGCGTCCCAGATCGCCAACGACGGCTTCGACCGGGCAGGTGGTGAAGGCGACGACGAACCCACAATTCGAGCAGATCAAATGATGCCGGTGCCCCGGTTCGCCCACGACATAGGCCGGATGCCCGTTCGAGCGAAGCAGCCGCGTGAGGATATCGACGGAGGCCATGATCTCCAGCGTCCGGTAGATGGTCGCGCGGCTGATATCGGGCAAGAGTTGTACGAGCTGTTCGGCGGTGAATGGTCGTGATTGCCGGAGAACAGCGTCCACCACCTCCCGGCGCGGCCGGGTCGCGCGATAGCCATGCCCGGCAAGCAGGTCCAGCACGTCAGAAGTGGTCGGTGAGTCGAGTGATGCGCTCATGATTCTGAGACTACCATAGCGGCCGCAGGCGGCCTTCGAACGGCCCCCTTCTGGACCACCCGTGCAATAATCCGGACGATGAATTAGGAGTATGAGCCCGATATGAGGACTTCTATGGACATTTCACCAGGCGCCGCCCGCGCAACCAATCGAATGAGGCGGGGTATCGTCGCGCTCCTTGCCGTGCTTTTGATCTGGCCCTTGCTCAGCAGTGTTCATGCGCCGTCCGCGCTGGCGGAACGTTCGGTCGACTGGGCGCGTTTCGATGTCGGAATCAAGTTGCTGACCGATGGCAAGCTCTCCATCACCGAGACGCAGGTCATCGATTTCCACGATGGGCCATTCACCGCCGGTTCGCGCAATATCCCGCTCGGGAAACTCGATGGCATCTCGAATGTGCGCGTGGCCGAAATCTCCGGTGGCCAGAAGACACCGCTCGAACAAGTGAGCTCGTTCGAACGGACGCCGGGCACCTATGCGGTCACGCAGACATCGTCCGAATTGCTCATCAACTGGGGGTTCACGCCGACCACCGATGCCACGCGCACCTTCGAGATCACCTATCTGGTGGAAGGCGCGGTTCGCAATTATCCGGATGAGACACCACCCAATCAGCAGATCTGGTGGACCGCGATCAGTTCCGAGCTGACCAAGACCGCGCCCGTACTCGAATCCACCACCACGATCACATTGCCCGATGCGGTCGACCCCACCCAGGCGATTGCCGGGACGGAGAACCTGCGGATCGAGCCAACGACCGCCGACAACAAGACCTGGACCTGGCAGGCAACCAATCTTCGAAGCGGGGACGATCTGACGGTACGGCTGCAGTTTCCGCCGCTGGTGAATATCGCCACCCCGGCGTGGCAGGCCAGAGACGACCAGCAGCGCGCCCAGGCGGCCGAGAACGAGCAACGAAACTCGTTGTTCGATCTTGGATTCCTGGTCCTTGGCGGACTGGGCGCGATCGTGGGCGGGATCGTTCTCTACGGGCTCTGGTACACGAAAGGACGCGATCCCCAGATCGGACCGGTGGCCGCATTTCTCTCGACTCCGCCGGGCGATCTGCCGCCGGGTGCGGTCGGTGTGCTGCTCGACGAAGTGGCCGACCAGCGCGATGTCGTTGCCACGCTGGTCGATCTCGGAAATCGCGGCATCATCGAGATGCATGAAACCAAGTCGGACGGATTCTTCGGTTTCGGGGGCAGCTCCGATTTCGAATTGACCCTGAAAACGATTCCCGAGGACCTGCGACCGTTCGAGACGACATTGCTCCAATCGCTCTTTTCCTCCCCGCTGCCGGAGGGCAAGACGGTCAAGATGAGCGATGCTGGCGCAGGATTTCGCAAAAGCTCCGACACGATCAAAGACCAACTCTACGATGAGGTCATGCAGCGGGGGTACTTCGTGGCCCAGCCCGACGAGACCCGAGGTCATTACCGTTCGATTGGCATCGGCGCGTTGATCCTCTCGGTTCTGCTCGGTTGCGTGGGTATCTCGTTCTTTTCGACGAGAGCGCCGCTGGTCTGGATCCCGGTCGTGGTGCTGTTCGTGCTCTCGGTCGTCATGATCATCATCAGCTCCCGTATGCCGAGAAAGACCCAAAAGGGCGCCGAGGATGCGGCCAAGTACCGCGCTTTCCGCACCTATCTGGCCGATATCGACAAATACGAGAATCTCGAGGCGAAGAACACGATCTTCCAGCAATACCTGCCGTATGCCATCGCGTTCGGTCTGGAAGAGGATTACACGAAGAAGTTCGCCGCGGCTGGCTCCGCCACACCGACCTGGTACGAACCGGTGCCAGGTGCGGGCGGTTTCCCGGGTGGGGGGCGACGAGGTGGTTTCGGCCCCGTGGTCATTTGGGGGAATAGCCCCTTTGGCGGGTCGGGCGATTGGGGCGGTGCAGGACATGGGGGTGGTTCCGGTAGCGGCGGACCCGGGATGCCCGATCTGCAGGATATGAGCGATTCGACCGCCCGCACGCTGAGTCATTCCAGCAACAGCCTCTTTGCCATGCTGGGCGCGGCAGCGGCGGCGTTCGGCTCCTCGTCCGGCAAGGGCGGCGGCGGATTCGGCGGCGGTGGTGGTTTCGGTGGCGGCTTCAGCGGAGGCGGCGGATTCGGTGGTGGTTCGGGCGGCGGCGGTGGCGGCTTCAGCTAGGCATCCCGCCGAACCACTCGATCTTCTCGGCGTCCGGTTCGATCCCGCCGGGCGCGAGGAGATCGAGCAGGCGATCGGCGAGCGACTCGCGGCGAATGATCCTGGTTTGCTGCATGTTGCGACGCTCAACCCGGAATACGTGATCGCGGCGCGCTCGTCGGTTCCCTTTCGGGTGGCGCTGAATCGCGCGGACGCCATCGTGCCGGATGGCGCCGGAATCGTCGTGGCTGCCCGGCTGTTGTTCGGCTTGCGCCTCTCGCGCATTACCGGTGTCGATCTGGCCGAGTGGCTGCTGACCGCTCCATTGCCGGAACCGCCCCGCGTTTTTCTGCTTGGCTCGCCGGCGGCAGTCGCCGCATTGCAGGGGCGGCATCCCGCTCGCGCGGTCGGTCGCTGGGGAGCGGGCAGCTCCGGTCCGGAAGACGACGCCGAATCGATCGAACGCATCCGGGAACGGGCCGCCAACATCGTTGTGGTCGGATATGGCGCACCGGCGCAGGTGCTCTGGATCGAGCGAAACCGCCAGGCCTTGGCCGAAGCCGGAGTGCGGGTCGCAATCGGAGTCGGCGGAGCGCTCGATTATCTCGCCGGGGTGGTCGAGCGCCCGCCCGCGATGGTGCGCCGGTTGGGGCTGGAATGGGCTTGGCGGTTGATGCGCGAGCCGTGGCGCTGGCGACGCCAGACCGCGTTGCCGCTATTTGCAGTGCTGGTGGCGCGGGCGTGGTTCGAGCGACGGTGACTCCCGGGAGATGGTTTGCCGTATGCTTTGCGGCCATGAGACGAAACGATTGCGCGCTGCTCCATGACCTTTAGTTCAGGCGAACCGGAATTCACCACCGGCGAGGTTCCCTGCACCTACCACCCCAATGTGCTGACCGGTTTGCGCTGCTCTCGCTGCGGCAAGCCGATCTGCCCGAAATGCGGAGTGCGGACCCCCGTGGGAATGCGCTGCCCCGATTGCGCCGGGGTGCGCGGGTTGCCAACCTACCGCACCGAATCCGGCACATTGGCCAAAGCGGTGATCGGCGGATTCATCGTCGCTATCGCGGTGGGAATCATTCTCGGATATCTGCCCGACTGGAATTTCTATCTGACCCTCGTACTCGGGTTCGGTGTTGCCGAAATGATGGCGCGGTTGTCGAAGGAGAAGCGCGGTGTCGATCTGCAGATTGCCGGTTGGATTGCCGTGGCGGCTGGTCTGGTCATCAGTCGCTGGGTTTTGATGGACCGGCTCGGTCTGCCCTGGGTAGTCGTGCGCGAAATGCGGCCCGGGGTCGAGCAGCTCCTGAATCTGCAATTGGTCCCGGACGGGATTTTCGCCGCTCTGGCGTTTCTGATCATCTACATTCGTTTCCGCTAGCCGCGCACTCCGGTGGACCCGCTCGGCGACGATATCGAAGTCGGGGAAGCCGGGACATTCGGAATGCCCCCGGCGCCGGCGGGTCCTGGTTTGGCGCTGATTGCCAGCGTCATCTTCGCTGGGAGTCTGATCGGGCGGGTGCTCGGATTGGTTCGCGAGCAGCTTGCCGCCAGCCGATTCGGCGCGGGCGACCAGATCGCCGCCTTCACCGTCGCCGACAATTTCAATACCCTCGTTTTCGATCTGATTTCCAGCGGTATGCTGGAAGCCGCACTCATACCCGTTTTGTCCGCGCTGGTCGTTGCGGGAGCGAGCGGCCAGATGCGGCTTCGCCGGTTGACCGGTGTCTTGCTCACGATCTCGGTGGCAATTGCGGCGGTACTGGCTACGATCGGCGTCATCTTCGCGCCGGCGCTGGTGCGGCTCATGACCGCGCTCGGCGGACGCGGCAGCCGGCGCGACTCGGCCGCCACCGAGCTTGCGATCCAGAATCTGCGGATCGTATTGCCGTCACTGGTCTTCCTGGTCGCCGGAACGATCATGATCGCCGCGCTCTATGCGGTCCAGAAACCGGGGGCTCCCGCCCTCGGGAGTGCGGCCCGGAATCTCAGTGTGGTCGTGTGCATCGTCGCGTTCGGAGGCCATCTGGGGATCCGCAGTATGGCGGTCGGTGTTCTGGCGGGCGCGATGGTGCTGGCCGCGATGCAATGGACCAGTCTGCGGCGCGCCGGATTGCAACCCCACTTGGGAATCGACCGTTCGCTGCCGGAATTGCGCGAGATCGGACGGCTCTATCTGCCCGTGTTTCTGGGGTTGATCGTGTCGACGATCGTGGTCGTCGTCGACCGCAATCTGGCCTGGCGCGCGGAAACCGATGCGGTCGGCGCCATGCGTTATGCCACGACCCTGGTGCAGCTGATCCTGGGTCTGGTGGTGGCGGCGGTATCGCTCGCGGTCTTGCCGCAGCTTTCCTATCAGCATTCGCGCGCGAGTCAAGCGGTCTTCCAGGAGAAGTTGGTCCAGGCATTGCGATCGATCACCGTCCTGCTGCTGCCAGCAGTCATCGGAATGGCGGTGCTCGCCCGGCCGATCGTGCGGTTGCTTTTCGAGCACGGAGAAACCGGCCCGGCCGCTTCGAAGCTCATCGTGGCGGCGCTCCTGCTCTATCTTCCGGGGCATTTGCTGGCCGGCTACGATCAGGTGCTGATCTTCGCGTTCTATGCGCGCAAGAACACTGTGCTGCCGGTGATGGTGGGGTTAGTCGCGAGCGCGGCATATCTCGCGGTGGCATTCGGGCTCTTCGATCGTTACCAGATGCGGGGGCTAGTGGTTGCCAACACCGCTCAATTCGCGTTGCATACGATCCTGATGGTCTGGTTCGGACGGGATATGCTCGGGCGCAGGGCATTCCGCGACGTGGGGACGACCGTGCTGCGCGCTGGCGCCGCCAGTCTGGCGATGGGCGGTATCGTCTGGCTCGTCTGGCTCGCCATCGTGCGATTGGCTGGCTCGACCCGCATGGCCGAGATGGCCGAGGTGGTCGTTCCGGTCGCAGCCGGAATGGCCGTCTATGGAGTGGCCGCGCGCCTGCTGGGGATCGGCGAGCTCGAGCGGTTTCTCACGATCCTTGGGCGGCGGATGCGGTCGTTCAGCCGGTAGCCCGCTGGCCAACGAATCGCTCGCCGATCCGGTGAGCCTCGTGCCAGATATCCGCGAATGTTGCCCCGGATGCGCGTGCCAGCGCAACGCAGTCGTCGTATTCCGGCATTGCCGCGCGAACCCGGCCATCGACGATCTTGAGCTTGAGCGTGATATCGCCGAAACGAGTGGTGACAGTTTCGAAGTCTCGGCCGGCTTTCGACCGATCGATCGCAAGGGAGCGGATTCCGAGTGACGTCGAATTTTCGAGAATGACCCGTTCCAGATCGCGACGGAGGCGGGCGGGCGCGATGAGCGAGAGAACCGTTCCGGGCCGGTTCTTTTTCATCATCACCGGGGTCAACCAGACTTCGAGCGCTCCGGCGGCGTAGAGCCGCTCGCTCAGCAGCTCGAATGCCTGCGGGTTCATATCGTCGATATTGGTTTCGAGTAGCAACTCATCGCTGGCGGCATTGTTTTCCTCTTCCGTGGAAAGAGAGATACGGAGTGCGTTCGGCCATGGCAAGGTCATCGAGCCGAACCCATACCCCACGGCAGACGCGGTGAACGATCCGGTCGCCGGGGTCGAGAGCGCGCCGATGATGGCCGCGCCGGTCGGAGTGAGCAGCTCGGCGCGCACCTCCGCGTCTGCTGGACCGGACGGAGCAACCGAGATGCCCGTGCGCGCAATGATTTCCGCCGTGGCAGGCGCGGGAACAGGAAGCAACCCGTGACCGGTGGAGACGAATCCTTGTCCGGTGTGCACGGGCAGACGAAAGGCATGATCGATCCCAAGCAGCTCGAACCCAATGGCGGCGCCGCAGATATCGACGATCGAATCGACGGCTCCGACCTCGTGGAAATGCACCCGGTCGAGCGGGGTGCGATGAACATGTGCTTCGGCCTCGGCTACGAGCAGGAAAATGGCATGGGCGCGTGCTTTCATCCCTTCCGGGAGGGAGGAGCTCGCGATCAGCGCGCGAATATCGGCCCAGTCTCGCTGCGGTTGGCCGTCTTCCAATCGGACGTGAACCCGCGTGCCATGAACGCTGTTTTGCTCGACCGTTTCTGCCGCGATCGTCCAGCCCGATGGAAGTACCATCCGCAGATGACGGCGCAGGTCATCGATGGGCAATCCGAGATCGACGAGCGCGCCGAGGACCATATCGCCACTGGCGCCGGAATACGGATCGAAAAGAGCTGTGGGCACGGGGTAATCCATTTCGTTCGACTGCGTATCATTGCGCTGATTGTGCCCGATTCGCACCCAGTGCAGAGGAGAAGATGCGCGTGCCTGCCCAGGATCATTCGCCCGGACGGCCCTTCGGAGGGCATTCGCTGTGGGAACCGCTGCGCCGGGTGATGGTGCGGCAGCCGGGCATCAGCGCCAGCGAACACGATTGGGTCGATCTCGCCTATCTGCATCCGGTCGATCATGCGCGTTCCCTGGAGGAACATGCCGCGTTCGTCGCGTTGCTGACCGAAAGCGGGGTCGATGTCGTCATCGCGCCGCCCGACGAGCCCGGCTATCTCGATGCCGTTTTCTGCTATGACCCGTCGTTGATGACCAACGATGGCGCGATTCTGCTGCGGCCCGGCAAACCGCAGCGCGTCGACGAGGTGGCTTTTCATGCAAAGACCTATGCCGAGTTGGGCATCCCGATCCTGGGCGAGATCGTTGCGCCCGGAACGGTCGAGGGTGGCGACACGCTCTGGGTCGACGATCGAACGCTGGCGGTTGGCCGGAGCTACCGCACCAATCGCGCGGGAATCGAGCAGCTGCGGGAGATCCTGGATCCGCTCGGTGTGAGCGTGGTCGCCTACGACCTGGCGCACTATCACGGACCGGGGGAGTGTTTGCACCTGATGTCGTTCATCAGCCCGGTCGACGACCGGTTGGCAGTGGTCTATTCGCCATTGATGCCGGTACAGCTGGTCGAGGATTTGCAGATGCGGGAATGGCAGTTCATCGAGGTGCCAGACGAGGAATTCGAACCGATGGCCTGTAATGTGCTGGCCCTCGGTCCCCGAAATGTGGTGGCGATGGAGGGAAATCCGGTGACTCGCGCACGCATGGAAGCCGCCGGATGCACCGTGCATGGGTATCCGGGATCCGAGATTTCCTACAACCGCGCTGGTGGGCCGACCTGTCTGAGCCG
>JBIQLF010000006.1:0-69819 GCA_044464585.1 Thermomicrobia bacterium
TCGGGAAGGCGGGCGGACCGTCGGCGCCGGGGTGGTGACCTCGATCATCGCGTAAGCACGAAACAAGCGTTCAGGAGCAGGAGCACGGAATGGTCCAGCGGAAACAAGCTCAGAAGATCCGCATTCGGTTGAAAGCATACGATCATCGCATCCTCGACCAGTCGGCTGGGAAGATCGTCGAGACTGCGGAGTCGACCGGGGCAAAAGTGGCGGGACCAGTTCCCCTGCCAACGCGAATCGAGAAGTTCTGCGTTATCCGGTCGCCGTTCATCGACAAGGACTCGCAGGAACAGTTCGAGATCCGCACACACAAGCGTCTGATCGACGTACTCGAACCGAGCGGCAACACGATTCGTGCGCTGATGCGCCTGAATCTTCCCGCTGGGGTCGATATCGAGATCAAGCTGTAAAACGTCGCGCGTAGTTCGAGTTTTTCGAAATTACGCTCTGAATGTTCGGACGGCCAGGGGGCTGCACGAACGTCCTGAGAACCAGGAGAGAGCCAATGATTCAGGCAATGGTTGGAAAAAAGCTGGGGATGACGCAGATCTTCGATGAGAGCGGCGTCGTCTACCCGGCCACCGTCATCGAATGCGGACCGAATGTGGTCACGCAGATCAAGACGGAAGCAAAGGATGGATACGAGGCCGTACAGCTCGGTTTCGGTCTCGATTCTCGATTGAACCGGCCCGAGCAGGGCCACCGCAAGGCCAGCGGCTTTCAGTCGCGGCATCTGCGCGAAGTCACGGCCGATGCCTACGACGATCTCGAGGTGGGGCAGGTGTTCAAGGCCGATGTGTTCAAGCCTGGCCAGAAGGTCGATGTCACCGGCACCTCGAAGGGGCGCGGTTTCCAGGGCGGCGTGAAGCGCCACGGATTCAGCGGCGGACCCAAGACCCACGGTCAGTCCGACCGCCTGCGTGCCCCAGGATCGATCGGTTCCAGCGCCACCCCGGGACGTGTCTTCAAAGGCACCCGGATGGCTGGCCGCATGGGCAACGAGCGGGTGACGGTTCTGAGTTTGGAAGTGCTGCGGGTCGATCCCGAGCGCAATCTGCTGGTGGTCAAGGGCGCGATCCCGGGGCACAACGATTCGCTCGTCGTCGTTCGAAACGCGGTCAAAGCTGGCGCCAAGGCCTAGCTGGAACGCCCTGAGGAACGATGATGAAATACGACATTGTTGACCTGACCGGTAAGAAGAGTGGCGAGCTCGAGCTCGACGAAACCGTTTGGGGAATCGAACCGAATATCGGTGTCATGCACCAGGCGCTCGTCATGCAGCTTGCCAATGCCCGCCAGGGAACCAGCGACACCAAAACGCGCGCGGAAGTGCGGGGCGGTGGCCGCAAGCCCTGGCGCCAGAAGGGCACTGGCCGCGCGCGCCAGGGTTCCATTCGCGCTCCCCATTGGATCGGCGGTGGCGTGGTCTTCGGACCGCACCCCCGCTCGTATACCCAGCGGATGCCGAAGCGGATGCGCCATTTGGCGGTGCGCTCGGCGCTATCGGCCAAGCTGGCCGACGGCCGCATTACTTTCGTGAACGGCCTGGCCGATATCGAACCGAAAACCAAAGCCGGGATTGCGACGATCAAGCAGCTTCCGGAAGCGCGCTCGGTGCTGATCGTGACGCCAGAGAAACTGCGGAACATCGAGCGCGCGACCGGCAACCTTCAGAATGTCAAGACCATTTTGGCCGCCTATGCCAACGTTCGCGATCTGCTGAAGTTCGACCGGCTGGTGATCGATGCCAGCGCGGTTCCGGTCATCGAGGGTATTTTGGCGCTGCCAGAGGATGCCCGCGAACCAAGTGTATGGAAGCAGGCGCGGCAGGCCGCGGCTGAGGAGGCTGCGAGCTAGTCATGGCAGAGATCCGCATCGAACAGGTGCTCCGGCGCCCGTTGATTACTGAAAAGAACACGCGACTGATCGAGGACAACAACCAGTATTCCTTCGAAGTCGATCCGCAGGCGAACAAACCGCAAATCCGCGACGCGGTCGAAAAGACCTTCAACGTCCGGGTCAAGGCGGTCAATACGCTGAATGTCAAACCGAAACCGAAATCGCGCTATGCGTCCCGCCGTGGCGGTCGTATCGTCGGCGCGCGACCGGGCTGGAAGAAGGCGATCGTGACTCTGTATCCAGGGCAGCGAATCGACATCTTCGAGCAGGTCTAGAGATCCGGGAAGAAGGAGCCAGATCATGCCAGTACGCAAATACAAACCCACTTCCCCGGGTCGTCGCCAGATGAGCGTCAGCGGGTTCGACGAAATCACTCGCTCGACCCCGGAAAAGTCGCTGCTGATGCCGTTGAAGAAGACGGCCGGGCGCAACAATATCGGGCGCATCACGACCCGCCATCGCGGTGGCGGAGCCAAACGCTTCTATCGCATCATCGACTTCAAGCGCGACAAATTCGTCGTTCCGGCCAAGGTCGCCACGATCGAATACGACCCGAACCGCTCGGCCCGGATCGCTCTGCTGCACTATGCCGATGGTGAGAAGCGCTACATCCTTGCTCCGGTCGGTCTGAAGGTCGGCGATATCGTCATCGCCGGACCGGATGCGCCGATCCGCACCGGCAACGCCCTGCCCCTCCGGAATATCCCGGTCGGCTCCCAGGTGCACAATATCGAGCTGCGCCGCGGTGGTGGTGGCCAAATGGCCCGGTCTGCTGGGTCCTCCGCCCAACTGATGGGCAAGCAGGAGAACTATGCGGTTCTCCGGATGCCGTCCGGTGAAGTCCGCCGCGTTCATGTCGACTGCATGGCGACCCTCGGACAGGTCGGCAATGTCGATCACGAGAATGTGGTGATCGGCAAGGCGGGTCGTAACCGGCACAAGGGCCGGCGCCCGACCGTTCGCGGCTCGGTGATGAATCCGCGCGACCATCCGCATGGCGGTGGCGAGGGCAAGGCGCCGATCGGTGGCCAGCCCAAAACCAAATGGGGCAAGCCTGCCTTCCAGCGGACGCGCCACAACAAGCGCACTGATTCCTTGATTGTCCGGCGACGAGTCACCGGCAAGGGTAGACGACGATAAGCAGCCGGTCGCGGTGACGAGCCGCGCGCCCTCGAACGCCGATTTGCGTTCCTGGCAACGGAGGATCAAGTGGTTAGAAGTTCGAAAAAAGGACCATACATCGACCAGAACCTTCTGGAGAAGGTGACGGTCATGAACAGGGCGGGAGATCGCCGGGTCGTGCGCACATGGGCGCGCGCTTCGCAGATCTTCCCGGAGATGGTGGGACACACCTTTGCGGTGCATAACGGCCGGCAGCATGTTCCGGTCTATATCACCGAGCAGATGGTGGGGCACCGCCTCGGCGAATTCGCGCCCACGCGCACGTTCCGCGGTCATGGCAAGGATGCCGATCGCCGGGCGCGCCGCTAACGGCTGAGCACGGAAGGATTGCAGAACATGGAAGTCACTGCGAGTTTGCAGCGCGTTCGCGTCTCACCGCGCAAGGCCCGGCTGGTTATCGACCTCTGTCGCGGCAAGAAGGTCAGCGAAGCGCAGGCGATCATGCGCTTTCTGCCCAACAAGACCGCCTACGATGTCGAACGGCTGTTGAAGTCGGTCGCGGCGAACGCGGAAAACAACTACGACCTCGATCCGGACGATCTCTGGATCAAGGCCATCTATGTCGACGAAGGACCGTCGATGCGCCGGTTCAAAGCCAAGGCGCGTGGACGTGTCGGCCGCATTCAGCGCCGGACCAGCAAGATCACGGTCATCGCTGAGGATCGAGGAGACCGCTAGTGGGACGAAAAGTAAATCCGATCGGTTTCCGGTTGGGCATCGTCAGCGACTGGGATTCCAAATGGTATGCCGAGCGGAACTACACCGAGCAGCTCCATGAGGATCTCGAGCTGCGCAAGCTGATCATGAAAGAGCTCACCCGCGCGGGTATCTCGCGCATCGAGCTCGAGCGATCGGCGAACAAGGTCGAAGTCACGCTGCATACGTCCAAGCCCGGTATCGTCATCGGCAAGCAGGGCGCCAATGTCGAGCGCATTCGGCAGCAGTTGGAGAAGAAGGCTGGCAAGAAGGTCCACCTGAAGATCGAAGAGATCAAGGTGCCGGAGATCGACGCCACCCTGATCGGTGAGAGCATCGCCGAGCAGATCGCCCGCCGCGTTTCGTACCGGCGCGCCATGAAGCATGCAGTCCAGCAAGCCATGCGCCGGGGCGCCAAGGGCGTCAAGATTCGTCTCTCCGGTCGTCTGGGCGGCGCCGAGATGAGCCGCTCGGTCGTGGAAATGGAAGGACGCGTGCCCCTGCATACGTTGCGCGCGGATATCGATTTCGCGGTCATCCATGCGCACACCACCTATGGCCGCATCGGCGTCAAGGTTTGGGTGTACAAGGGCGACGTGCTACCGGAAGCCCGGAAGACGGACGCCGCGCTTGCTGCCGACCTGCTGGCCTTGCCGGTTCGAGATTAGAAAGGAAACGCGGCCATGTTGATGCCCAAGCGAACCAAATATCGCAAGATCTTCCGCCCGCGCAAGGTGCGCGGCCAGGCTCAACGCGGTTCGACCATCGCGTTCGGCGAATACGGTCTCCAGGCGCTGGACAATGCCTGGATTTCCGCGCGCCAGCTCGAAGCCGGCCGCCGCGCCATCACGAATTATCTGAAGCGTGGCGGTAAGGTCTGGATCCGCATCTTCCCGGACAAAGCCATCACCCAGAAGCCAGCCGAAACCCGCATGGGCTCCGGCAAGGGTTCGCCCGAATACTGGGTGGCCGTGATCAAGCCCGGCCGGATCATCTATGAGGTTGCCGGTGTGCCGCAGGATCGCGCCGAGGAAGCGCTTCGCCGTGCGGCCATGAAGATGCCGATCAAATGCAAATTCGTTACCAAGCTCGAAGTCGGCACCGGCGAGACGATCGCAGAAGAGCTCGCGTCGTAGGCCGGGAGAAAGAAACGATGAAACCATCGGAAATTCGGTCGATGACGGACGACCAGCTTTCGAAGCTGGAAACCGAGCTCTATACGGAATGGCGGAATCTCCGCTTCCAGGAGTCGGTCGGTCAATTGACCAACACCGCGCGGATTCATACGATCCGCAAGGATATTGCCCGCATTCTGACCATTCGTCACGAGCGCGTGCTCGATGCGGAACTTGGCAGCTAAGCAGCGCATTTGAGGATCGAACGATATGGCAGAAGCAACTGAGCAGACGCGAACCGTCGCTCCCCGCACCCAGAAAGTCGGGCGTGTGGTGAGCGACAAAATGGACAAAACAGTGGTGGTCGCGGTCGACTACGTCCGCCGGCACCCGCTCTATCACAAACGCATCACCCGCACTAGCAAGTTCCAGGCGCACGACGAACGGAACGAATGCAAGATGGGGGACATCGTCCGCATCGAGGAGACGCGGCCGATCTCGAAGAACAAGAACTGGATCGTTCGCGAAATCGTCGAACGCGCCATTCAGATTTAGGAACGCAGAGTCTCGACCGGGAGCCAGGGGCGTTCCGGCAGAAAGGGATCATTCAGGTGATTCAGCCACAAACCCGGCTTCGGGTTGCCGACAATAGCGGCGCCAAGGAGATCATGTGCATCCGCGTGCTCGGTGGCGCCTCGAAGAAATATGGCCGCGTCGGCGACACGATCATCGCCTCGGTCAAGCAGGCCCAGCCGAACTCCGGCGTCAAGAAGGGCGATGTCGTGCGCGCGGTCGTCGTCCGCACCGCCCAGGAATATGGCCGCCCCGATGGCAGTCACATCAAATTCGATGACAATGCCGCCGTGCTGATCAATATGCAGGGCGCCCCGCGTGGCACCCGCATCTTCGGCCCGGTCGGCCGCGAGCTGCGCGAGAAGCAATACATGCGGATCGTCTCGCTCGCGCCCGAAGTGCTCTAGGCGCGTCGCCCGAGCCAGCGAAGAGAGGTTAGTAGTTCGATGAGAAAGATTCGGCGAGGCGACGAGGTCGAAGTCATTTCTGGCAAGAATAAAGGCCAGCGCGGCACCGTTCGCATCAACATGGTCGATGATGACAAGATCGTCGTCGAAGGTGTCAATATCGTTGTCAAGCACATCAAGCGTGGCCGGGCGCGCCAGGCCGGGCGAGTGGAAGTGGAAGCTCCCATGCCCGTTTCCAAGGTGAAGCTGGTCTGCCCGAGCTGTGGCGAGCCGACTCGCGTGGGTGTTCATGCCGGCGCGGATGGCAAGAACGTGCGCTTTTGTAAATCGTGTGAGAAGGACATTCCCCGGCCCGAAGCCTAGGCCGCCGGCGGTATTCCGTACGAGCGATGGATTCGCCGGTCTGCATACCGGTAAGAGGAATCAGGAAAAATGGCGAGACTGAAAGAGAAGTATCGGACGGAAATCGTGCCCGCACTCATGAAAGAGTTCGAGTTCGACAACGTCATGCAAGTGCCCAAGCTCGAAAAGATCGTCGTCAATATCGGTCTCGGCGAAGCCGTCCAGAACGCGAAAGCGATCGATGCCGCCGTCGGAGATCTGACGCAGATCGCTGGCCAGAAGCCAGTCGTGACCCGGGCGAAGAAATCGATCGCCGCATTCAAGCTGCGGGCCGGGATGCCGATTGGCGCCATGGTCACGTTGCGCGGCGAGATGATGTACGAGTTTCTCGACCGGCTGGTCGCCGTGTCGCTGCCGCGCATCCGCGATTTCCGGGGCATCTCCCCGAATTCGTTCGATGGCCGCGGAAATTACACCCTCGGTGTCCGGGAGCAATTGATCTTCCCGGAAATCGACTATGACAAGATCGATCGTACTCGCGGGCTCGAAGTCACGATCGTGACCACGGCCAAAAATGATGAAGAAGGGCGACAGCTCCTGGCTCAATTTGGAATGCCATTCGCCCGCACCGAGCAGCAAGCCGCTGCTTGAATCGAGGAACCCACATGGCAAAGAAATCGTGGATCGTCAAATCCCAGAAAGAGCCAAAGTTCTCCGTCCGGCATCACAACCGTTGCCAGCGCTGCGGTCGCAGCCGCGCCTATATGCGCAAATTCGGTGTCTGCCGCATCTGCTTCCGCGAGCTGGCTTCGACCGGCAAGCTCCCTGGCGTGACGAAGTCGAGTTGGTAGGGACGATCCACTCCCACATCCTGGAGAAGTAGCGCATGGCAGTCAACGATCCCATCAGCGATATGCTGACCCGAATTCGAAACGCCGGCATGGCCCGCAAGGCGGAGGTCACCATGCCGTCGACCAAGGTCCTGGTCGCAATTGCCAAGATCCTCAAGGAAGAGGGCTACATTGGCGATTACCAGGTCATCGAGCGACGTCCGCAGGACGTTCTCCACATCTCGCTCCGCTATGGCGCGGACAAGGCGCATTCGATCCGCGAGCTCAAGCGGGTCAGCAAGCCTGGCTTGCGCGTCTATGCTGGCAAAGACGCGATTCCACGTGTCAAGAGCGGTCTCGGTATTGCGATCGTCAGCACTCCGGAAGGCGTGTTGACTGGATATGAGGCTCGTCGGCGAGGAATCGGCGGTGAAGTCTTGTGCACCGTCTTCTAGGACGGGCGCTGGAGTTCTGATATGTCTCGAATTGGACGGAAACCGATCACCATTCCCGCGGGCGTCAATGTCGCCGTGGCCGATGGCAATTTCATCACGATCAAAGGACCGAAGGGCGAGCTGAGCTACGCGGCTCCGGCGTCGCTTGGGGTCGAAGTGGAAGATGGCGCGCTCACGGTCAGCCGCCCGAACGACGAACGGCAGAATCGTGCGCTGCACGGGTTGTCTCGCACGCTGATCAACAACATGGTGGTCGGCGTGACCGATGGTTTCCGGAAGAATCTGGAAATCCAGGGGGTCGGATATCGGGCCGCGATGGATGGCAAGATGTTGGTGCTCAACGTCGGATATTCCCACCCGGTGCGATTCTCTCCGCCGGAAGGGATTTCCTACGCGCTCGATGGCCAGACCAAGATCTCGATCATCGGCATCGACAAGCAGGCCGTTGGCGAAGAGGCCGCCCGCATTCGCCGCACCCGGCCCCCCGAACCCTATAAGGGCAAGGGCATCCGCTACGAGGGCGAGGTCGTCCGCCGCAAGGCTGGTAAGGCCGGTAAGGCGAAATAACAACGAAGCGACATGGTGGTCCTGAGCCCAAGCCAGGACGCCGGTAGCAAGAGCCGGAACACCGGGAAGATCTGGAGAATCTATGCGACTCAAGTATCGAAAAGCACTCTCACCGCGAAAACGACGCCACGTTCGCGTTCGCGCAAAAGTGTCGGGAACCGCGCAGCGGCCCCGGCTCAATGTGTTCCGTTCATCGGCGCACATCTATGTTCAGCTCGTCGATGACGTGGCGGGTCGCACGCTTGCCGCTGCCAGCGATCTCGAAGCCCCGATTCGCGAACAGGGCGGCACCAAATCGGAACGCGCCACGGCGGTTGGTTCGCTGATCGCCGAGCGAGCGAAAGCAGCCGGTGTCACATCGGTCGTGTTCGACCGCGGTGGGTTCCTCTATCACGGCCGGGTCAAGGCCGTCGCCGATGCCGCTCGCGAGGGCGGCCTGGAGTTCTAGCAACCCGGACGGCGTCTGGTGGATTCACCGGCGAACCGGCCACACGGAGCAAACTATGGATCGAGATCAGCGAAGTTCGCGACGCCGAAACGAGGAGCAGGATGGCGGCTCCGAGTTCGAGGAACGCGTCGTACAAATCAATCGTGTCGCCAAAGTCGTCAAGGGTGGCCGCCGGTTCGCGTTCGGCAGCCTGATCGTCGTCGGTGACGGCAAGGGTCAGGTCGGAATCGGCATGGGCAAAGCCCGCGAGGTGCCCGATTCCATCCGCAAGGGCGTCGAGCAAGCCAAGAAGTCGATGGTCAGGATTCCGCTCGATGGAACGACCATTCCGCACGAAATCACCGAGAGCTTCGGAGCGTCCACCGTTTTGTTGAAACCGGCCGCTCCCGGTACCGGGGTGATTGCCGGTGGACCGGTGCGTGCCGTTCTCGAAGCAGCCGGGGTGCGCGATGTGCTGACCAAATCGCACGGCAGCAACAACCCGGTCAACGTCGCACGAGCCACCATGAAAGCGCTCGAATCGCTGGAGAACACCGGCGCGGTCGCACGGCGGCGGCAACGTAAATATGAATTGCAGCGCTATGGCAAGAGCTCGGCTGGCGCTGCTGGGAGCAACATCTAATGGCAGCAACCACGGATTCCGGCCAGCCGCAGCTCCTCAAGGTGAAACTGGTGCGCAGTGTCATCGGTCGTCCAGCCGATCAGCGGGCGACCGTTGCGACCCTGGGACTGCGCCGGCTACACCAAACCGTCGAAGTGGCCGATACTCCGTCGACCCGCGGCATGATCACCAAGGTGCGGCACCTCGTCGTGGTCGAAGAGGGCGGAGCATAGTTCGAACCGGGAGCGCTCGACTCGCTCGCCTGGAGAAATGAGACAGACGATGCCAATCAATTTGACCGATTTGAAACCGAACGACGGAGCCAATACGAGCCGCGTCCGTGTCGGTCGTGGCCCCGGCTCTGGCAAGGGCAAAACCGCGGGTCGTGGCCACAAGGGCCAAAAGGCGCGCACCGGCGGTGGCGTTCGCCCAGGATTCGAGGGCGGCCAGCTCCCGATCCAGAAGCGTATGCCGTATCTGCGCGGGTTCACCAATATCTATGCCACACCCTGGGAGGTGGTGAACCTCGACACCATCGCGTCCCTCGAGCTCGATGGTCCCATCACCCCGGAGGCGCTGGTGGCCGCCGGTGTCGTGCGGGGCGACGAGTTCCCGGTCAAGATTCTGGGCCGGGGCGAGCTTTCCGCCAAACTGGAAATCCAGGCGCATGCGGTTTCCGAGAGCGCCAGGGAGCAGATCGAGAAGGCTGGCGGCAGCATCACTATCCTCGAACGCACCGACCGGTGGATCACCGCGCATCCGCGCAATCGCAAGCTGCCGATCGATCGTGAGCTCAAGGCGGCCCGGTTCGGCAAGGTGGGCGGTCCGCAAAAGCGGAGCGACGTCACCAGCGCCGAATAGCACACAGGTAGCCACATGCTCGAGGCGGTAACCAAAGCATTTCAGATTCCGGATCTCCGGCGGAAGATCTTCTTCACGCTGGGGATCCTCATTCTCTTTCGCGTCATCGCGAGCATCCCGGTCCCCGGCGTCGATCGCCAGGGGCTGGCCGACTATATCGAGGGCAACCAGCTCCTCGGTATGCTCAACCTCTTCTCCGGGAGTGGCTTGCGCAACTTCTCGATCGTCGCCCTGGGGGTATATCCCTATATCACCGCGTCGATCATCATGCAGCTTCTGACTCCCGTCATCCCGGCGCTGAATGCGCTGTCGGAGGAAGGGCAGCAGGGCCGGAACAAGATCAATCAGTACACCCACTTCCTGACCGTCCCCCTCGCGCTCCTGCAGGGGTATGGCCAGGCGTTGTTGTTTTCCCGCACCAGCATCGGCAGCTCGCCGATTCTGTCCGATTTCGGGCTGTTCGACCGCGACACGTTCCTGCCGAGCGCGGCGCTGCTGCTGACGATGACCGCCGGGACCATGCTCCTCGTCTGGATGGGTGAGCTGATCACCGAATATGGCATCGGCAATGGCGTTTCGATCATCATCTTTGGCGGAATCGTGGCCAGCTTGCCACAAGCCATCGGTGGGTTGGCCACGGGTGGCTCGGCCCAGCAGAATATCATTGGCACGGCATTCTTCGCGCTCATCGGACTGGGTACCGTTGTCGGTATCGTCTACCTGAATGAGGGCCAGCGCCGCATTCCCGTTCACTACGCCAAGCGGATTCGCGGAAACAAGCAATATGGCGGTAACACCTCTTTCATTCCGTTGAAGGTCAACTCCGCCGGTATGATCCCGCTGATCTTCGCGGTCAGCATCATGGTGATGCCGGGATTGATTGCGAATTTCTTCGCGAGCTCGAACCGCGATTGGGTGCGGGATCTGGGTGGCGACCTCCAGCGGCTGTTCAGTCCGAACAACATCTGGTATCAAGTCGTCTATTTCCTGCTGGTGGTGGCCTTCACCTACTTCTACACGATGGTCGTCTTCTATCAGCAGAAGATTCCGGAAACTCTCCAGCGACAGGGGGCGTTCATTCCGGGCATCCGCCCAGGCAAGAACACTGCGGTCTATCTGCAACAGGTACTGCAACGCATCACCCTGGTCGGGGCGCTGGCGCTCGGTCTCGTTGCCATCATGCCGTATATCGCCGCCCAGATCACCGGTATCCAGACTCTGCTGATCAGCGCGACGTCGATCCTGATCGTGGTCGGCGTGGCGATCGACACCATGCGGCAACTCGAAGCGCAGCTCATGATGCGCAACTACGAAGGCTTCATTCAGTAGATTCGCTTCGGAGTCTGGCGCGCCAGACTCCGATCGATCTGACATCACACGGAACGTATCGATGAATATCATCATGATCGGCCCGCAGGGATCGGGCAAGGGGACGCAGGCGGATCTGCTGGCGCCGAAAATCCACGCCGTCAAGCTCTCCACCGGGGATCTGTTTCGGGCCGAGATCGCTGCTGAATCTCCCCTCGGACTCCAGGTCAAGGAGATTCTGGCGTCGGGGAGTCTCGTCTCCGACGACATCACGTTGGCCGTTGTGGCGGCACGGCTCGACAAGATTGCTGCCGAGGGTATCGGCGGAGTCATCTTCGATGGCTTTCCCCGGACGCTTGCTCAGGCGGAAGGACTCGACCGGCTCCTGGCCGATCGCGACCAGCAGATCGACCGTGTCATCGAGCTTGCGGTCCCGGACGAGGTGCTCGTCGAGCGCATGAGCAGCCGCCGCGTCTGTGCGAGCTGTGGGTCGGCGGGCACGAGTTCGAACGCGGTTTGCGATCGATGTGGAGGCGAATTGATTCGGCGCGCGGACGACGAGCCCGACGCGATTCGCAAACGACTTCAACTCTACGAGGAACTGACCAAGCCGCTGCTCGACTTCTACGGAAGCCGTGGTTTGGTCGCAACGATCGACGGGAATCAGGATGTCCAATCTGTTCAAGCGGCGATCGTCGGCGCCCTCGAGGCGGTTCCGGTCGATTCGCAGACCTGATCCCTCGATGGCAATAACGATCAAGAACGAACGGGAAATCGAGCTCATGCGCCAGGCCGGCCACATCGTGGCATTGGCGCATGCCCGCGTGGAATCCGCCATTCAACCCGGAGTCACCACCAAGGACCTGGATGACATCGTTCGCGAAGTCATCGAAGGCCAAGGCGCCACCCCAACATTCTTTGGCCATCTCGGTTTTACCGGCCGGATATGCGCATCGATCAACGAAGAGATCGTGCATGGCATTCCCGGCAAGAAGACCCTGCGCGATGGCGACATCATCGCGATCGATATCGGCGCCACCTTCGGCGGATTCGTCGGCGATTCGGCCTGGACCTATCCGGTCGGATCGATCGACGAGGAATCGCGCCGGTTGCTGGACGTCACCGAGCGGTCGCTCTATCTGGGCATCGAACAGGCCGTTGCCGGAAATCGCCTGGGCGATATCGGTTACGCCATCGAGCAGTTCGTAACTGCCCGGGGATTCGGCATGGTGCGCGAGTATGGTGGTCACGGGGTCGGCCGGCAGATGTGGGAAGAACCGCATGTTGCCAATCACGGGCAAAAAGGAACCGGCATTCTTCTCCGCGAAGGTATGACCATCGCCATCGAGCCGATGGTGAATGTGGGTGGGGATGAGACGCTGCAGCTCGACGATGGATGGACCGTCATAACCAAAGACCGGACCCGTTCCGCCCATTTCGAGCATACGGTTTTGATCCGCAACGGTCCCCCGGAGATCCTGACAAAACGGATGGAGCGTGTGGTATGATTGTCTGTCTTGCGCACGCATCACGCGTGCGCTCTTGGTGCGTGTGGGCTGTTTAGTTTCGCAGACTGTGGGCGAACTGCCCGGCCCCGAGTGAACACTGGAAAGTTGGTAATTCGATGAAAGTTGCCGCATCTGTAAAGCGACGCTGCGACAAATGCAAGGTGATTCGGCGGCACGGCGTGGTTCGTGTCATCTGTTCGAACCCCAAGCACAAGCAGCGCCAGGGCTAGTCGCTCGATACGAGCGTTAGAGGAACGAGCGATATGGCGAGAATTTCTGGAGTCGACCTTCCGCGCGAGAAGCGTGTCGAGTACGCGCTTCCCTATATTTATGGGATCGGGCTGCACACCAGCCAGAGTCTGCTCGAGCGCACGGGCATCGATCCCAGCACGCGTGTCCGCGATCTGACCGATGACGAGGTCAATCGCCTGCGCGAGATCATCGACAAGGAATACCGCGTCGAAGGTGACTTGCGGCGCGAGGTCTCGCTCAACATCAAGCGGCTGATGGACATTGGCTGCTACCGCGGTTTGCGTCATCGCCGCGGAATGCCGGTGCGCGGTCAGCGTACCCGCACCAACGCGCGCACGCGGCGTGGTCCGAAGCGCGGTATCGGTATTCGCAAGAAATAACTGATCGGCGGGTCGCGTGGCCGGCCCGCCCGGAACATGAACTGGTAGAGGAGAAACGACAGATATGTCAGAGCGTCGACGATCGGGAGGGGCCGCGCGAGGCGGCAAGACGCGCATTCGGCGGCGAGACCGCAAGAATATCCCTCGCGGTAAGGGCTTCATTCGAGCCACCTTCAATAATACGATCGTGACGCTGACCGATCCGGCTGGCAATGTCATCGCATGGTCGAGCGCTGGCTCGAACGGCTTCAAGGGGTCGCGCAAGAGCACCCCGTACGCCGCGCAGGTCACGGCCGAGCAGGCCGCCCGCAAGGCGATGGAGCATGGTCTGCGCCAGGTGGATGTCTATGTCAAAGGCCCCGGCTCCGGTCGCGAAATGGCGATTCGGGCGCTGCAGGCTGCTGGTGTTCAGGTGATTTCGATTACTGATACGACTCCGATTCCCCATAATGGCTGCCGTCCGCCCAAGCGGCGCCGCGTCTAGGAAGGTACCGACGAGGAATGGCGCGCTATACAGGACCAGTCTGCCGGCTCTG
Source organism: Thermomicrobia bacterium (assembly GCA_044464585.1). Lineage (GTDB taxonomy): Bacteria > Chloroflexota > Chloroflexia > Thermomicrobiales > UBA6265 > JAMLHN01. Next base: position 13,961 of record JBIQLF010000006.1, read on the forward strand.
CCGGCGCGAGGGTATCAAGCTCTATTTGAAAGGCGCCCGCTGTGATGGGCCCAAATGCCCGATCACGCGGAAATCGCCGCCGCGGAATTTCCCACCGGGCCAGCATGGCCAGCGCCGCACGCGGCGTCCATCCGAATACGGTCTCCAGCTTCGGGAGAAGCAGAAGGTGCGCCGCTATTACGGCGTGCTGGAAACCCAATTCCGCAAGACCTATGCCGAGGCGGTGCGCAAGGGTGGCGTGACCGGTGACAACCTGTTGCAGCTGCTCGAATCGCGACTCGACAACACCGTTTTTCGGATGGGCTTTGCCGATTCCCGGCAACAGGCCCGCCAGCTCGTACGCCACGGGCATTTCACGGTCAACGGCCGCAAGACCGATATCCCCTCGTATCAGGTGCGTGCCGGGGATGTGATTGCGGTGCGCAATGAAAGCCGCAGCCGCGAGTATTTCACGACTGCCACCGACTTGCTGCAGAGCAAGCAGGCGCCGGAATGGCTGTCGGTAAGCCCGAACGAGCTGAGCGGCCGTGTCATTGCGCTGCCAACCCGAGATCAGATGGAGATTCCGCAGTTCAACGAAGCGCTGATCGTCGAGTACTACAGCCGGTAATGCATCTGCGCCCCTTCATTGGAAACAACGAAGGGGCAATGAATGACTCACGTTCGCGTTCCACACTTCTTCAAGGAGGCAGTTCCCGTTGTTGGAGCGACCTGGATTTACGATTACAACTGTTGCCGAGGGTGAGAACTACGGCCGCTATCGCGTCGAGCCGCTCGAGCCTGGATACGGCACCACCCTCGGGAACGCCCTCCGCCGGATTCTGCTGCGATCGCTCGAAGGCGTTGCGATCTCGCGCGTGCGCATCGATGGGGTCTGGCATGAATTTTCGACGGTCAAGGATGTCCGCGAGGATGTGACCGAGCTCGTCCTGAATCTCAAGAAGATTCGCCTTCGCCGCGTCATGGATTTGAATGGCGACGTGCGCGCACATCTCTACGTTCGGGGTGATGGCTCGGGAGACAAGGTGGTTACCGCTGGTGATGTTGCCTGGCCGACCGAAGTGGATGTCATCAATCCCGATCAGGCGATCGCCACCCTGACCGCTCCGGAAGCGGTGCTCGATGTCGATCTCTGGGTCAATCGCGGCCGCGGTTACAAGGAAGCGGAGCTGCAAGAGACCTTCTCGCTTGGCGAGATTCCGATCGACGCGATCTACACGCCGATCCAGAAGGTCAACTATGTCGTCGAGCATACCCGTGTTGGGCAGCAGACCGACTATGACAGTCTGATCCTCGAGATTTTGACCGACGGCACCATCGAGCCGAACGACGCGCTGTCGGAGGCGGCCCAGATTCTGGTCGAGCACGCCAAGATCTTTGCTGATTTCAATCGTGCGCCTTCGGCGACCGAGACGGCGACGGGCCCTTCGATTCCGGAGGAAGTCCAGAACACCCGATTGACGGATCTCGGTTTGTCGCCGCGCGTGACCAATGCGCTGCGCAGCCGTGGAATCGAAACGGTGGGACACGTTCTGTCGACCGATCCCGATACATTGATGTCGATTCGCAATTTCGGACCGCGTTCTCTCAATGAGCTGCGAGATAAGTTGGTCGAATACGGCTATTGGCCGGAAGATTCGCCACTCGGTGATGCGCAGGAAAGCGAAACCGAGGACGAGGACATGGACGATATGGCTGCCGCACTGCGCGCGCTTCAGGAGCGCGGTATCGGTGGCGACCTGGACGACGAGGAGTAGAACCGTGCGTCACCGAAAGGCTGGCCGAAAACTCGGCCGCAATCCAGCTCAGCGACAGGCGCTCTTCCGCCAGCTCGCCATCTCGATGATCCTGCATGAGCGGATCACCACCACCGAGGCCAAGGCCAAAGACTTGCGGCCGGTGATCGAAAAGATGATCACCATCGCGCGCGAGGACTCGCATGCGAATCGGCATCTGATCATGACCAAAATCGATAATCCGCTTGCGACGACCAAACTCTTCGAGGTCATCGCACCGCGGTATGAATCGACCAACGGCGGGTATACCCGCATTTCGAAGCTCGAGCCACGACGGGGCGATGCCGCGCCGATGGCGTTGATCGAGTTCGTTGAGTAGAAAGCGGTTCGACGCTCCGGCTGCTGGAATCGTCCGCATGCGCGTGATGTACGACGGCAGAGGATTCGTTGGATCGCAACGTCAGGCGAATGCCCGAACCGTTCAGGGCGAGCTGGAACGGGCATTGGAGGAGATTGCCGGCAAGGCCATCCCAATTCATCTCGCGGGCCGCACCGATCGCGGCGTGCATGCCGCGGGCCAGACAGCCAGTTGTTCCCCGGAGGGAGTACGAGTTTCGATCTCGCAATTGGCTCGGGCAATGAACGACCATCTGGATCGCGATATTGCCGTGCTGGAGGCGAGTCTGGAGCCCATGGGATTCCACGCCCGCTATTCGGCGATCTGGCGCGAATATCGGTACCGAATCTGGTCGGGTATCCGGCAGCCGATCGCGGAAGGGGTCGTCTGGGATATTCCCAGGCCGCTCGATCTCGTTCGCATGGCGGACGGAGCGAATCGCCTCGTTGGCGAACACGACTTTGCGGCGTTTGCATCGGGAGGCGAAGGGGTTCCCTGGTCGGACCGGAAGCAACGCCAGCATGGGTCCCTGCGAACCGTTCGAATCTGCGAGGTTCGCCGGCTCGAAAACTGGTGGGGCGCCACCGGGCGGGATGGAACGCTCATCGAGATTCGGATCGTGGCAAATGGGTTCCTGCCGCGAATGGTCCGCGGAATCGTCGGAACCCTCGTGGAAATAGGGCGCGGCGCGCGCCCGCCGGAACTGGTCGATGAGCTTTTCGACATCAAGGACCGGCGTTTCGCGCCAAAGAATGTCCCCGCCGGCGGGTTGACCCTCTGGGCGGTCGGGTACGGAAACGAACAGCCAGAGGGCGAGAACCAACCAGCTTCGGAGCTGGAGTCGAGCCGGGGAGTTAGGACAGAATATGGAACGCAGAACCTGGTCACCACGCGCAAAGGACGTCCAGCATGACTGGTACGTGGTCGACGCCGAAGGCAAAACCCTCGGCCGTCTCGCCACGATCATCGCCAGCACGCTGCGCGGCAAGAACAAACCGACCTTCGCCACCCACATGGACATGGGCGATTACGTCATCGTCGTCAATGCCGACAAAATCGCCGTTTCCGGAAACAAGGAACGCGAAAAGGTCTACAGTCGCCACTCCGGTTATCCCGGCGGGCTGACCCAGGTGACGCTGCGGGATGTCCGCGAGAGGCATCCGGAGCGGATCATCAAGTACGCGGTTCGCGGAATGCTTCCCAAGAATGCACTCGGCGAAGAGCAGCTCCGAAAGCTGAAGGTCTATACCGGAACCTCGCATCCTCACGAAGCACAGCAGCCGAAGGAACTGGCCGTCTAGGCCGCCAGGAGAGCTAACCAATGGTCGAAACCAAACAGCGATATCTCTACGGAACCGGACGGCGCAAGAACGCGGTGGCGCGTGTCCGGCTCTATCCGGGCAATGGCTCGATTCAGGTCAATGGCAAGGAGATGACCGAGTACTTCGGTGGTCGTGGTCTCCTGCATGTGACCGTGCTGCAACCCCTGGTGCTCACCGAGAAGACGAATCAATACGATATTGTCGTCAAGGTCGTCGGGGGCGGCACATCAGGCCAGGCCGGTGCGGTGCGCCATGGCATCGCCCGTGCGCTCGCGCGCTCCGAGGACGATCTTCGTGGCTCGCTCAAGCGAGCCGGTTTGCTGACGCGCGATGCTCGCGTGAAAGAACGAAAGAAAGTCGGTCTCAAGCGAGCCCGCAAGGCGCCTCAGTACACGAAGCGATAATCCGCGCCCAACTTTGCACGAACGAAGAACGGCGACGCTCAGCGTCGCCGTTCTTCGTTCTGGTCGATTCCCACTTTGCTCCGAGGGCGCCGGCAGCCCCGGCGACTCAATTCGCTGTCTACTCGAATTCGACCGGGGCCGACAACTCCGTCGTGTATTCTCCAGACGACGAAATCCGCTGGAATTTCCGGACGACGCGCCCGGTTGCATCGCGGCAGAATGCCTCGATCGTCCGTTCGTTGCGCCAATGCCACCACGGTACGGGCGTCACCAGACTGATCATTCCATCGAATCCCAATTCGGCGCATGAAGACAACGCGCGATCGGTCAACGATGCGCGGAATCGCCCGTCCAGCGTTCCCGCCGGCATCGCGATCCGCACCAGCCGAAGCGACGAGATCATCCGATAAACCGACGCCTCGGCTTCCCAGAGCCAATCGACATCCCGGCTGAGATCGAGCGCGATATCGATGTCCCATTCCGACGCCTGCATGCGCAGACCGGCCACTGCGCTCAGATGAGCCCGGGGACCATGTGCATGGAATGGGCGCACCGCAATCGCCACGCGGCACTGCTCCCCGGCAATCTGCCGCAGCCGGATTGCGCTCGATACCTGATTCGCCAGATCGTCCCGAGACCGGTGGTCCGGCCGGTCGATGACGACCGTCGGGCGAAATCGAGCATCGAGCACGACTGGGCCAATTGCGGTCACCGAATCGGTTAGCAATACGTCCGCATCGGCCGGTACCCAGATCGCCCGAATCCGTTCCGCGTCCTCGGCTGGCACCGCGCTCCAGCGCTGCAGTTTGAACCGAATCGATCCGTAGCCATCGAGATCCACACCGCTCAATGGCAACTTGTTCCCCACGTCGAGATAGGACATTCCCGAAAGCAGGGGACTGCTGGAGGTGGAAAGCAGAAATCGGGGTGTGGAAAGATAGGTCATCGGAGTTCGTGTTGAAGATTGTCGTCATGGACGAACCGGTCGTTGACTGCTAGCCAACGATGATACACCACCCTATGCCTACCGGTTGGCCGACCTATCGTCTCGCGACCGCATCGAGGATGGCGTGCTCGACCGCCAATTCCGTCGCAATACCCAGAGCCATGGTCGTCATCAGATCGACCGTGCCGGATTGGAGTCCGACCGCGAAGATGGCATCGCCATCGAGCGGGGTATGGCAGGGGCGGATCGTGCGCGCCATCCCGTCATGTGCCGCAATCGTCATACGTTCGAGCGCACGGTGGTCTACGGTGGCATCGGTGACCACGATGCCGATCGTCGTCGATTCCCGCCCTTCACCGGGTAATGACAACTCCAGCAATCCCGGCCGGACATCGGTTTCCAGATCCGGCGTGACCACCTCCCCAGCCGCGTTCACGACCAGATAGGCTGAGACCAAGCCAGCCGCGCAACGCACATGTGCGGCTCCGAACCCGCCGGCTGATGGCGGCCGGGCCGGATTCACCATGCCGGTGCGCGCTCCGATGCCGGCCCCAACAGCTCCACGTTCGATGTCGTTCGCCTGCACCGCGGCCAGACAGGCGGCATATCCATGCTCGCTCGTCGGAGACACCGCAACGCCCACGGCCAAATCGAAGATGACAGCAGCCGGAACGATCGGAACCGGTCCCGCGGGAGTCGGAAATCCGCGCTGCCGTTCCTGCAGGAAGCGCACGACTCCATCGGCGGCGCTCAACCCGGGGGCGCTCCCTCCCGCCAGCACGATGGCGTCGACCGAGCGTACCGATGCACTCGGCCGCAAGAGATCGGTTTCCCGGGTACCCGGCGCGCCCCCGCGCGCTTCGAACGCCGCCGGCGCCAGCCGATCGAAAAGCACAACCGTGCACCCTGTCAGTGCATCCTTATCGGTCCAATGGCCGATCGTGTACGATGCCAATTCGCTCACGAAACAGAAATCTCCATTCCCGGCCAAGCCGGTTCGATCGGTCCTTCGAAGGTCGTCGCCGCCTCGGCGAGCAGTCGCTCCAATCCCAGTTCTTCCCAGAAATGCGTCAACACGAGCAGTTTGGCTTTGCAGGTCGTCGCCAGGCGCCCGGCTTCGGCGGCGGTCAGATGTCCGCGGTCCATGGCCGGCACGTCAGTGGCCAGCAAGGTCGCCTCGCAAACAAGCGTCTCCACGCCGCGAAAGAACGTTCCCAGATTGGTGATCGGTCCACTGTCGGACGTATACCCAACCGCTCGCTCCGAACCCGCCGGCGCGATTCGCATGGCCCACGCGGGCATTGGATGCTGTGTGGGCGCGAAGTCGATGGCGATTCCTCCGATATGGAGCGAATCGATCGGGTTGTATTCCTCGGCCTGATAGACCTGGTCGAAGAAGAGCGGCGAATGGTGATCGAGATCCAGCGGCGCGGCCAGGCCATCGAGAATCGCCCGGCCGCCCGGTGGCAACCAGAGGGGAATGCGTTCCTCGAACGGTTCGGGCGCATAGCGGAAAGCCGCGCGCAAGGTGACGAGATCGAGAAAATGATCGACATGCATATGCGAAATCACGATGGCATCGAGCGTCCGAATGTCGATCCAGCGTTTCAACTCGCCCACGGCGCCGCTGCCGCAATCGATCAGCACATTCGTCGTTCCCGATTGCGCCAGGAAGCTGGAACAACCGGATCCCGCGTTGCCGCCTGCCGCGCCACTGCCCAGCACGATGATGTTCACTGGTCCACCGGTGCGGTTGGTGAGGACGGAGCGGGTCCGTGCGTGGCGGCCACCACCTCGGCGTAATACGCGCAGATATCATTCAGCACGCACATTCCGCAACGCGGGTTTCGAGCGTGGCAAACTTCTCGTCCATGCCGGATCGTGTCGATATGGAATGAATACATCGTCTGGCCATCGCTCGGTAGGCAGTGCTCCAGCACACGTTGGATACCGGTCGCGGTGGTTTCGCCATTGGTGATGCCCAGACGGGTCGTCACCCGTTGAATGTGGGTATCGACCGGGTGCGCCGGCATGCCTAGCGCGAAGAGCAACACGCACGAGGCAGTCTTGTCTCCCACCCCGCGAATCGACGTCAACCAGGCGCGCGCTTCGGCAACCGGCATCGACGTCAGAGAATCGAGGGGAACATGTTCCAGCTCGGCGAGCGCCGTCTGGATCGTCCGGGCTTTCTGCATCGACAATCCCGAAACCCGGATGGCGTCGGCCACATCGTCCATCGGAGCGGCCAGCACCTCCTCCCAGGTCGGATAACGTCTCCGGAGCTCCAGATATGCTCGCCACGAGGTGGTATCGGTCGTGTTCTGCGAGAGGATGGTCGAAATCAATTCTGCGATCGGATCCTCGTTCGGCTGCAAAACCGGGATCCCATAATGATCCTCGAGGCGTCGCCGGACGTCCTCGATACGCGCGCAGAGCTCATTTGGAACGGGCCGTTTCGGTCGCATACTGCGATTGTACGAGTTCCAAACTCAACGAGTGATCGTTCGTTGCCAATTCCTCGAACAGCCCGTATCCTTACAACTCAGGATGTAGCGGGAACGACCCGCTCTCGTTCGCCGCAAGCAACGTCGCCAGTGGTTGCCGCATCCCGGTCGTCGATCGCACCGAGGTGCGGTTTTTTGTGCGCACGGATTCCCCAGTGTCGAAAATACCCGGTTCTATTGCAATCCGAAACGGCCGCGTCATAGACGCTGCTTCTGGTTTCGATGGCATGGCCGATCTCCTTCTGGAAGACGGCCGTATTGCGCTTGTTGGAGAAATCCCCCCGGGCAGTGGCGATGCCGAGATCGACGCAACCGGTCTGGTCGTGACGCCCGGACTGATCGATATGCACGTCCATCTCCGCCAGCCGGGATTCGACAACAAGGAAACGATCGCCACCGGCACCGCGGCGGCCGCGGCTGGTGGGTTCACCACCATTTGCTGCATGCCCAATACGCGCCCGGTGCTCGATTCAGCCGCATCGATTGCCATGCTCGACGAGAAGATCGCAGCCGAGGCGACCGTCCGCGTACTGCCCATTGCCGCGATTTCCGCCGGTCGTCTCGGTCTGAAAGCGGTCGATTACCGGGAAGTCGTGGCCGCGGGCGCCATTGGATTTTCCGATGACGGTGATAGTTGCGACGATCCGGACATCATGACCGCCGCACTCGGAGCGAGCAAGGAATTCCACCGCCCGGTCATGGTCCATTGCGAAGACAAATCGCTCATGGGCGGTTCGATGCACGAGGGGGCGGTCTCGGTTCGCCTCGGGTTGAAGGGACTGCCCGCGCTGGCCGAGGAGCGATTGTTGGCCCGCGATCTCGATCTCGCCGCAAAGACGGGCGGTTGGCTCTATGCGCTGCACGTCAGCACCGGTGCCGGTATCGAGATGATTCGCCAGGCGAAGGCCTCCGGAGTCCATGTGACCGCCGAGGCCATGCCACATCATTTGTTGATGACCGATGAGTGGGTTGCCGGTGATCGCACCTTCGTCAATGTCGATGAACCGGCGGGAGTTCCCGGTCTGCCGGCCGATCCGAATACCAAAGTCAATCCACCGTTGCGGCCCCGGTCGGACACCGAGTTGCTGCTCGCTGCCATCGAGGACGGCGCCTTCGATATCGTTGCCACGGACCATGCGCCGCATGCGGCCGAGGACAAGGTGTTCGGGCAATTCGAGACCGCCGCCTTTGGATTGAGCGGACTCGAATTCGGTTTGCCGATGATGCTTTCGCTCGTGCGTGCCGGCCGAATTTCGCTGCTCGATCTGGTGCGGCTCATGAGCCTGAATCCCGCAATGGTGCTCGGAAGCGATCGCGGGCGTCTCTTGCCAGGCGCACCGGCTGATATCACCATCATCGATCCGGAAGAACCGTGGGTCGTCGAAGCGGACGAGCTCCGCACCAAAAGTACGAATACCCCCTTACTTGGAATGACTTTGCGCGGGCGCGCGCGTTACACGATTGTCGATGGGGAGTTGCGATTTGCCGCCTGAAAACGAATCCAGCGGAAAACAGTTTCGACCAGCCTCGGATGCGGCGCTGGCGCTCGCGGACGGCACAATCTTTCGTGGTCGCGGATTCGGAGCCCAGGTCGATTCCGAAGGCGAAGTTGTGTTCACCACCGCGATGTGCGGCTATCAGGAGATTTGCACCGATCCGTCGCTCGCCGGACAGATCGTCTGTATGACCTATCCGCTGATCGGCAACTATGGCATCAATGAAACCGACGCCGAATCTCGACGGCCCTGGATTTCGGCGCTGATCGTCCGCGAGCTTTGCGATCTCCCGAGCAACTGGCGTTCCGAGGGCACGCTCGACGACTATCTCCGCGAATATGGCATCCCCGGTATCGCGGGAATCGACACCCGCGCGCTCACCCGGCGCCTCCGCTCTGGTGGCGAAATTCGGGGGGTGGTCGTCCGTAATGCTGAAGGCGTGACGGACGAAGCATTGATCGAACGTGCCCGTGCGGCAAAACTTCCGGGCGATTGGGATGTGGTCGGGCTGGTCACCAACGACGAAGTGCAACAGTTCGGCTCGGGTGATGGCCCACACATCGTCATCGTCGATTGCGGAGTGAAGCAGAACATCATCCAGTCGCTGGTGGATCGCGGTGCGAGAGTCACGGTCGTTCCATACGGAACGCCCTTCGCGGATATCGACGCGTTGAAACCGGATGGGGTTCTGGTGTCGCCTGGCCCCGGAGATCCCGCCAATCTCGATGACGGTTTGGAGGTCGTGCAGTCGATTCTGTCGGCCGATCTGCCGTACTTCGGCATCTGCCTGGGCCATCAGCTCCTGGCGCGCGCGATCGGCGCCGATACGGCCAAACTCAAATTCGGTCATCGTGGCGGCAACCATCCGGTCAAGAATCTGGGAACCGGGACTGTCTCGATCACCTCGCAAAACCATAGTTTCTATGTCGACGGCGCGACCATTCCCGCCGGTCAGGAATGGGAAGTGGCGCTCGTCAATCTCAACGACCGGAGCGTCGAGGGATTGCGTCACACACAGCTCCCCGTCATGACCGTTCAATTCCATCCCGAAGCCTCGCCTGGCCCATGGGACACCGGCAATCTTTTCGATGAGTTTCTCGACATGGTGCGGGCAAGGAAGGCAGCGTGAGCAACCAGATTCGGAGTGTCCTGGTCCTCGGTTCGGGACCGATCGTCATCGGCCAGGCTGCCGAGTTCGACTACGCTGGCACCCAGGCGTGCCGCGCATTGCGGGAAGAGGGGATTCGCACGATCCTCGTCAATTCCAATCCCGCAACGATCATGACCGACGAGGATATCGCCGATGCGGTCTATATCGAACCGCTCAAACCCGAGGTCATCCAGCGCATCATCCAGCGGGAACGACCGGATGGCTTGCTTCCGACCCTCGGCGGGCAAACCGGTCTCAATCTGGCGGTCGAAGTCGCCGAGCTGGGCATCCTCGACCGCTACGGCGTCAAATTGCTCGGTACCCAGCTCACCGCAATCAAACGCGCCGAAGATCGGGCGCTCTTCAAGGAGATGCTCGAAGAGATCGGCGAACCTGCGGTCGAGAGCGCCATCGTGCATTCGATCGAAGAAGCACGTGCATTCGCCGAGCAGGTTCCTTTGCCGCTGGTCATCCGCCCGGCGTTCACGCTCGGTGGCACGGGTGGCGGGGTGGCGACCACGCCCGAAGAACTCGACCGGATCGTCGCCAGCGGACTCAACGCGAGCCCGATCCATCAAATCCTGCTGGAACGGTCGCTGGCCGGCTGGAAAGAGATCGAATACGAGGTGATGCGCGATAGCGCGGACACCTGTATCACCATCTGCAATATGGAAAACATCGACCCGATGGGGGTCCACACGGGCGATTCCATCGTGGTCGCGCCGACGCAGACGCTTTCCGACTACGAATACCAGATGCTGCGCGCATCGGCGCTCAAGATCATTCGCGCCCTCCAGATCGAGGGCGGTTGCAATATCCAGTTCGCGCTCGATCCCGATTCGTTTGCCTATTCGGTGATCGAGGTCAATCCGCGGGTGAGCCGCTCCTCGGCGCTGGCATCGAAAGCCACTGGCTATCCGATTGCGCGGGTGACAGCCAAGATCGCGATCGGCAAGACCCTCGAAGAACTGCGCAATGCGGTCACGCAGAAAACCACCGCTGCCTTCGAACCGGCGCTCGATTATGCGGTCGTCAAGATTCCGCGCTGGCCATTCGACAAATTCACTCGTGCCGACCGCACGATCAACACCCAGATGAAAGCGACCGGCGAGGTGATGGCGGTCGATCGCTCGTTCGAGGGCGCGCTGCAAAAAGCAGTGCGGTCACTCGAAGGGCCTGCTCGCGATCTCGCCTGGGCCGATCCGAAATGGACGGGCGACCAGATCGAAACGTTGATTCGGAAACCGAATGACCTCCGGCTCTGGGCGGTCATGGCCGCGTTGCGATCCGGTGTGACCGTCGAAACCATTCATGAATGGTCGATGATCGACGAATGGTTTCTCGAAAAACTACTGGGTTTGGTCGAAATCGAACGCTCCCTTGCTGGTGGAAACGACGATCCCGAGCTGCTTTGGCAAGCCAAGCGCGCCGGGTTCAGTGACCGCCAGATCGGCGCGCTCAACGGCGACAGTGAAAAAGCGGTCCACGATCGACGGATCGAGCTGGGAATGACCCCGGTCTACAAGATGGTCGACACCTGCGCTGGCGAATTCGAGGCATCGACGCCGTATTTCTACTCGACCTACGAGTTCGAGGATGAGGCGACGCCGATCGAGGGCGAACGTGCGCTCGTCGTCGGATCGGGGCCGATTCGCATCGGGCAGGGAATCGAGTTCGACTACTGTTCGGTGCATGCTGCTCGGGCGCTGCGTGATAGCGGTGTGGCGGCCATCATGATCAATTCGAATCCGGAAACGGTTTCGACCGATTTCGATGCCTCCGATCGCCTCTATTTCGAACCGCTCGATGCCGAGAGCGTCGATTCCGTGATCAAGCACGAACGGCCCGCCGGTTCTGACGATGCCGGCCCGCCGGTTATCGTCCAGTTCGGTGGGCAGACCGCCATCAATCTGGCCGAGCCGCTGATCGATCGAGGCGCCGAGATTCTCGGCTCGTCCCAGGAGTCGATCGATATCGCCGAGGACCGTGAGCGGTTCGAGGTATTCCTGCGCAATCTCGGTATTCCGCAACCGTACGGCGCGACCGTTACCTCCCTGTCGGATGCCGAGGCAGTCGCGGAGCGTATCGGATATCCGGTGCTCGTCCGCCCGTCCTATGTGCTGGGTGGCCGGGCGATGGAAGTCGTCTATAGCTCCGAGCAACTGGCGCGGTATATCCGCAATGCCACCATGATGACCAGCGACCGGCCCGTTCTGATCGACAAATACCTGTTTGGCAAAGAGGTCGAGGTCGATGCGATTTGCGACGGAACCGACGTGCTCATCCCCGGTGTCATGGAGCATATCGAACGGGCAGGGGTGCATTCGGGAGATTCGTTCGCCGTATATCCGGGGATCCGGCTCTTCCCGGCCGAAATCGAGACGATCGTCGATTACACCACCCGTATCGCCCTCGAAATCGGCGCGCGCGGTCTGATCAACATCCAGTATGTGATCCATGCCGGCCGGCTCTATGTGCTCGAAGTCAATCCGCGCTCCTCACGCACTGTTCCCTTCCTGAGCAAGGTGACGGGAGTGCCGATGGTTCGCCTGGCAACCAATGTCATGCTCGGCAAGCGTCTGGCCGAACAGGGATATCAGGGCGGGCTCTGGCCGCGGCAGCCATTGGTTGCCGTCAAGGCTCCCGTCTTCTCCATGGCGAAGCTGCGCGGGGTCGAGGTCAATCTCGGTCCGGAAATGAAATCCACCGGCGAGGTCATGGGGGTCGACCGGACCTTCGATTCCGCCTTCTACAAAGCGCTGATCTCCGCAGGGTTGGCATTGCCGTCGCGCGGTTCGGTGCTGGTGTCGCTCGCCGATGAAGACAAGAGCGAATCGCTGGAGATGATTGCGTCGCTCGTGCGCCAGGGACACAAACTCTACGCCACCGAGGGGACCGCCGCGCTGATCGAACGAGCGGGAATGCCGGTCCATATGGTTACGAAACGGATCGGGCGAGGTAAACCAGATGTGGTCGACGTGATTCTGATGGGAATCGTCGATGGCGTCATCAACACCCCGGGTCGCGCCGACAAGGAATTCCTCGACGGACTGGAAATTCGCCGCGCGGCGGTGGAGCGGGGTATTCCGTGCATCACCTCCATCGACACCGCCCGGGCCATGGTCGCCGCTATGGAGCAGGCGAGCGAGGTCTATACGGTCCAACCGATAACCGAATACCGGAAGACGGGAACCGGCTATTGAGGCTGGCTCACCGGACCGCGCATTCGTGATGTTCAGGGGCTGGCGCCGCAGATTCATCCGCAGCGCCAGCCCCTGAATTGCCCGGGAATGCCGTAAGCTACAACGAGGGTGCGCGATAACTCGGATCTGAAGAGACGATCGTCCGTCGAGATTTCGGGAAGGAACAAGCATGGTCCAGAAAGTGCTCTATGGAATGCTCGTTCTGGTTCCTATCACGATTGCGCTGCATCTGCTGGACATCGGCGGCCATACGGTCATCTTCGTTCTCAGCGCCCTGAGTCTCATCCCCTTGGCCGGTGTGCTCGGAACCGCTACCGAAGAAACGGCGGTCTATACCGGTCCCAAGGTCGGCGCGCTCCTGAATGCGACCCTTGGGAATCTGGCCGAGCTCATCATCGCCTTCGCGGCATTGCGCGAGGGGCTGCACAGTGTGGTGCGGGCCAGCATCGCCGGATCGATCATCGGCAATATCCTCGTCGTGCTCGGGGCTTCGCTGCTCGTCGGTGGATTCAAGAACGGTGTTCAGCGTTTCGATCCGCGCGAGGCATCGACCAATGCCACCATGATGACGCTGGCCGTCATCTCGCTCGCGGTGCCGGGTTTCTTCGTTCTCACTCAGGCGGATGGGATGCGGCTCACCCAGCATTCGGCAGAACGCCTGAGCGACGGCGTCGCCCTGATCATGCTCGTCATCTATGCCGCCTATCTCTATTTCACGCTCTTTCAGCGAGGGATGCGCCCGAAACCGAGCGCGCATGCGGAAACGGCTTCGATGTCGCTCAAGGTCGCCATTGGTCTGCTGGTCGGCGCCACGATCGCCGTGGTGATCATGAGCGAAATCCTGGTCGGCGTGCTCGAACCGACCGCCGAATCGTGGGGCTTGAGCGACGCATTCATCGGACTGATCATCGTGCCGCTGGTTGGCAATATTGCCGAGCATCTCGTCGCCGTGCGGGCGGCCTATAACAACGATATGGATCTCAGTCTGGGGATCGCGCTCGGTTCCGGTTTGCAGGTCGCGTTGTTCGTTGCTCCCGTGCTCGTGCTCATTGGTGAGCTCATCGGAAAACCGATTCCGATGGTATTCAATTCCTGGGAGCTCATCGCGTTGGTCGCCGCGGTGTTGCTGGCTGTGGCGATATCTCAGGACAGCAAATCCAACTGGCTCGAAGGCGCGCAACTTCTGGCCGTCTATCTGATCTTGGCAACCGCATTCTTCTTTGCAGGATAGGGGAACGATGGCAGTCGATCTGGAACAGCTTTTTCTGGAATCCGGGGCACTCAAGCACGGTCATTTTTTGCTCGCATCCGGGCGCCATAGCGACAAGTATCTGGAAAAGTTCGACCTGCTGCGAAAACCGCCTGTGACCTCGGATGTGCTCGCGCCGCTCGCGGCGGAATTGGCTGGATGGGATATCGATCTCGTCGTCGGTCCGACGACCGGCGGCATCCTGCTCGCATTCGAGCTGGCCCGCCAGCTTGAATTGCCCGCGGCCTACGCGGAGCGCAGCGGTGAGGGGCTCGCCGGTCGCGAATTCAAGCGAGGTACGAGCTTCGAGGCCGGAAGCAAGGTTTTCGTCATCGACGACATTCTGACGACGGGCGGTTCGATCGCCGAAACGCTCAAAGCGCTGGAAGCGTATCCCGTTCGTGTGGTAGGCATCGCGGTGCTTGCCGACCGGAGCGCGGGTTCGGTCCGCTTCGGTGATATTCCGATGCTGCCGTTGCTTTCGCTCGACATTCAGAGCTGGCCGGCCAGCGATTGTCCCCTTTGCGCCGCCGGTGTGCCGCTCACCAAACCCGGTTCCACCGCGGCCAAATAGGAACCGCGCGCTTCAAGGGTCGAAGCGCGTTCGGTGCCGATATCAGTTCCCGTGATCGGCACTGTGGTCGGCGTGCGCGCGCGCCTGCAACTCGCCGCGCAACGCCAGCAGATCGTCGAGCCGCTGCTCGATCTGCCCCAACGTCTCCGGACGGGGCCGGGCCACATACTCATCGCGAAGTTCGAGCAGCATATGGCAAAGCCGGCCGATCGTGCGTACGGTGTGGATGGGATCGTCTTCGCGAGAGGGCACCGTATAGCCGCTCATTCAGGCTCCTTGCTCGCCGGACCAATCCGGCGATCGACGTATCATGGACAGCATATCCTGCTCGGATAGAATCGGCACTCCCAGTGATCGCGCTTTATCCGCTTTGCTGCCGGCGTCCTCGCCGGCCACCACATAGGTGGTTTTCTTCGAAACCGATCCCGCCACCGCCGCGCCGAGATCTCGCAAGATCGCTTCCGCTTCACTTCGGGTCAACGTTTCGAGTCGCCCGGTCAGCACGAATGTCTGCCCAGCCAGCGGACCCGGCTCATCCGACTCCGGTTCCCCGTCGGACATGTTGACGCCCACGGCCGCCAGTTTTTCGATGACATGCCGGTTCGAGGGATCGGCGAAGAAGTCGACGACGCTTTGCGCCACGATGGAACCAACCCCGGAGACCGACTGCACGTCTTCGAGTGAAGCCGACTGCACGCGACGCATCGACCGGAAATGCCGCGCCAGTTGATTGGCATTTCGCTCGCCGATATGCGGAATTCCGAGTCCCGCGAGCAATCGTCCCAGCGGTCGTTCCTTGGATGCCTCGACCGAAGCGCGCAGGTTTTGCGCGCTCTTTTCCCCAAGTCCTTCCAGCCGCGCAACCTGCTCCCAATCGAGTGTGTAGATATCGCCGAAATCATGAATCCAGCCGAGGTCGACGAACCGGTCGGCCAGTTTCTCACCCATCCCGGCGATATCCATCGCCCCGCGCGAAACGAAATGATGCAGGCCCTCGCGGATACGGGCCGGGCAAGCGGAGTTGGTGCAATACCGCATAGCCACGCCGGCGTCGCGTTTGGTCGGTGTGCCGCAGACCGGGCACAGCTCGGGCATCTCGAACGGAATCTCCGTGCCGGTGCGTTTTTCGACGATGACTTTGACGATCTGCGGAATGACATCGCCGGCGCGTTGCACCACGACCCAATCGCCGGTCCGGATATCTTTGCGCGCGATCTCGTCTTCGTTGTGAAGCGTTGCCCGGCGTACGGTGACTCCCCCGATATTGACCGCGGCCAGAATTGCGGTCGGATTCAGTGTGCCCGTCCGGCCCACATTGATGACGATGTCTTCCACTTGCGTGGTCTTCTGAATGGCCGGGAATTTGTAGGCGGTTGCCCAGCGCGGTTCGCGGGAGACGATGCCGATCTCATCTTGCAGGTGTACGGCATCGATCTTGGTCACGACGCCGTCGATCTCGAAATTCAGCGTATCCCGCTGACCGAGCCACCAGACGCAACGTTCCCAGACCGCTTCAATCGAGCCGTGCCGCATCGGATGGGGAGCCGTCTCGAACCCATATTGGACCAGCATCTGCAGGGTCTCGTAATGGCTGTCCGGGCGCGGGAAACCCTCTAGATATCCGATATCCCATGTATAGAAACTGAGCGGGCGCTCCCGGGTCTTGCGCGGATCGATCTGGCGCAGGCTCCCCGCGGCGGAGTTCCTCGGATTCATGAACGGTTCACCGCCCGCTTCGAGGATCCGATTATTGAGCGCTTCGAAATCCGACTTTTTCATGTAGACCTCGCCGCGCACCTCGATGCGCGAGGGGACCGGATAGTCAGCCGCCGCTCGCAATCGGATCGGTATCGTGCGGATCGTCTTGAGATTCGCCGTCACATTTTCTCCGACGAACCCGTCTCCTCGCGTGGCACCGGTTTGCAGTACGCCATCCACATACGTCAGCGCCACAGCCAGGCCATCGATCTTCGGTTCGGTCACCAGGGTCATCGAGTTGTGCCCCGCCGCCCGTTGCGCTCGCATCCACCAGGCGATCAGGCCCGACTCGTCGAAGACATTGCTGAGGGAAAGCATTGGTGCTGGATGGACGACTTTGGCGAACTGCGATTGGGGAGTGGCTCCGACGCGCTGGCTGGGGGAATCGGGCGTTACCAGATCGGGATAGGCTTCCTCGATGCGTAGCAGCTCGCGCATGGCTTCGTCGTATTCCGCATCGGAAACGGTCGGCTGGTCGAGAACGTGGTACTCATAACTCCAGCGATCGAGATCCTTGCGGAGCGCGTCGAGCCGCTCCCGTGCATCCAGTTCGGTCATCGATTCGGTTCCTTTGGGCGCCGCCGGGGCAAACGTCGTGGTATATAGTGAACGTACGATACGAACAGAAATTCTAGCACGGTGCCCTGTTCCCCCTGCCCAAGACGTGAAGCATGAGACCCCGCCGAGATTCCCGCCCACGCCCTGTCCCCAACGTCGAGCTCCGAGGTGAATCGATGGAAGCACGGCTGTTTCTCTCGCAGCGAGCCCGGGATTTCGTCCTGGCAGCGGGAGGCGCCGTCCATGAAGATCTCCTGATCGGGCACATGTTCGGTTCGGCGCGAACCCCCGAGCTCTGGCGCGCGCTGTTCTATGCGGTCATGCGGGAAACACCGGAATTGCGCGTGCGCGGCGAGCGGGAATGGGTGCTGGCCGGGAACGAGCCGCTTCTCGATATTGCCTATCCGGACTTCGTCGCGCTCGATGTGGAAACGACTGGACTCCGGCCGGCATCGAACCGAATCATCGAAATCGGCATGATTCGTTATTCGTCTGGTGAACCGGTCGAGCGCTTCCAGACACTGTTCGATCCCGAACGCAAACTCCCGGCCTATATTTCGAAGCTCACTGGCATCCGCGATGCCGACCTGCGCGGCGCCGATGGATTCGCGCACCGGGCCGGCGAGATCGTCGAGTTCCTGGGCGATGCGCTGATCGTCGGGCACAATGTCACATTCGATATTGGATTCGTCAACGCCGAACTGCGACGAGCGGGCAAGCTGCCGCTGGTGAACGACCGGGTCGATACGATGGCGCTGGCTATGCGCTATCTGCCCGAGCTCAAACGCGCCAGTCTGGACAAGGTCGCGTCGGCTCTCGGTTTGTCGCCCCGCAAACTCCACCGCGCGGAAGGAGACGCCGAGCTTTCGGCCCGGGCAGCCCTCGCCCTCTTTCGCATTGCCGCCGAACGCGGCGAAGGGTCGGTCGACGCGCTCAAGGCAACCTCGCGCTTGCCGGAGGGCCGACCGCGCGATGGCATCGGTCGCGGCCGGGCGTTGCTGGACACGGAATTCCTCAAATCGATTCCCCAGCGACCCGGTGTCTACCTGATGCTCGACGCCAACCAGCGCGTCATCTATGTTGGCAAGGCCAAGAACCTGCGCGATCGGGTTGGGTCCTACTACTCGCAGCCACTTGGGTATACCCGCAAGATGGACGGATTGCTGGAATCGATTGCGTCGATCGAGGTGCGTGTCGTGGGGAGCGAGCTCGAGGCGCTCATGCTCGAAGCTCAGCTGATCAAGCGATATCAACCGCGCTACAACACGGTCATGCGCTCGCACGAGCAATATCCGTATATCAAAGTCGATCTGGCATCACCCTGGCCGCGCATTCTGCTCGCGCCGGAGTGGAAAGACGATGGCTGCAAATACTTCGGGCCATATCGAAATCGAAGCACGGCCAGGCAGGTCGTCGAGCTGCTGAACATCCATTTCCAGTTGCGCACCTGCACGCGCAGTTTCAAGACCGCCCGGAGCTATGGTTCACCCTGTCTGAAACTGGCGCTCGGACAATGCCTCGGTCCATGTGCTGGCAAGGCGGATCGTGAAATCTATATGGAACGCACCCGGGCCGCGCTCCGTTTTCTGGAAGGAACCGATGCGCCGCTTCTGCAGCGCATCTGGGAACAACTGGAAGAAGCGGCGTCGACCGGCGATTTCGAACGTGCGCGCCGGCTGCGCCGCGATATTCAGCTCCTGCAATCGATCTCCAGTGTCCATCGGGTGATTCAGGAGATGGAACGGCGCCCGACCCTGCTGCTGGCTCTGCCTGCTGCCGAACGCGACCGTATCGATTGTTGCCTGGTCAGTGGAGGCCGGATGTGGAGCCGCACCGCGGTCACGCGCTGGGAAACCGCGGGAAGCATCCACCGGCGGCTCGT
Organism: Thermomicrobia bacterium; assembly: GCA_044464585.1. Classification (GTDB taxonomy): domain Bacteria; phylum Chloroflexota; class Chloroflexia; order Thermomicrobiales; family UBA6265; genus JAMLHN01. Next base: position 33,140 of record JBIQLF010000006.1, read on the forward strand.
GGCCTCGTTCGATCGATTACAAGGAGGTGGCGCCAACTCGATCGATCCATCGACGATCGACGAGGCGCTGATTCTGGATCGCTGGCTGAATCGTAATTGGGGACATCCCGCCATTCTGCAATTTCACGAGGGCGTATTGCCGGGGGCCGAAGCGATCCGCTCCTGGCTCGATAGCGCATTCGAGATCGATTTCGAACGGTGGACCCCACCAGAAACCGGGGGCGAGGATATCGTTCTCGATATCCAGCCAGGCGAAACGCGCGTGCCCGATCCACACGACGGCTGGATGCTTCCGCATCTGATCGAAAGCGATATCCAGGGAATCTTCGGATAGATCGAGTCCGCTCGGAAGCCGGAAATGACCGCGAGGTTCGTTATACTCGGGAGCGGTCTTGCGCGGATAGCGCGCTCGTTCGGGAGTCACCATGTCCGTTCTTTCAGAGATCGCCGCGGAAGTCCGGGTTTGTACCCTCTGTGAGCTTTCGCAAAGTCGCACCAACGCCGTCCCCGGAACCGGCCCGGAAGATGCCGAAGTCTTTTTCATCGGCGAGGGACCCGGCTGGCACGAGGATCAGCAAGGACTTCCGTTCGTCGGTGCGTCGGGTCGCTTCCTGACCGAGCTCATCCAGCGGGCCGGGTTCGATCGCAAGGACGTATTCATCACCAATGTCGTGAAATGCCGGCCACCGGGAAATCGCGATCCGCTGCCGGATGAGATCGCTGCCTGCTCGGGCTATCTCGATCGTCAGATCGAGGCGATCGACCCGCTGGTCATCGTGACGCTCGGTCGATTCTCGATGGCGCGTTATTTCCCGAACGAGCGCATTTCCCGCATTCATGGGCAACCGAAGAAATTCGGACGGCGCACGGTCATTCCCATGTACCATCCCGCGGCGGCATTGCATCAGGGCGCGCTGCGCGGTGCGATCGAGGAGGACTTCGATCGACTCGCCAAGATCATCGCCAAAGCTCGCGCGGAACGCGATAAGGACGAGACGCCTGGTCCGGCCGCCGATCCCTCGCACGAGCAGATGAAGCTCTTTTGACGTCTGCAGTTCTGATCTGCTGGCCCGCGTCGCTGGACGCGGGCAATTTCATGTCTCGAAGGGAATTCCATTCGTGAACGATGCCGTCAGATTGATCTTTCTCGGTGGCGAAGCCGAGATCGGCCGGAATATGTTCGTGCTCGAATACCGGGACGATCTGATCGTGGTCGATTGCGGGGTCGGATTTCCGTCCATCGAACACTACGGCATCGATTTGGTGCTTCCCAATTTCGACTATGTGAAAGAGCGCGTGGCGAAGGTGCGCGGTATTTTCATTACCCACGGCCACGAGGATCATATCGGCGCGCTCACCTATCTCTTGCGCGATGTGAAGGCTCCAATCTATGCCAGCCGTTTCACCTGTGGGCTCATCGCGGAGAAACTCAAAGAAGCGGGTATCCAGAAAGAGGTCGAGCTCATCGAATTCGATGCCGATGGCAACGAAGTGCTGCGGGCTGGCATCTTCGCATTGGAGCCATTCCGGGTGACCCACAGCATTCCCGATTGTGTCGGGTTCGGCATCTCGACTCCCGCTGGTCTGATCGTGCATACCGGTGATTTCAAGCTGGATCCCACGCCGCCCGATGGCAAGCTCACCGATATGGAAAAAGTTCGATCCTTTGCCGAGCGCGGGGTGCAGCTTTTCATTTCCGATACGACCCATATCGAATTCGAACCGTGGGTTCCCTCGGAGCGAACGGTCGGAGACGCATTCCAGCGTATTTTCGATGGCGCTAATGGCCGCGTCTTCGTTGCGACCTTTTCGTCTCATGTCGCCCGCATGCAGGAAACGATCGATGCGGCCGTCCAGCGTGATCGCAAGGTTGCGTTCGTCGGCCGGGGGATGCAGACCGTTTCCCGGGTCGCGCGCGAGCTGGAGTTGCTGTCGATCGACGACGAGCAGATGTTCGATGTGCGCGATGCCATGCATTACCAGGACGAGAAGCTCTGTTTTCTCGTGACCGGCAGCCAGGGCGAAATCGGTTCGGCGCTCAGCCGTATGGCGCTTGGGGAACATCGGGATGTGCAGATCGAACCGGGCGATACCGTGGTCGTTTCGGCGCATCCGATTCCGGGGAACGAAGTCGCGGTCTATCGCATGATCGATGAGCTCTTCCGGCGCGGAGCCGAGGTGATCTACAACGCTCGCGAGACCGTGCATGTTTCCGGGCATGGTAGCTGGTCCGAAATTCGTGAGATGCTCCGGTCGGTTCGAGCCAGCCATCTGTTGCCGTTCCACGGGGAAGAACGGATGCTGGCGCTCTTCGAGGATCTGGCCATCTCCGAGGGCTATGCCCCGGATGCGGTGACGATTGCGAATGTCGGTGATGTGATCGAGATCACCCCTGATGGCGTCCGGATCGTCGATTCGATCCCCTGCGAGCCGGTCTTCGTGGATGGTTCGATGATCGGATCGATCGACGAGGTGGTGCTGCGTGACCGCCAGACGCTTTCTGGCGACGGGGTCGTGACCGTCGCCGCGACGATCGATGGCGATTCCGGCGAGCTCCTCGCCGGTCCCGAGATCATCAGCCGTGGGTTCGTCTACGCGCAAAATTCTCCCGAGCTCATCGAACAGATTCGTGAGCGGGCCGAAGGCATCCTCCGCAACTATGCTGGCAACAGCGCGCTCGACCGCCCCGGTCTCGAGCGCCAGCTCCGCAACAACCTCTCCGCCTACCTCCAGAAGCAAACCGGCCTGCGGCCGATGGTATTGTCGGTCGTATTGGAGCCGGAAATAGGACGGAGGAAAGACGGAGGAAATAGGAGATAGGAAATGGGAAAGAGGAATTGGGAAAGAGGACGAAGGAGCGGGGAACAGATCAGGGGCGGAATTCGACCCCGTGCATAGCAACCGACTTCCCATTTCCTATTTCCTATCTCCTATTTCCTATCTCCTTCGTCCTATTTCCTCTCCATCATCGATAACTATGCGACGCTGGCTCCACGCTTCTCGGTGGCGTGGACGGTGTATCGAAGGGATCTTCCAGCGAGTCCGGCGCTGGGGCGTGGAAGCTGGTGCGGGCGCCTTCCAGCGCCGCGATCTTTTCGGCGAGGATGTTGATCGTCCCCTGGCGTTTTTGCAGTGTGCCCGTGATGACGAGAAACGGCTCGCTCCGCACGAGCGTTCGTTCCTGCAGATAGAGATCGGGACGGACGATTGCATTGGTCAAGCCCAGCTCGTCTTCCAAGAGCAGGAAGGTGATGCCCTTGGCGGTTCCGGGCCGCTGCCGGCAGACCACCAGCCCCGCCAGTTCGACCGTGCTCCCATGGGGCAGCGATTCGAGCTGCGCCGAGGTCACCAGATGCCCCGGCAACCGCGCCCGCAGGAGCCCCAGCGGGTGATAACGGGGCGACATGCCGATGATGGCGTAATCGGCGGCCATTTGCTCCCAGGGACCCATCGGGTGCAATTCCACCCGGTCGTGATCGACCGGCAACGGCAGCGCCAGTTGTCGTCCCGGATCGGCATGCTTCGCCATGCCGACCTTGCGCGACGGAATGAAGAGCCCGGCCATCCAAAGCGCCTCCCGCCGCCCGATCCCGAAACGATCGAACGCGCCGACCATGATCAAATGCTCGATGAGCTCGATAGGGAGGGGCGTCCGGCGCACGAAATCGGCCAGCGAGCGATATGGTCCGTGGGCGATGCGCTCCAGCACGATCGTCCGGGCCGTCTCCTCGCTCATTCCCTTCACATACCCGATCCCGACGCGAATCGCCTCGCGCGATCCAATGCGTTCCACCGTGCAACGCAATGAGCTCAGCTCGATATCGGGTTCGAGCACCGGCAATCCATGTCGTTTGGCATCGTTGACCAGCACATGATTGGGATAGAACCCCATCGGCTGGTTGTTGAGCAGCGCGCAGAGGAACTCGGCCGGATAGTAGTGCTTCAGCCAGCAGGACTGATACGCCAATAGGGCAAAGGCCACCGCATGCGCCTTGGGAAATCCGTAGCTGGCGAACCCTTGCAGCTTTCGGAAGACCGTTCGCGCCACTTCGATCGACACACCCCGCGCTTTTGCGCCGTCCCGGAAGTCATCCCAGAGTCTCAGCATCGCTTCGGCGGAACGTTTGCGCGTCATCGCGCGCCGCAGCGAATCCGCCTGTCCGGCCGAAAATCCGGAAAGCGCCATCGCGGTCTGCACGACCTGTTCCTGGTAGAGAATGACCCCGTGCGTTTCGGCCAGCACCGGGATCAGCGACCGATGGTCATATTGTGGTTCGACCGGCAGGAAGCTGGTACGTTCACGCTGCCGGTGCTCGACATACGGTTTGACCGCACCGCCGATGATCGGTCCCGGTCGCACGATCGCCACTTGCACGACCAGATCCTCCAGCTTTCGCGGTTTCGTGCGCGGCAGCATCTGGATTTGGGCGCGGCTCTCGATCTGGAAAACCCCGATCGTATCGCCCTCCTCGATCATGCGATAGATCGACGGATCCTCCAGATCGATCCGGCTCAGATCGACCGGCGGCTTCCCGGCCTTGGCGATCAGCTCCAGGCATTCCTCCACGAGCGACAGCATGCCCAGCGCCAGAAAGTCGATCTTGACCGCTCGCACATCCTCACAGGAATCCTTGTCCCACTGGCAGAGCACCCGCCCCTGCATGGCAGCGGGCTGAAGCGGCACCAACTCGGTCAGCGGCGCCGACGAGATGATCATGCCGCCAACATGCTGGGTGACATGCCGGGGAAAATGGCTCAACTGTTCGGCCAGCTCGATCAGATAGCACCAGGGAGGCGCATCCTTGCGGTTGGCATACCCGGGAATCTGGTCGAGCTCGCGGGAAAGCTCGTTGGCCGAACGCGGTTCGCTCAATTTGGCGATCTTGTCCAGCTCGGGTAACGGCAGCCCAAGCGCCTTGCCGACATCGCGCACCGCGCTGCGCAACCGGTAGGTGGCAAACGCGCAGACCAACCCGACATGGTCGTGTCCATACCGCTCGTACACTCGTTCGATCAGTCGTTCCCGAATCTCCCGGGGAAAATCGAGATCGATATCGGGAATCGCGTTGAGCTCTTCGTTCAGGAACCGTCCGAAAAACAGCTTGTGCATGACCGGATCGACATGCGACAACCCGATCAGATAACAGACGATCGAACTGACCGATGATCCTCGCCCCCGGCCCGGTGGCAGATTGGCGATCGTGCGCGGACTCTTCCGGCCTCGCACCTCCAGCGCGATCTCCGCTGCCAGCAAAAGCAGATCGCGATAGAGCAGAAAGAACCCGGCCAGATTGTGTTTGGCGATGATGGCGAGTTCTTCATCGAGTCGTTCTTTGGCTTTCGATTCGAGTTGCCGGATCGCTTCGTTTTCACTGTCCGTATATCGTACGGACAGTGCGTCGTAACAGATTCGGCGGAGATAGCTATCCGGCTCCGAACCGTCTGGAGTTCGAAAATCGGGAAATACATAGGCAAGATCGTGCGCCAGATCGAATGTCCGGCAACGCTCGGCGATCTCCAATGTTGTCGTCAACGACGACGGCCATTCCGAGAAGAGCGCGGACATCTCCTCCGCCGGACGGAGGGAGAACTCGCCGTTCGGGCGGCGCAGTTGATGAGAATTGTCGAGCGTGGTGCGATGATGGATCGCCACCAGCACATCCTGCAGCCGGTGCCGGTCGGGATGGTGATAATGCACATTCCCGGTTGCCACGAAACGTACGCCCATCTCGTTCGCCAATCGCACCAGCGCCCGGATTCGCCGCGTATCGCCATAGACCTTGTTGTGCTGAAGTTCGACGAAAACCGAATCGCGCCCCATCCAGCCGATGTACTGTTCCAGCAAAACCCGGGCAGCCGCGAACTCCCCGCTATCGATGAGCCGGGAAAGACATCCCTTCCGGCATCCGGTCAGTAGAATGATTCCCTCGCCGTAAAGAGCCAGCAACTCCGGATCGAGACGCGGCAACCGATCCTCGTCCCGATAATGTGGATGCGGTTTGCCGATTCCGCGCAATGAAAGATCGAGTCCGCCCTCCTCGTCTCCGGAGAAATTCAGCCGCTGGATAGGAGCGCCGGTTGGAAGCCGGTGCGCTTCGGTGATGAGCTTGCAGAGATTGGCGTATCCGGTGCGATTCTCGGCCAGCAGGGTGAGATGCGACTCATCGGTCAGGGTCAGCTCGACCCCGGTAATCGGCGCGATCCCGGCCGCATCCGCCGCCTTGGCGAACTCCATCGCTCCATAGAGCCCATCGTGATCGGTGATTGCCAGCGCCCGATATCCCAGTTCCCTGGCGCGTCCGATCATCTCCTCTGGCAGCGACGCGCCATCGAGAAAGGAAAATGCCGTATGCAAATGGAGCTCGACATATTCGCTCGGCATGACTCCAACCAGTTTCCCCAGGTCGAAACCAGGGGCTCACAAAGCCAAGCCTCTCCGAGGCTCGTTCTTTCCATGCTCCAGCGTCCTCCCCTCGCTCCAGAGGGAGAGGGGCTGGAGGGAGGCGAGCCCGCGCTCAGGCCGCTACTGGGCTCGCCCTCTCAATACGACTGCTCGAACCATCTTCCCGATTCCCCGTCCAGGAACATCGTCCGTACCGGTCCGTGCGCGAACCGCACCCGGAAATAGCACCGTTGCACGCGATCGCGCCACCATTCGTCATCGATCGTCCATTCGTCCTCGATAGCCACGATGGCGATCCGTTCTCCACTTTTGGCGATCGCTGCCACCGGCAAGCCATTCACGGTTTCCACCCTGATTGGCCGGGGGAGATTCAGGGGGCGTAATTGATCAGGGCGTACCGGCGTTCTGGAATCCTCGACCATGGTTCGATCTCCACGACCCGATAGAGCGGGGACGCGCCGTAGCGTTGTTCGAGCTGGCGAATGGCCCGCCCGACTGGCGCGGTCTGTTTAGGAGCAAGCAGGGGAAGAAGATGCTGGCGGGTCGTTTCCGCAACCAATCCGATGAGACGGAGCACGATCCGCTCTGCTGCTCCCTGGAGTTCGAGATCATGCAACCGGTGACCGATGATCTCGACGATACGATCCGCCCCCGCTGGTTCGCGAAAGGTGAGCGTCTTTTCCCACGAGCGGTTTTCTTCGAGGAGCACATGCAACTGCGCCTGGCGCACATGGCGATGCTGGAGCTCCGGCCGTCCGAAGGCGCGCCGCACCAATTGCGCGATCCCGAACAGCAGCATCTCCCGGCTGGTGGACGGCGCTGGCAAGGTAATCCCCTCGATCACGCACTCCGGTCGTTGGATTGGGGTTATCGCCAGATCGTCCTGCCCGCTGGCAAGTTCCCAGGCACGTCGGCCGTCCTTTCCAAAACGGGCGTGCATCGCCGTCACTGGCAGGACCGCCACGTCGCCCAGGGTGAGGAGTCCCAATCGCTCCATCTGCGCGATCCGTTTCGGATCCACCGGCAACCAGGACACTGGCAGATCGGCCAGAAAATGCGTCACCGTCTCCGGGGTGATGAGGAGCGTATTGCCCGGATGCGCCTTGCGGGCCGCGCAGAGCGCGGTGAATTTTCCCGGTGCGATTCCAGCCCGCGGTCGCAATACGGGAGGAATCAGCCGGAGCAAGCGCACGGCGCCCGCTTCCGGGGAGGCATCGTGCCGTTGCAGCCCATGAAGATCGACATAAAAGCATCCTGGGGGACCGGCTTCGATCGATGGACTGAAGGTCTCCAGCGCCCGCAGCATCTCATCCAATACGGTCGCTTCCCGTACCGGATTCGGCTCGATGAATACCGCTTCCGGACAAAGCGCGGTCACTTCCCGCAGCAGCATGCCGGAGCGTACTCCCTGGCGACTGGCTTCCGGGGTGCAATCGGCCACCACCGTGCGAGTGTTGGGCGGAGAGGTGAGGACCAGCGGCAGCCCATCGAGCTCCGGCTGATCGAGCAAGGAAATGCGCAGCGCGAAATGGGGAATGATGAGCGCGGCAACTGGCATCGAAATATCTCCCAGAACACGTCGAAGCACCGAACGAGAATGCGGGCTCGCCGTCGTAACGCGGGTCGAAGGAACGATTGCTCTGGAGTATAGAACATATGTTCTGTATCGGCAAGATCGAGCGTCCGGTCATCATCTCGATTGTTCCGAGAGTAGAGATGATGTGTACGTACAGCGAGTGGGCTATTCGACGCTTTCGATCGCTGCCCGCATTGCTCCAAGCGTGCCTTCGATATCGCCCGGAATCGATTCCACGAAATGCGTTCGTGGTCGCTGGCGCAACATTTCGAGCATCGCCGTATAGAGGTCTTCGATCGGCCGGGCGCCTTCTTTTTGCTGAAGGAGTAGCGCATCTCGATGATTCGAGTCTGTCGATTCCGCTCTGGCGGCGAACCGCATCGCTGCTTCGGCCGGACTGCTCACCAGCGCGATCTCGACGAACCGGGCGCCCGTTTCCTCGGCTACTTCTTGCAACTCCACTATGAAAGGAAGGCGAGCGAGAAACTGCGGCACGATCACATCGAGCCCAGCGGCTAGATGCGTCCGGATCATTCCGATCGCCAGGCGACGTGCCGCCAGTCCAGCCGCCATCGGATCGACACTCCATTGCCCCAACTGCCCGCGCAACGTATCGATATCGAGCAGCAACGCCAGTCGTCGTTCATCGACCAGCCGCCGCGCCAGGGTCGATTTTCCGCTTCCGGGCGCGCCGTTGATCAACAACAGCAATGGGGACGTATGGTCCATCTCGGGTGCTCGTCTCCTGTCACGGTCCCGGGTATGAGTCATCTGGACTCCGTATGACCCGATCGATAAGGCATCTGGAGGACGGAACCTACTGTCCGTACACTTTCCGAGTGTCTCTGAGTCATGCTATAGTCTACGGATAGAGTGTACGTACATGCTGGGCGGCCTCCGAATCCCGGATCTGCCGGCATCCTTCCCCGATCGGGTAGCGTCCCATGGCCAGCACATCGCGAGCTCGAACCCAGCCTCGTCCCTCGACCAGCGCTCGCCAGCGCCGCCAGACCCAGCCCGAACCTGGGATGGCCGATCGCATCCGCGCGCGCTGGAATGCGCAATGGAACGGCCAGTTTCTCTCGGATGACACCCGCCGGAAGCTCCTGGGAGCCCTCCCGGTCGCGATCGGACTCATCTTCGCCTGGGTGCTGATGAGCCACGGTCGCGATGGCCGGGTTGCCGCCTGGACATTCGATCTGCTGCACGGCATCGCCGGGAATGGCGCGTTTCTGATTCCGGTCTTTTTCATCATGACGGGTTTCAAAACCATCCTCGACGAACATCATCCGATGCCGGTTGGTAAACAGATCGCCGGCGGCGCCTTGCTCGGCGGTTCCATTCTGGCCCTGCTCGCGTTTGCAGGCGAGACCAAGCGCACCGGCGGCGGCATAGTGGGCGACAATCTTGCTCTGCTGCTCGCGCATTACATGCCCGAATGGCTCTGCGCGTTGGTGCTGCTGGCCGCGGGCGCCTGTGGCGTTTTTCTTCTGACACGCACCGATCCTCGCCGCTTTTATGCCGATCTCCATGCGCTCTGGCGCCAATTCCGTCCCGTCCAAATCCGTGTCGAATCCGCCCCTGCCCGGCTCACCGAAACCGCGGCCTTCGCACCGGTGCCACGTCGCTCTGCGCCACGGCAACCGACCGGGAGCGAAAGGCTGGAGCAAGCTCCCTTGCCGCCCCCGGTCGCTCCTGTGATCAATTATCCAAGCGCCGCTCAGAAAAGCGAAAAGGCCGACGGAAAAAAGGCCAAGCCGGTCCAAATCAGCAATGCCAATCTGCCGCTTCCCGATCTCACGCAGCTCAAATACTACGAGGGCCGCGAGGTCGATACCTCGGAGCTGGAAAACAAGGCGACCCTGATCGAGGAGACGCTCTCCAGCTTCAAGGTCGATGCCCATGTCCGCGAAATCAATCCCGGACCAGCCGTCACCCAGTACACGCTCGAACCCGGAACCGGCGTGAAGGTCCGCCGCATCACCGAGCTGCAAAACGATCTGGCGCTGGCGCTGGCCGCACCCAGTATCCGTATCGAAGCGCCCGTGCCGGGTATGGCCCGGGTTGGTATCGAAATCCCGAACGATCAGGTCACCACGGTCGGCCTGCGGGAAACGCTCGAATCGAATCAGTTCAGCAAGGGCAAGGCAAAGCTTCCCGTGCCCCTGGGGCGTGATGTCAATGGTCGCTATGTCGTTGGCGATCTCACCAAGATGCCCCATCTGCTCATTGCCGGGGCCACCGGCTCGGGCAAGAGCGTATGTCTCAATGGCATCATCTCGACCTTCTTGCTCACACGTTCGCCAGACGATGTCAAGCTCTTGATGTTCGATCCCAAGATGGTCGAATTGACCGGGTACAACGGTGTGCCGCATCTGCAATGCCCTGTCGTCACCGAGATGGACAAGGTGGTCGGTGCGCTCCGTCTGGTCGTGAATGAGATGCAGCGCCGGTACGATCTCTTCTCCAAGGCAGGCGTACGCAACCTCGACGGCTATCGTATGAAGATTTCGGATGAGCCGAAAGCCGAGAAGGTTCCGTACCTCGTGGTCATCCTCGACGAGCTCGCCGACCTGATGCTCACCTCGCCAATGGAAGTCGAGGGGCTGATTCAGCGATTGACCCAGATGGGGCGTGCCGCCGGAATCCATTTGATCCTGGCGACCCAGCGTCCCTCGGTCGATGTCATCACCGGTATCATCAAGGCCAATGTTCCGGCCCGTATCGCGTTTGCCGTGTCATCCCAAACCGATAGCCGGGTCATCCTCGATATGCCCGGCGCCGAGCGCCTGCTCGGACGCGGCGATATGCTCTACCTACCGCCCGATGCCGCCAAACCAGTGCGTATCCAGGGAGCATTCGTCGAGGACAACGATGTCCATTTCATCGTCGGGCATTGGCATGCGGTGACGCCCATTCCCCAATATGCCCAGGAATGGCTCGATTTGCCCAGCTCGTCCGGGGGCGACGCTGGCGACGGCGGCTACGACGACGATCCCCTCATGGAAAAAGCGCTCGCGGTGGTGCGGGAACAGGGGGTGGCCTCGGCCTCGATGCTCCAGCGCCGTCTGCGCATCGGCTACAACCGCGCGGCGCGCTTGATCGAGCAAATGGAGGACGATGGCATTATCGGGCCCGCCGACGGAATCAAAGGTCGTCCCGTGCTCGATATGGACGTATAATTCGCACACCTGTTCGACGTTCGTCTTGACAGAATCTCACAGTGAACGGGTCGCCTCGAAAGGTTTCAGATTGTCTTCGACATCGTCCAGTATTGCAGTCAAACCGGTTTCAGATCTGATCGAGGAACTCGGCCGGCTGCCTGGCATCGGTCCCAAATCCGCGTCGCGGCTCGCGTTTTCGATCCTGCGCGGACCACGGGAGGATGCCCAGGCGCTGGCCGAAGCGATTCTGACGGTGAAGGAGCGGGTCTTCTTCTGCTCGCGCTGCTTCAATATCACCGAAACCGAACCATGCGCCATCTGCTCCGATCCGACCCGCGATCCGATGATCTGCGTGGTGGAAGAACCGCTCGATGTGCTGGCGCTCGATCGCACCGGCCAGTTCCGGGGGAAATACCATGTGCTGCACGGAGCGATTTCGCCGATCGATGGTATCGGTCCCGGCAAGCTGCGGATCGCCGAACTGATCGAGCGGGTGAAAACCGAAAAACCGGACGAGGTGATTCTCGCCACCAACCTCGATATGCCGGGTGAGGCGACCGCCTCGATTCTTCATAGCATGCTGGTGCCGCTGGGTGTACGAGTGACCCGCCCGGCCACCGGATTGCCGGCCGGTGGCGATCTCGAATACGCCGATGATGTTACGCTCGGTCGGGCCATTGCCGGCCGCCGGACACTCTGAGATGCCAGGCGAGGCTCATCGAACGCCACTTGGCGCCGGCTCCCGATCTTTGCGCACATTCTGTTGCCTCTCGATATTTGTTCGGCCCAGTTGCCGGGCGTAGAATCTGATCAATGCAACCGTCGGCACGTCGTTCTTCTGCTTCCCATCTACAGGCGCTCGGACGGGCCTCGGATGGCGATTTTGTCTCTACCCCGCGGACTTCTTCCGCCAATTCGGAGCCTCGGATTCCGGAAGTTGCCGCCCAGAACCGGCCCTTCGAGCTGGACATCCGGCTTGCCCGGTTCACCGACCTTCCGGCAATTGGCCGCATCGAGCGCGTCTACCCTCTTTGGCAACCGCAGCTGAGTGTCAGCAGATACAACCCGGCCAGCTCGCTGCTCGGGGCGCGCCTGCAACGGCGCGCCGGCAAGTCCGTCATGCTGCTGGCCTCCGCTGGGGGGCAGACCGTCGCATTCGCCGATTTCAAACCATCGATGCCCGACCATCGCTGGCAACTGCAAGCGCTGGGAGCCTCGACCGGGGTCTACGATCCCAGTCCCATCTGGGAAGAGATTCTGGCGGCAGGTATCCGGCACGCGGGATTCGATGGCGTCAAGCGGCTCTATGCGCGAGCCACTGCCGGGACCAATGCGTATATCGCGCTCCGGGCGGCTGGATTCGCTCCCTACGCGGTCGAAACCATCTATGTGGCCGATTCCCCCCGTACGATCGGCGCCGAGGTTTCGATGCGAGAACAGGAGTCGACCGATACCTGGGCGATTCACCAGCTGTACAACGCATCGGTTCCCAGAAATGTGCTCTATGCCGAAGCCCTCACCTCGCATGCGTGGGATATCGAGCATTCACGCCGGCCGGGCGCCCAGCAGATTGCTGGCTGGCTGGCAGACGATGTCTCCAATATCGCGGCGTATGTACGCGTTGCCAGCGATCATGGGGTCCATTGCATCGACTTGACATTTGCACCGGGCGCGGCAAAGCGGGCAGCCGCTTTGCTCGACGCCGTCTTGCGGCGCATGCGGTTGGAAAAGCGTATCAATCGCGTCTACATCACGCTGCGCGCCTATCAACAGGAAATCGAACCGGCCCTGGCCAGACTGGGGTTCACCCCGGGTCTGACCCAGGAGTCACTCGTGCGTTATACAGCGGCGCCATTACGGGCGGTAACAGTGGAGGGTTCCGTCCAGCACGTAGATCTCGGCGATCGGGTGCCGAGCCAGGCTCCTTCGATTCTGACCGTCGCTCCGCATAAGAGCGGAAATGAATGAGCCGTTCCCCGTGCTTGGCCGCGCGACGTGGTTCGAACGACCACGGCAAAGGAGCATCGATTGAGTACATCACAGATCCATAGTGCCGATTTCCATGACGATGATTTCGAGGAATATGCGGTCACCGAACATGAGGTGACCGATAACCTGGACGATCTGCTGTCGGTCTTGCCGCCGCGTATTCGCGACGAAATTCACGACCTCACCACCGACGGCTCCCGTGGAAGTCTCATCGAAATCGTCATGGATCTTGGCCGAAAAGCCGAAGCCCGATTTCAGGATGCCGAATTCGACATCGGTGACCAGGATGTCAGCCGGGAAGAGCTCGAATATGTGGCAGCTCGCATCGGGCAATTCGGGGAAGACAACCGCGCCGGCATCGAGCGAACCCTGCATCGCATTTCCGCGATTCGCAATCGTGGCGGCGAGGTCGTTGGGCTGACCTGTCGCATCGGCCGGGCGGTCTATGGCACGATCGCCATCATTCGCGATCTGGTCGAATCGGGGGAGAGCCTCCTCCTGCTCGGGCGCCCTGGCGTTGGCAAAACGACGATGCTCCGCGAAGTGGCCCGTGTGCTTGCGGACGATCTGCACCGGCGCGTGATCGTGGTCGATACCTCGAACGAAATTGCCGGGGACGGCGATATTCCGCATCCGGCGATCGGTCGTGCCCGGCGCATGCAGGTGCCGACTCCCACCGCCCAGCATGGAGTGATGATCGAGGCGGTCGAAAACCACATGCCCGAGGTCATCGTCATCGATGAGATCGGCACCGAGCTGGAAGCCGGCGCCGCGCGCACCATCGCCGAACGCGGCGTGCAGCTCATCGGCACCGCCCATGGCAATACGCTCGAAAACCTGATGATGAACCCGACGCTTTCGGACCTCATCGGCGGAATTCAATCCGTCACGCTCTCCGACGAGGAGGCCCGCCGCCGCGGCACCCAGAAATCGATCCTCGAACGGAAAGCGCCGCCCACCTTCACCATCATGGTCGAATTGCTCGGCCGTGAAGAAGTGGCCGTCCATCGCGATGTGGCCCAGACCGTCGATGCGATTCTGCGTGGCGCTCCTGTGCGCCCCGAGGTTCGCCGGCGTGCGCCGGACGGCACCCTCGATATCGAATCGCCCGAAGAACTCCGCCGGAGTCCCTCCCAACCGCCAGTGCGTCCCGCGCAGACCCATGCGCGTGGTGAGGCACCGGCGCCGCAGGGGCGAACCAGGCAGACGCCGGAGCATTCCTTCGAACGACCGGCCGAGCTCGAGACCCCCCGGCAACCATCGCATCTCACGGTGCTGCCGGCTGTTGGCGGATTCAATTTCAAGGGACGCGGCACTCCCGAAAAACCGGTCCGGATCTATCCATTCGGCGTCAGTCGGAACCGGCTCGCGGACGCGATCGACGGACTCCACGCTCCGGCGATCATCACACGCGATCCCCGAGATGCCGATGTCGTGCTCACGCTCAAGAGCTATTTCCGAACCAAACCCCAGCCGATTCGCGATGCCGAATCGCGCGGCACACCCGTCTATGTATTGCGTTCCAATACTTCGGCGCAGATGGAACATGCGCTCGGAGCCTTGCTGCCCGCGCCCATCGAACCAGAGGACGGCATCGTGCCGCTGGCCCCGCCGGTCGAGCGGCCCCAGGCGCCGGTTGCGTCGCCGTCACCCGCGAACCGCCGCGTATCAGGGGGCGGTGTCGCCGCTGCGCTCGAAGAAACCGAGGATGCCATCGGCGCGGTCATCGGTGGGATGCCGAGTATCGTGCTTGCCCCCCAATCGAAATATGTCCGCCGCCTGCAACATCAGCTTGCCGATCGATATAACATCGGCTCGCGTAGCAAGGGGCGGGAACCCAACCGCCGCGTCGAGCTCTACCGCGAAGGCGCATTCTAGGTGCGCCGGGGCGAATTCATCGCGTTCGAGGGGATCGACGGTTCCGGAAAATCGACGCAGTCACGCATGCTGGCCGAGCGCATTCGAGCGCTCGGCCGCACGGTCGTTCTCACTCGCGAGCCAGGGGGCACACCCATTGGGGAAGCGATTCGGGGGCTGCTTTTCGATCGTTCGCTGGGCGACTTCGAACCGAGAACCGAAGCGCTCCTGCACAGCGCCGCGCGTGCCCAGCACGTGGCCGATGTGATCGAACCCGCGCTCATGCGGGGCGAGGCGGTGATCACCGACCGCTTCATCGATTCGACTCTTGCCTATCAAGGTGGCGGAAATCATCTCTCGCTGGTCGATCTGGAGACGATTCAATCGTTCGCCGTGCGGGGGACCTATCCGGATTTTCGCATCCTCATCGACGTACCCCCGGAGACGGGTCTGGCACGTCGCCTGGCGGACGCGGCGCATGTCAATCGCATCGATGAAGCCGGTCTGGCGTACCATTCGCGGGTTGCGGAGACCTTCCGCCAGCTTGCTTCGGTTCATCCCGAACGATGGTTCGTAGTCGATGGATCTCGACCCGAGGCGGAGGTGAGTGCCAGCATCGTGCAGGCAATCCGCAACCGATTCGCATCGCTGAGCGATATGTAAGACAGACCGGTGCGTTGCAGCGTTGCGGGACTGAACCATGAAACTTGCCATCGTCCAGATCAAAGGCTCGCGAGCGGAGACGGTCGTGCGTGGGTTGCTCCAGCGAGGATTCGCGGTCGATGTGATCGGTCAGGAAACGTACCGGGGCGAACAGAGCCGGACATCGGCTCTTGTGCCCGTTCAGGAAGGGTACCTGCCCGATCTGCTGCGCTTTGTCGAAGAGCAGGGGCTCGCCGTTGTCAAAATGTCGAACCCCATGCTACCGCTGGTCGATCCCGCGGAGTATCATGTCAGCAGCCCCGTACCGTCGCTCGATGGCGGCGCAACCGTCTATATCCTCAATCTGAGCCGGTACGAGCGGATTCGATGACCGGCCGGATCGACATCGGGGCACGCCCCTGCGGAGTTCCAGTTTGGAAGAGATTCTAGCCAGGGCGTTACAGGTCTTCCTGGCGCTTGCCGGGGGCTATCTCATCGTCCTTTGGTTCGCACTCGTCGTTTGGACCTATCGTGATATTGGCTCGCGCAGCCAAAGCGTCGTCACGCAGATCTTTGCCACCCTTCTTTCGTTGCTCTTTTTCGTGCCTGGGACCCTGCTCTATATGCTCATGCGCCCCCGCACGACGCTGGACGAGGCATTCCAGCGATCTTTGGAAGAGGAATATCTTCTCCAGGACTTGGAAGAGACCTCGCTCTGTCCTGCCTGCCAGCGGCAAGTCTCCGACGACTACGTTCTCTGTCCGCATTGCCAGGCCAACCTGAAGCAGGCGTGTTCATCCTGCAGCCAGCTCATCAAGATCGGTTGGCCCGTTTGTCCCTATTGCGGCTCGGACCAGACCGAACAGGCTATCGCTATCCGCGAGCGGGTCGAACCTCCGGCTGACCGGTATCTCGAACGCGGATCGCGCACCTTCCGCCAGGTTGGCGCCCCCAGTGTCCGCGAGATTCCGATGCCAGAACCGTCGCTCGACCAGGGATATCCGGCCGAGCTCGTCGCGGCGGAGATCGAAGCCGAGTTGGCCTCGGAGTCGGCGGCGCCCGCGCCGCAGGTGGATGACAGCGCGCCGATCAAGCTCTTCGACCGCAAGCGCACCCGTGCAAAAAAGCAGAAAACCGCCGTCCCCGAAGAACCGAATTCGGTGCCGGCCGATCGACTGGAAACCGAACTCGCGCAGGCGGCGGTCGAAGATACCGTGGTCATCTCCAATTTCGTCGCCAATGGCAACGGGAATGGCAAGCATCCCCATGTCGAAGAGCAGCCGGATCAAGCCGAACCCGCTGCCGCGGAATCGACCACCGAATCGGACGACGGCGAAATCATCGTCCGGTCGACGATTTCCCGCTGATTCAGGACTGCGTATGTCTGGAGTTTCCGATCGATTCTGGAATGCGGGTCGGTTCCAGATCGGGCCGGATCCGGAAATTGAATTTGGTCCGGAAGGCAGCGTAGAAATCTGATTCTCCGACCGAGATCAACCGGCAATGGTTCTCGCCGCGGCGTACCCGCACTACCTCGTCCGGCGCCAGCTCGCCCACGATGCGCCCGTCCAGAATCAGACTCGCATCGTAGCGCGATGTGAAGAGCAGATCGATCCGCGCCGACTCCGCCACCACCATTGGGGTTCGAATGGGGGAATGGCAACTGATCGGCACGATGGCGAATCCCTTCACCCCCGCCGTCAGGATCGGACCGCCAGCCGCCATGCAATAGGCCGTGCTTCCGCGCGAAGTCGCCACGATCAATCCGTCACCGGGAAATGTGTTTACGTAATAGCCGTCGACATAGAGTTCGATATCGATCATGCGGACACCGCTGCGGATCACCACATCGTTGATCGCCCAACCATGATCTTCCTCCCCGTGACGGGTCTGGATCGACGCCTGCAGGGTCGAGCTTTCTTCGATGGTGTAATGACCCGAGACCAGCGCGTCCAGCGCATCTTTCCAGTTGTCTCGTTCCACCTTGGCGAGAAAACCGACTTTGCCGAAATTGATTCCCAGCAAAGGCGCATTGGGATACGCCTTGGCCGCTCGCATCATCAGCCCATCACCGCCGAGCACCAGGATGGCGTCGACCTGTTTGACGGCATTGGGGGAGAGCTCGTCTTCCTCGACAACCGTGATCCCCAGTTCGGCCACCGTCTGCCGAATTTCCGCGGCAAGCTGGTGGGCTTCTGGTTTGCTCAGAGCCGCTACGAGCCCAAGGGCCGCCGGCCGCGTCGCATCAATCGAATCGCTCATCGGTCGCTCATGTTCCCTCTTGCGCGGTCGCCCAGGGAGGCGTCAGAAAATCGGAAGAATCCCGGTCTGGCCGGTAACGATAGAGGCGGGCGGGACGGTGCGAGCCGTCCCGGCGGGTGGACCCGGTGACCGTGAGGATACCCAGTGCCGACATCCTGCGCCGGAAATTGCGTTTGTCGAGCTTCCGGCCCAGTACGGTCTCGTACGCGGATTGCAGCTCGCTCAAGGTGAATTCGGCCGGCAGGAGATTGAACCCGATCGTGGTGTAGTCCAGTTTCGATCGTACCCGGAACAATGCGTATTCGAAAACGAGCGCATCCCCGATGATCAACTGATCCAGTGCCGAGGCCAATTCCCATCGCCCGGACGCTGGCGCAATGAGCTCGTCCGGGCTACTGATGAGCGCCACATAACTGACAACAATGCGCCACACCCCGCTCTCGACTACCGTCAGCGTATAGAGCTGCTCCATATATTGCTCGGGCAAACCCAAATGGGAGCGAAGCGCATCCCGGGCCTGCAGATCGATCGAGGTGAATCGGCTCACACTTGCTCGCGGCAGCTGCTGCACCCCTTTCGCCCGGTCGAGCAAGACGTAGAGAAGATCGCCGCAAATCGTGAACGCGGCGACACGGATGTCGACTTCCGGAGCGGCGACTGCCAACTCCGTTCGATCGTGACTCTTCGGTTCGAATCGCGCGCGTTGATCCACTCGTGCTCCATGAATCGCCCGCAGGCATCCAAAGCGCGTGCATGGCGGTTCCATGGCAAGTTTACCGTGCTAGGCTTGGAGGGATTGGGCGAAGTCAGGGAGCGTACTTGTGTCGAAAGCCAGCAGAATTCAGGACGGAAATGTTGTCGCGGTCGTTCGGTTGGACGATCTCTCCCGAGCGGTGGAATTGACCCGCGCGCTGGCAGCGGGCGGTGTGACCTCGGTCGAGTTCACCTTCACGAATCCGAGAGCCGCCCAGGTCATCACGACCGTGCGAGAGGCCGTGGGAGACGACGCGTTCATCGGCGCGGGCACGGTGCTCGATGCAGAGACCGCCCGGACTGCCATCCTCGCCGGCGCGGAATACATCGTTACCCCTACCTTCCGTCCCGCCACAATCCAAATGTGCCGGCGCTACAGTATTCCCACCGTCATAGGCGCCTTCACGCCGACCGAGATTCTCAGTGCCTGGGAATCGGGCGCCGATTTCATCAAGGTCCATCCCGCGAGCCTCGGTGGCCCCAAGTACTTCAAGGATGTTCTGGCGCCTTTTCCGCATATCAAACTCATTCCTTCGGGAGGAGTCACGCTCGAGAACGCCGCCGACTTCATCAGGGCCGGAGCCGTGGCGGTCGGGCTCGGCGGCGCACTGGTCGACCCGAAGGCGATCGAGACGGCTGACTGGGCGTCCATCACCGCCCGCGCGCGCTCGCTTTCCGATTCGATCGCGGCCGCCAAGGCGAAATAACCCCTCCGCTCGGTTGCGTCGGGATTCGAGCGTGTACCAGCGGACGCGACCCGATCGATGATGAAATGAAACGGTCGCCTCGGATTCGAGGCGACCGTTTCTCGAATTGTATCGATCTGCGATCCGGGACGCTCTAGTGGGACGATCCCGGCTTCGACGCGGCGCTTTCCGGCAAAATCGACTGGGCCGCGGCAATGGCCTGATCCGCACTCATTTCCGAAAGGACAATATTCCGGACGATTCCGTCCTCGTCGATGAAGATATGCGTCGGGAAATTGTAGATCGGGTACGTCGGACTGGTGAGCGTTCGGTCGGGATCGAGCAGGATCGTAAATGTGACACCGTTCAGTTCGGCGAAGTTGACCGCTTCCGAGGGCTTATCGCCCAGACTGATCGCCAATAGGGTCAATCCTTGTGGCGCAAGTTGCTCGTAGGCAGTCTGGATGTCGGGCATCTCGGCCCGGCAGGGCGGGCACCACGAACCCCAGAAATTCAACCAGACCGGTTGACCGTGGAAATCGCTCAGATGAACGATCTCCCCCTGCGGACTGACGGCTACGAAATCCGGAGCGACATCACCGACCTTTGGCAGCAGGCTGGTATTGATGCCGCCTTTTCCGACATCGCCCAGCCCCGCGTGTCCCGCGACATACCACGCGATCACCAGGATGACGGCCGCCACCACCAGACCGGCCAGCGCTTGCTTCTTCCGCGGGGACGAGTCGCCCTCTGATTCGATTCGATCGGCGGTAATCTCGGTCACGGCGTTCTTAGTTGACTCCGCCATATGCGTGCAGTCCACCGAAGAAATAGTTGCCGTAGTAGGTGAACGCAACCGCGATGAACCCGATGATCAAGATTACGGCGCTCCGTTGTCCGCGCCATCCGCGCAATGAGCGTGTGTGGAGATAGACGCCGTAGACCAGCCAGGTGAACAATGCGGCGGTTTCCTTGGGATCCCACGACCAATATGCGCCCCACGCCCGATGTGCCCAGACGGAGCCCAGAATGAGCACGAGCGCCAGCATCGGGAATCCGACTGTCACTGCCCGGTACCCGATGTCGTCGAGCATGTCCGTGCTGGGGAGCCAGGAAACATGTTTGCGCATCTGAATCAGGAAGAGAATGGCGGCCGCGAACGAAACGGCGAACGTCGAATAGGAGATGATCGCCGCGGAAACATGCAGCGTCATCAACGGCCGGTTCTGGAGAGCGGGATTGAGCGCATCGACCTCGCGCATCCGCGGCGGCAGCGACCAGAGATACAGGCACATCCCAAGCGCGATGGTCATCACGATCGCACCAAGTTGCTTGACCTCATAGAATCGCTCGAAGAGCATATAGGACAGCGTCAGCACGAAGACGAACGCGAGGCTGAATTCGTACATATTCGAATACGGACCGCGGTGCGAGGCGATTGCCCGGGTCAATACCGCCAATCCGGCGAAGACCGCGGCGAACCACCCGAAGAGCGTGCCGAACCGGCCCGCGCCAGCCGAACCCGGACCGAATTCGGCGGTCGATCCACTGACCGTCATTCCGGTATTGGTCGCCAGCGACGTGCGCCGCACCCGGATGCGGCCGACCCCGTAGACGACATAGGACACCCACGCCGCGGCCACAGCAATCGATGCTGCCGCGAAGAGATAAAACGAGAGTTTGACCATTCCTTCCATGCGTGCGTCCTTTGTATCGTTCCCGGGCGTCTATGGCCCATCACTGCTGCAATTCTACGCCGTTTCCATCTGCTGGCCGTCCAGGGCGGATACGGCCGGACTCGCTCGTTCCCGGATCGTAAGATCGCTCCCGAACTTCCTGGACAGCGCCTCGACCACATTGCGGAAATCCTTCTGACCGGACCAGTCGCGTTTGGCAAGCGGAGCCATCACGAACTGGGTCGCGCCATCGGGACCGCTGTTGTCGAAAATTGCGCGAATCCGGCGATGTGGGAAATAGAATGTGGCAAAGAGTCCGCCAACCAAAAGAAACGCCGCGGTCCAGAAAATCGGCACCCCCGGATTCCGCGCCACCTGGAGTAGGGTATACCGCTTCTCCCGCACGAACTCGATGGTGTAATTGCCCAGTTGCTGGGGGCGTCCCTGATCCAGAATCGTATCCGGCATCGCGGAGGAGGCATTCGGTCCGATCTCGCGCATTTGCACATACATTTGCCCGCTCAGCAGATTGAGCGTGTCCAGCATCGGCGCATTGGCCCGGTCATCATCGGGACCGATCACATTCAACTGGATACCGAGCTGTGGCAGCGAAATGACACCAGCCGGAGCGTCCGGATTCATGGTCGACCGATAGATACCCAATTCGGTCGAATCGTCATACAGCACATTGCCGCCGGCATCGCTCACGCGCATCTGCACCGCCTGCCCGAAGCTCGTCTGATAGAACGTGGTCGTTCCATAGGTCATTGGATTGTTGACGGTGATCGATTCCTCTTTGACCTGCTCGCCGTTCTTGTAGAGGATCAGGTCGCTTTGATAGCTCGCGGGCGATCCATCTTCTCGCCAGCTGTCGTTGAATTGTTCCAGCTTGACACTCAGCCCGGTGCCATGCCCGACCTCGCGCACCGAACCCTCGGGAATGATGAATTCGTTCTCCTTGAATCCATAGCGCGCTCCGACGATTCCGCCGATGAGCATCAGGATCAGCGCGAGATGGAAGGGAAAGGTGGCAAGTTTGGCCCAGCGGTTCTTGTCAGCGTAGAGATGAACCGCGTCGCCCTGTCGCTCGGAGAGCACGCGATACCGTTTCTTGCCGAGCGCGGCGGCATAGGATTCGACCGCCGTATCGACCGGCTCCGCCAGCGTCGCATTTGCGGAGATCTCCGCATTGCGAATGAAGCCGCGCGTCGTCGTGATGGTCGGCTTGTCGATCGTTCGCCAGATTCCGGGTGCGCGATTGATCGTGCAAACCGTGATCGCGATCGTCAGGATTCCCAGCATGAGCATGAAGGGAACCGAATGGAAAACATCCCAGTCATACCAGCGCGCCACGATTCCCGATGTGCCCGGAATCCGGTCGGCGATCCATTGTGGCACCGACGATCCGCGCAGCGTGCCGAGCAAGACCAATACGGCCAGAATCACGATTTCCACCACCGCGGCTCGCACCGAGCAGAAGAATCGCCAGACCCGGTCGACGATCGTTTCGATCGGGGCGTTGCGGAATCCTCGTTTTTCCAGCGTGGCTTGCGCCATAGATCTTCGTCCTCGAATGATTGCGCGCTGTCTAGAGTCGCGGCTCCCAGGGAGTCCAGGGAACCACCGCGGCGATTCGCGCAAAGAGCTGTTGATAGATGCCGAGCAGCATGATCGCCCCCACGGCAATCATGATGCCACCACTCAGGCTATTGACGGCCGAAAGATGCCGAGTCAGACCTCGCACCATATGGGAGGTGGTGCCGAGTGCCGCGAAGGCCAGGAACGGCACGGCCAACCCGAGTGAGTAGGCGACCAGCAACCAGGCAGCCCGGACCGTATCGCCCTGACCGGCAGCCATGGTGAGAATGGCGCCCAGGATCGGTCCGACGCACGGCGACCAGCCCGCTCCGAAGGTCGCCCCGATGATAAACGACGAGGTAACCGATCCGGATGATTGTGTGAAATGCTGAATGCGTCGCTCTCGTCCGATGATCGGCAGCGTGATCAATCCGATCTGCTGCAGACCCAGCAACATGAGCAACACCCCGCCGATGCGAACCAGCCAGAACCGATTGCTGGCCACCACATCAGCCGTGGAAACCAGCGATCCGGCCGCGCCCAGCGCGATACCCATGGCCACGAAAACGGCCGAGAATCCAGCTACATAGGCAATGGCATTGCGAAACACCCGTTGCCGGTCGATCGTCGGTCCGTTGACCGACACACCCGCGATATGACCCAGATAGAGCGGAATCAATGGCAACACGCAGGGCGAGGTGATCGAAAGCACCCCGGCGACGAAGGCCGTGATCATCGAGACATTGCTGGTCATGTGGGAACGATCACAGTGTGGAATCCCGGTCACCACGGCTCGATTCGGGCGGTCCGAAACGGGCCGGTGAGGCAGCCGAAATGGTACCATTGACTCGTGATCGATGCCTCGAAATCCCCCTCCACGTCATCTTCTCCGATCTCCAATCGCGACCGGGTCTACCGGACCGAAGCGATCGTACTGAGTCGTTTCGATCTGGGCGAGACCGACCGGATCTTCACCCTCCTGACCCGCGATCGGGGCAAGATTCGCGCGGTTGCCAAGGGCGCGCGCCGGCCCACCAGCAAGCTTGCGCCATCGCTCGAATACTTCACGCGTTGCCGGATGATGCTCAGCCGGGGCCGCGATCTGGATGTCATCACCTCGGTCGAGGTGATCGAACGGCCCGATGCACTGGGCGAGCGGATCGATGCCTTTTCCCACGCCTGCCATCTTGCCGAGGTCACCAACCGGCTCGTGCCGGAAAGTCAGGATGTCCCGGAGATTTACGGTCTCCTCTCCGCCGCGCTGGCAGAGCTCGAACAGCCGGGAGAACCGTGGTTGCTGGCGCGATGGTACGAAATGGCGCTGCTGGCGCTGACCGGGTACCGGCTGGATCTCTACCATTGCGCCGGCTGTGGCGCCGATCTGCTGGCCGAACCGAACACGCTCGGTATCCAAAGCGGGGGTATTCTCTGTCCGAATTGTCGCCCCGCCGATCCGAGTGGCCGGGTCATGTCCATCAATGCCCAAAAAATCCTGCGGTCGCTCGATCGCAATGGCATGAGCGAAATTCGCCGGATCTCCGTGGAGCCCAGACTTGCAACCGAGATCGAAGCGATCCTTTCCGGGTATATTCGCTCGATCGCCGAACGCGATTTCACCAGCCTCAAGGTATTGCGCGAAATTCGCGAGACGGCTCCGCTCTACGATCGTTGATCGCGTTGCCGGGTACGCAGGACCGATTGCTCCTGTCGCCACGTCGCAATTTCGGCGTGGTGCCCGCTCAGGAGCACCGGTGGCACGCTGAGACCGCGATATTCTGCCGGTCGCGTGTAGTGGGGATACTCGATCAGACCCTGCAGATGCGATTCCTCCACGATCGAGGCATCGTCGATCACCCCGGGAATCAGGCGCGTAACTGCATCCACGATCACCATGGCGGGCAGCTCGCCGCCGGTCAGAACATAGTTGCCGATGGACACCTCTTCGGCGTTCAGGAGCTCGGCTACCCGGGCATCGATACCCTCGTAATGCCCGCAGATCAGAACGATCTCGGGTTCTTCCGCCAGCTCGGCCGCAAATGCCTGATCGAAGGTGCGCCCGCCGGCGCTGGTGATCAGAATCCGGCCTGGTCGATCCCCGAGCACCGCCTCCACGCCCTCGACGATCGGCGGCGCCATGAGCACCATCCCCGCGCCGCCGCCATACGGGCGATCGTCGGCGGTCCGGTGACGATCGTACGTCCAGGTTCGGATGTCGTGGATCGATAGCTCGACCAGATCTGCTGCGATTGCCCGGCGAATGATGCTCTCTCCGAAAGGCCCGCTGAACATGGCCGGAAAGAGCGTGAAGATCGAAAAATGCAGGCTCATCTCCAGCCGAGTGCTTCGATCAATGCGGGCGCGGCGTTTTCCATCGACGGCACGATCAGATCGGGCGCCAGTTCGCTCGACGGGGCGTCCTTGGCATCCGGACGCCGATACCAGGCGGTGCGCATTCCGGCTCGTGCCGCTCCGCCAACATCGAATCGAAGCGAGTCGCCGATGTGTAGCGAGGTCGCCGCCGGAGCGCGCAAATCGGCCAGCGCCGACCAATAGATTTCCGGCCGGCTCTTGTAGAACCCGCACGATGCCGACGTCGTGATTTGATCGAACGCCCCGGTCATATCGAAACGATCGAGCGACCACAACAGAAAATCGTGATGCACCGCGATCGAGACGACTCCGAGCTGGACACCCGCATCGGAAAGCTCGGTAACCGCCTGCTTCGCTCCCGCCACGGGATGAGCCGTTTCGAAGGCCGTGCGCATGATGGCGTCGAGCGCGATGTCGACTGCTTCCCACGACATCGCGAAACCGATCCGCTCCAGAATCGTGCGAACCGCACGGTCGGCGGGGAGTTCATGGCCGTGCACGTGGATCGCCATCCGCAGCTTGCGATATTCCGCGTCGGCCGCGGCAAACACCGCGTCGGGCACATCGATTTCCCCGAGATCGTGCCAATAGCGCAATACGTCACTCACCAGGGTGCGGATTTCGATCTGGAACCACTCGTCGCATTCGATGAGCGTGTTGTGAAAATCGAAGGTAATCGTCTGACTCATGGCCGGGAAACTCACTCTCATCTGCTGGCGATCCAAAGAAACGCCTCGGTGACCACGGGATCGAACTGGGTGCCTGAACATCGGCGCAATTCCGAAAGCGCGGCATCCACCGGCATTGCCGTTCGATAGGCGCGTTCGGAGGTCATCGCATCGAAGGCATCGACCACGCAAATGATCCGTGCTCCCAACGGGATCGACTCGGCCGCCAGTCGACCAGGATATCCGGTCCCGTCATATCGCTCGTGATGATGCCGGACCAGCGGAGCGACCTCGACCATGCCCGGGCTGGACGACAGGAAATCGGCCGCTCGTGCCGGGTGCTCGCGCATCTCCGCCCATTCCGCGCTGTCCAATGGCCCCGGTTTGTCCAGAATCGTACGTGAGACCGTAAGCTTGCCCACATCGTGCACCCATGCCGCATCGATCAAAAGCGTTCGGGCTTGCCCGTGAATCCGAAGCCGATCGGCCAACCGTCCAGCTGTTTCCGCCACCAGGCTGGCATGGACCCAGAGACCGTGATCCAGCTCGCGCATTCGATCGACAATGGCCTGCCGGTCGAACCGTTCGGAACGACCGAGCAGTCTCGCCAGCGCCCGGTGTTCCAGATAGGTGTTCGTCATCTCCGAGGATAGTCCCGAATCCATCGCGCCGCGCGAAGTAAAATCCAAGTATGAATGTTCCCATGCGTCTGTTGCGCGTCCGCTTCCTGCTCATCGTGGCCTTGCTGCTCGTGTCGGCACCCTTGTTGGCGGGAGCCCAGGGCTCGTCGAGATCGGGCGGTGGCCAGAATGGCATTCTGCGCATGGCCGGTCCCACCGATTTGCGCACCCTCGATCCGGCCAGAGCGAAGGATTTGGGTACGCTCTTTCTCGTGCGCCAGATCTTTAGTGGATTGACCCGGCTCGATGACGATCTGCAACCGGTACCCGCACTTGCCGAATCGATCGAAGTTTCTGAGGACGGTCTGGTCTATACCTTCACCTTGCGGCGAGATGCGCGGTTCCAGGACGGTCGTGATATCACGGCCGATGACGTGGTCGTTTCCCTCACCCGGGCCTTCGACCCAGCCACGTCCGATGGCGATGCGAGCCTGCTTGCCGCGCCCACCTTTCTTTCGGATATCGAAGGCGCTCAGGACATGCTCTCCGGTGAGACATCGACGCTTTCCGGCGTAACCGCGCTCGACGATCTGACGGTTCGGATTCGCCTCGATCGACCGCGTTCCACATTCCTGATGCGGCTGGCAACCGGACCGGCTTCGATCATCGACCGGAACGATCTTGCCAATGGCGACGAGTGGTGGACCGATCCCAATGGGTCGGGTCCGTTTCGCATCGACAGCTTCGATCTCGATACGGGTATGACCCTGGTCCCCAATCCTGACTTCTACGCGGGAAAACCAGCACTCGATGAGGTCCGGATCTTGCTGGGAGCCAATGCGTTTCAGCCGATGAATCTCTATCAGAATGGACTTGTCGACATTTCTCCCGTCTCGTTCTTCTCCCTCGACCGGGCACTCGATCCTGCCAGCGATCTTTATCCCGATTTGCGCCAGTCCGATCTTTTTGCGGTCGAATACCTGGCGTTCCGCCGCGATGTCGAACCCCTTGACGATCCCGAGATCCGCAAGGCATTGATTCTGGGATTTCCGCGGGAAATGGTCGCGAGCGTTTCGTTCGATGGCCGGGTCGCTCCGGCGCTCGGGTTCATCCCGAATGGAATGCTGGGCCGGGATATCTGGCCCGTCAGCGGCTGGGATTACGATCTGGATGCTGCCCGGCAGGCCATCCGCGATTCGTCGTATCGCACTCCCGAGAACGTTCCCCCGGTCACCATCTATGCGAACGGACCGCCCGACCGGCTCATCTCCTTCAAGCAAGTCATCGAACGCGATCTTGGGTTGCGCATCGAGGTCGTCAATGTCGAATGGACCGAATTCATCGCCACCTTGCCGAAGCAGCTCTATCCGGCCTACGGCATCTATTGGGGAGCCGACTTTCCCGATCCGGAAAGCCTCCTGTTGACGCTCTTCGGCTCCGGCCAGCCTGATAACTACACGGGGTATTCGAATCCGGCATTCGACGATCTGTTGCAGCAGGCGGCCTCCGAGCAGAATCTCGATCAGCGCGTGGAGTTGTATGGACGAGCGAATCAGCTACTCATGGATGACGCGGTTGTTCTCCCGTTCTACTATGATCGAAGCTACATGCTCGTCCGGCCCTGGGTGCAGGGACTGGAAGTCACGCCGCTCGGCATCTTGTACCTCGACCGAATCACCGTGGAAACTTGAATCGACCGCTGCTCGCCAATGAGAATCGCGCAGGCCTATCCAATATCCCAACCCCAGCCGTTGACGGTGGAAGCCGCCGCGCGTCACCGTTTCGATTGGGCCGGTCGTATCGACGTCAATGACCTCAACCGGACCCTCGCGGTCTACCCCGGGCGTTCGAGCTGGATACCCGAGGTCGATGAATTCCTCGTCGTCGGACCGTGGCGAAACCGCGATGACATTGCCTGCGTGGCCCAGGTGTCCGCCGTGCGGCGTCTCGACGACCTGATCGCGGCGAGCCGGGATGCGTCGTTCCTGCTGGGCGCGGGTGCGTTCGTCATGCCCGAATGGAACGAGACCCGTAATCCGCGATTCTACGAACGCAATGGGCTCGATTTGTTCGAGGACGTGATTTCCTTCGAGGTGGATACCCGCATTGCCCGGCCCGCGGATCTCGAACAGCGCGCCCCGGTCCGGCTGGTGTCCACAACCGCTCCCCTGCTCGATCGAATCGTCGATATCGATCACACGGCTTTTCCCTGGCTTTGGCGGAATTCCCGGCTCGAATTCGAGCACTACCTCGTCACGCCCGGCGTCGAGATTTGGGCGCTGCGCGACGACGCAGGCGAACCGGTCAGCTATCTGGGAATCACCAGTTACAGCGGATGGGGGCATCTCGACCGCATCGCCGTCGATCCCACGCGCCAGGGGGAGGGGCATGGCGAACGAGCTGTCCGGTTTGCGCTGGCGCGCCTGCAGCGATTGGGCGCTCGCCGGGTCGGGCTGAGCACCCAGCGTTCGAATCTGCGTTCTCAGCGTCTCTACACCCGTATCGGATTTCGGCAAACCTGGCAGAACGACTATCGAATTTATGGGACACTCGCGCCGGGCGCTCCGCTCGACGAGCCCCTGGGATGATGTGGAAACAAAATCGATATGAGTAGCTCGTTCGGGAAAATCTTCCGGTTGACCACCTGGGGTGAATCGCACGGACCCGCACTGGGAGTCGTGATCGAGGGCTGTCCGGCCGGTATTCCCCTCACCGTCGAAGAGATTCAGATTCAGCTCGATCGCCGTCGCGTTGGCCAGAGCAAGGTCACCACCCCACGCAATGAGAAGGATCGCGCCGAAATCCTGTCCGGCGTGTTCGAGGGCGTCACCACCGGGGCGCCGATCTCGCTCATTACCTACAACGGCGATGTCGACTCATCCAAATACGAAAACCTGCGCGATGTCTTTCGGCCGGGACATGCCGATTACACCTATTGGGCCAAATATGGCCATCGGGATCACCGGGGGGGCGGTCGTTCCTCCGCCCGGGAGACCTGGGGCCGGGTCGCGGCGGGCGCTATCGCTCGCAAGATTCTCGCGCCAGCCGGCGTCGATATTTACGGGTTCTCTCGGGAAATCGGCGGCATCCGGGCGGAAACCGTCGATCGGGATCAGATCGAACGGAACATCGTGCGTTCTCCCGATCCAATCGCGGCCGAGAAGATGATCGACGCAATTCTGGGCGTCAAAGAAGAAAAAGACAGTCTCGGCGGCATCGTGGAAATCCACGCGCTGCACGTGCCGATCGGTCTTGGCGAACCCACCTTCGACAAGCTGGACGGACTCATCGGCCAGGCAATGCTCAGTATTCCCGCGGTCAAAGGGGTCGAGATCGGCCGCGGATTCGATGTTACCCAGCTCCGCGGTTCCCAGGCGAACGACTCGTTCGGTATGGAAAACGGCGAGGTGCATACCCGTTCGAATAACGCGGGCGGTGTCCTGGGCGGTCTTTCGACTGGCGAACCGATCGTCGTCCGAATCGCCATCAAGCCGACATCGTCGGTCGCTCGCCCCCAGCAAACGGTCGATACGAATCTGCAACCGCGCGAAATCCTGGTGGAAGGCCGGCACGATCCCTCCGTGGTTCCCCGGGCGGTCTCCGTGGCGGAGGCCATGCTCGCCAATGTGCTGGCCGACCTCTATTTACGAAACCGCGCCGCCCGGATCGACTGGCCCCCGGAATAGGGAGCCCCCGGCGAATCGCCTCCTTTCCTCGACCGGTTCGGCCCGCGGGGCGGATGCCTTGCAATTTCGGCGTTCTCGCCTATGCTGACCGCATTGGCGTCCGATCGAATCTACTGGAGGGGCGGCATGGCGACTGTTTCCACGTCGTTCGAGCACTATGTCATCGGTTCTCGCCGTGAGACAACCGGCCGGACGATCACCGAAACCGATATCGTGCTGCACGCTGGGCAGACCGGCGACTTCTATCCACACCACATGGACGCTCAATGGTGCGCGACTCAGCCATTCGGGCGCCGGATAGCCCACGGTACCTTGATCCTGAGCGTCGCCATCGGTATGACCGCGGGAGATATCAATCCGCTCGCCATGTCCTACGGCTACGATCGCGTGCGGTTCATTCGACCAGTGTTCATCGACGACACGATTCGCGTCGTCGCCACCATCACCGAAAAGCGAGATCATCCCAAGCGGCCATCGCATGGCATCGTCGTGGAGGCGGTGGAGGTGTTCGATCAGAACGGCCAAATCGTGCTGGCGTGTGAGCATCTCTATCTGGTCGAGCGGGAAACCGCCGGAGGATAAGCGCCAATGGACTTCGACCTTCCGCGCGCCGAACCGCCTTTGCCCCAGGGCATTCATCCGATCGTCATCGTCGGAGCAGGCGGCATCGTTCGGGACGCGCACCTGCCTGCCTACCGGAACGCGGGCTTCGAAGTCGCCGCGATCGTCAATCGCGATCTCCGGAAAGCGCGTGAGCTTGCCAGCGCGTATGGCATTCCTGCGGTGTTCGGCAATCTGGAGCAGGCGATCGCCGGGTCTCCGGACGGTGCGGTTTTCGATATCGCACTACCGGCGTCGTTGCATGCTCGGACACTTGCCCGGTTGCCCGGTGGCGCTTCGGTACTGATCCAGAAACCGATGGGTGAATCGCTTTCCGAAGCCCACCAGATTCTCGATATCAGCACCCGCCGAAATCTGAATGCTGCCGTCAATTTCCAGCTGCGATACGCTCCCTCGGTCATCGCCGCCCGCGATCTGATCGAGCGCGGGGTCATCGGGGACCTGCTGGATCTGGAGGTCCGTGTTGCGGTCGAAACGCCGTGGCGACTCTGGCCATTTCTGGGCAACGTGGAATTCGCCGAGTTCTATTATCACAGCATCCACTATGTCGATCTCGTGCGATCGTTCCTTGGCGATCCGCGCCGGGTACAGGCGCTCACGGTCCGGCATCCGGATGCCCCGGCTATGGATGGATCGAGAAGCGCCTTTCTGCTGGACTACGGCGATCTGGTGCGCGCCACTATCACGACCAACCATCATGTTCGGTATGGTTTGGACCACCAGGAAGCCTGGATTCAATGGCTGGGAAGTCGCGGGGCGATCCGCGTAACCCTCGGCGTGCTGATGAACTACCCGCATGGCACCGAGGATGTCTTCGAAGTTGCCACGTTCGACCGCAAGGGAATGCCGGTCTGGCGACGGCTGGCTATTCCGGGAACCTGGTTTCCCGATGCGTTCGTCGGCACGATGGCAAGTGTGATGCGGGCAGCCGAACAGCCCGATGCGACGCCGCCCACCTCCGTCGAGGACGCATTCCAGACGATGCGGGTGATCGCCGCCGCATGTGAAGCCTCTCGATATGGTGGCGTCGCGCCCACCGAGCTCCTGGAGGCCGGATGATGAGCGGACGCGATTCGACCGTGCGAGTCGCAATCCGGGCCTTCGATCCGTTCGAGGATGCCCTGCGCGAACAATGGGAGCGCTTCACCCGTATTTCTGATGTGAATCTATGTCTGGAGCCGGTCCAGCTCGATTTGCACGATCTCTATCGAACCCTCGTAACCGATGATGGGTTACGTGATGGAACGTGGGATATCGCCTTTCTTTCGAGTGAATGGTTCGCTGAGGTCCACGAGCGCGCAGCCGTTGTCGATCTGTCGCCGCTGCTGGCGGCGAATCCGCCGGTCGGGTATCCGGAGGGTTGGCCCCAATCCCTGATCGATCATCAGCGATTCGGACCGGTGACCATCGGCCTGCCCTATCACGACGGGCCGGAGTGCCTGATCTATCGCACCGACCTCTTCGACGACCCAAACGAGCAAGCGACATTTCAGGAGCGCTACGGCATTCCGCTGGAACCGCCACGAACGTGGGATACATTCATTACAATCGCCAGGCACTTCCACCGGCCCGAGCAGGGACTCTATGGCACCACATTTGCCGCGTATCCGGACGGCCACAACACCGTATTCGATTTCTTTCTGCAGCTCTGGAGTCGGGGCGGGGAGCTATTCGACGCTGATGGCGCGATTCGCCTTGTTTCCGATGAAGCAGTGGCGGCGCTCGACTCTTACCGCTCGATCCTGACCGACCAGCGAGCGATCCATCCGCGGTCGGCCGAGTTCGACTCCGTCGCGGCCGGACGAGCGATCGCCGCCGGTGAGGTGGCCATGGCGATCAACTGGTTCGGATTCGCCACGTTCGCTGCCGCTCATCCGGCATCGTCCGTGCGGGGGAAGATCGACATTGCCCCGGTTCCCGCCAGTTCCGGAGACGGACTCTCGCTTCTCTCCTATTGGGTTCTGGCAATCGGCGCGGGGAGTCCACAGATCGAGACGGCGTACGCCTTCCTGCGATTTTGCGCATCGCCGGAAATGGATCTGTTGTTGACGCGGACGGGTGGTATCGGATGCCGCCGGTCGACCTGGAACGATCCCGGCATCAATGCGGAGATTCCCTTCTACCACCGGCTCGCACCACTCCACGAGGTCGCCCGCGCGCTTCCACGCCGCGTCGACTGGGCTCGAATTGCCGGTACGATCGATCGGATCGTGCTCGATACGATCGGCACGGATGAGCCGGTGCGGTCGATTCTGGAACGTCATGCCAGCCAGCTCTCGGAGAGCCGCGACGAATGAAGCGTTAAGGTGCATCATGACCATCGAGCTGACGGGCATTACCTGGAATCACACCCGCGGATTCGTACCGATGGTGGCGACCGCCCAGCGCTTTCAGGAGCTGCATCCGGACGTCTCGATCGTTTGGCAGAAACGTTCCCTGCAGGCGTTCGCGGATGAGTCGTTGGCGTCCCTGACGGATCGCTACGATCTTATCGTGCTCGATCATCCCTGGGCCGGATATCTGGCCGCCACCGGGGCGACCATTCCCGTCGATGCGCACCTCGATCTTTCGGATTGCGCCCGGTACAGCGTTGGGTATTCCCATGCCAGCTACGCGGCTGGCGGTCATCAGTGGGCGCTCGCGATCGACGCGGCCACGCCGGTCGCATCCTGGAGACCGGATCTCCTGGAACGACTCGATGTGCCGGCGCCGTCGACCTGGGACGATCTGCTGGCATTGGCCGATCGCGGAGTCGTGGCGCTCCCGGCCATCCCCATCGATACGTTGATGAACTTCTATATGCTCTGCAATGCGCTCGGCGAAGAACCGTTTCAGGATGAAAACAGAGTTGTCTCCGACCGGATTGGATCAGAGGCGATTGCGATGGTGTCCGATCTGATCCACCGCTGCGATCGTGCCAGTATCGATCGCAATCCGATCCAAACCTATGAAGCGATGACGCAGGGGGACGATATCGCCTATTGCCCATTTGCCTACGGATATGTGAATTACACGCGGCCGGAATATGCGCGCCGGACGCTTCGATTTGGTGATGTGGTCTCGTTCGCTGGCCGGCCGCTTCGGTCCACCTTGGGCGGAACCGGATTGGCGATTTCGAGCCGGTGCGCGCATCTCGATATCGCCGTGGACTACCTTCGTTTCGTGGTGAGTCCAGAAATTCAGGGCGGTATCTATCTGATGGCTGGTGGTCAACCCGCGGATCGACGCGTTTGGGAATCTCCAACGGCCAACGGCGGAAGTGACGACTTTTTCGCAAAGACATTGCCGGCGCTGGACCGCGCGTATGTCAGACCGACCTACCATGGCGCATTGCAGTTTCAAGACGAAGCGGCTCCCCTGTTGCGCGCATCGATCATCGAGCGGCGATCGCCGGGTGATTGTCTCGCCCGAATGAATCGGCTCTATCGGGAAAGCAGGATGAATCATGGCCAGGGCGCTTGAATCGCTCGCGGAGGAGGACCGCCCCTTACACGGACTGACTGTGCTCGATTTCAGCCAGTTCTTGGCTGGACCCTCCTGCGCATTGCGCTTGGCGGATATGGGCGCGCGGGTAATCAAAATCGAACGGCCGGGCACGGGCGAATTGGGGCGCCATCTCTACATCTCGAATCTCGCACTGGACGGCGATAGTACGCTCTTTCATTCGATCAACCGCAACAAGCTCAGTTTTGCCGCCGACCTCAAGGACTCGGGCGATCTCGACCGGGTGCGCGGGTTGATCGCCCATGCCGACGTGCTGATCCAGAGTTTTCGGCCGGGCGTGGTGGAGCGGCTGGGGCTGGACCACGCAGCCGTTCGGGAACTGAATCCCAGACTAATCTATGGATCGGTCTCTGGCTACGGCGGCGACGGCCCCTGGCGCGGGAAGCCGGGGCAGGATTTGCTGGCCCAATCGCTGTCCGGACTTACCTGGCTGAGCGGCGAACCGGACCAGGGACCGGTTCCCATGGGGCTGGCGGTGGCCGACATCATGGCCGGCGCCCATCTGACCCAGGGCATTCTGGCTTGTCTGGTGCGGAGAGGTCTGCGAAACGTGGGCGGGTTGGTCGAGGTCAGTCTCCTCGAATCGGTCGTCGATCTTCAGTTCGAGGTATTGACGACCTATCTGAATGACGGTCATCAACCACCCCGGCGGAGCGGATTTCGCAATGCGCATGCCTACCTGGCCGCACCCTATGGCATCTATCCGACGGCCGACGGGCATCTTGCCGTTGCCATGAATCCGGTCGATCGCCTGGGCGAATTGATCGGGTCGGAGATGCTGGCGGCGGCCACCGACCGGGACGAGTGGTTCGACCGGCGGGATGAGCTCAAGCATGAGCTCGCGACCAGGCTGCGCGCGAGAAGCACCGGGGAATGGTTGAAGCTGCTGGAGCCAGCGGGTATCTGGTGTTCCGATGTGCTTTCCTGGGACCGGCTGCTGGCCGAAGAGGCATTCCAGCAGTTGAACATGGTGCAAGCCGTCGTGAGCCCCAGCGGCGCGGCCATGCAGACGACTCGCTGCCCCATCCGCATCGATGGCGAGTTGCTGGTTTCCAGCCGGGGAGCGCCACGGGTCGGTCAGGATACCGACTCGATTGCTGGAGAGTACGGTCTCGTGCCAGCGCCCGGTAATGTGTTCGAGTCTCCCTCGAACGTGGGCTAATCGGTCTTCGTCTTTTCCGCGGCAACGATGAGTCGGTCTGAATGAGCCTGGAGCGGTTCGAGATCGTAGCTGCCATAGACTCGCCAATCCTCGAAGCCGGCCAGTTGCAGCATCGCGAGCAGTTCGCCGGCGCCGATCCATCGCTGCTGGAATGAGGTGCGGGTTCGCTCGACCGCGCCATCGACCCGCGTGACCTCGTACCAGATCTCGTTTTCGATCGTCTGGCTTGCCGAATCCGCTGTTTGCGCGACCAGCTTGTCCACCCGCCCACCGTCATCCAGCTTCCAGCTTCCGGTGAATGTGAGCCCCCCGTCCATTGCCATCAAACGGCCAGGCGTGGGATGAAACACGTCGATGATGAGCTGCCCACGCGGATCGAGCGCCGTCCATGCACTGCGCAACACGCGGATCTGATCCTGCTGGGTGGTGACATGCAAGAGGGAATCGAGCGCCACGATGGCGACCCCAAAGGCGCCAGGTGACACGAGATCGTCACGCCGGAAATCGCCTTCGATCAGCATGATCTCGCCCGGACACTCCTCCGAGGCCATCGATGATCGTGCAAACTCCAGCATCGCGGTCGAGGAATCGATTCCGGTACTATCGAATCCGGCAGCGGCAATTTCGCGTACGATGCGTCCGGTGCCGCAACCGAGCTCCAGCACGGGATCGCCCGCGGCTTCGATGAACTGGAGATACAACTCCACATCGTCCGTGAACGATTGGTGCTCCAGATCGTAATATGCTGCGATCGCATCATAGGGGCTTTGGGCTGGCATATGCGGCAATCCCTGTAAACCTGATTTGGACGACGAATGGCGCCATCGACACCATCGAAAAATGACCGGCGTACCGATCGGGTGGTCGTAACCAACCGCCGGGCGCTGCACGATTACCACATTCTCGAAACGGTGGAAACCGGTATCGTGCTCTCCGGCACGGAAATCAAATCGCTCCGTGCCGGTCACATGTCGATTGCCGAAGCATACGTGCGGGTCGACAATGGTGAACTCTGGCTCATCGGATCCCATATATCGCCCTATGCATTCGGAACGCATGCGAATCACGATCCCCATCGGAACCGGAAGCTCCTGGCCCACAAGAAAGAGATTCGTGCATTGCGGGGCGCCACCGAGCAAAAGGGAATGACGCTGATTCCGCTGCGTGTGGCGATCCGCAACGGGCGCGCCAAGGTCGATGTCGGGATCGCTCGGGCCAAGAAGCTCTACGACAAGCGCCAGGCCGAAGCCGAGCGCGACTCCAGGCGCGATGTCCAGCGAATGCTCGCCGAACGATGACAATCCGGGGCAAAGGGCAAAGGGCAAAGGGCAAAGGGCAAAGGAGAAAGGGCATAGAGCAAAGGGCAATGGGGAAATGGCGGGCGAGGGATGCCCTTGATCCTTTGCTCTCTGTCCTCTGGTCTCTGTCCTCCGGCTTCTGTCCTCTGGTCTCTGTCCTCCGGC
>JBIQLF010000007.1:0-10203 GCA_044464585.1 Thermomicrobia bacterium
AGCGGATCGCGTGCACATATTCTCTACGGATATTCGATTCTTCTTAGAGTGTCCGCCAATAGGTGGGTCCTCAGGAGGACACCCAGAAACCGAACCTCGCGGAACTCGCAGGGATAGGCGAAGAACCCATACGTGACCGCTCACTTTTGCCTCTTGCCTCTTGCCTATTGCCGGTCGTTCTTACTTGCCACATTTTCCATGATGCGGGATCGGGAACGGATGCACATCGCTCATTCGACGTATTCCCCGCTACGTAATCGCTTGTCGCGCGATCGACGAGCATGTTAGCGAATGGTCTGTCGCTGAAAAAGCCGGATCGCGACCAGGAGCGAAAGACTACCAAGTACGATCGCGGACACGACGGGAGCAAGCAGCGGAACCGGGCGTCCAGAAGCGATCGCGTCGTAGGCCGTCATGAGACCGACCGGCGTGTTGTGTTTCACCGGTTGCCAGAGGCCGGCGATGCTGATGATGAAATAGATGCCGATTCCGGCTCCGGCAGCGGCGGTCTGCGAGCGCAATGCGGTCGAGAGCAGCGTCATGAGGCAGATGAAGAATCCGGCCAATACAAGCCAGAGGGCGGTGATTTTCGCGAGATCGAGGACGGGCGTCGCCGCGAACAGCAGCCGAGTCAGGAGACCGCAGACGGCGGCCGCCACGATCGTCAAAACCGCGAGATAGCCGGCCAGCACGGACACTTTGGCCAAAATGTAATCGCGGCGACTGAGCGGTTTGACGAGCGCCAGTTGTCCGGCGCCCGAAGAGAGATCGGTCGAGACCAGTCCGGCGGAAATGACGATGATCCCGAAGAGAACGATCTGCCCGAGCGATTGGCCCCATTGCCGCAGGGCATCGCGAGCAGTCGGTTCGGGAATCTGGATGATGACGCCGGGATCGCTGGACGAGAGCGAGCGCAGGAGATCGGGCGTGACGCGCGCCAGCACCGGACTCAGAATCGCCATGATCAGCAGGAGCAGGGGCAGCACGAAACGCCGCCAGGTGCGGGAGATTTCGAGCAGTTCCTTCCAGACCCAGGTCTCGAAACCGGTCATCGTTCCTCCGGTCGCACCAGGTCGACGAAGACATCTTCGAGTGAGCGCTCTTCGATTTCGAATTTTCGCAGTGCGAGACCGTTTTCCGCGATCAGTACCGGGATCCGTTGCTGGGCAAGAGACACATCGGTTGTCGAGCATTCGACCCGGTCGAGCCGCCGGTCGATCTGGGACGCCCAGGGTTCACGCGATATCCGACCGGCGAGGATCTCGGCCTCGGCCTGGCTGGCGAGCTCGATCGTTACTCGTTGCGAAGTGGATGTCGAACGGAGATCCTCGATCGACGATTCGAGCAGAATACGTCCTTTGTCGAGGATGGCAACCCGGTCGCAGACGCGCTGGACATCATCGAGGATATGCGACGAGAAGAAGACCGTGGTTCGTCCGGCCAGCGCGGAGATGACATCGAGCACATCTTTGCGTCCGAGTGGATCGAGCGCGCTGGTCGGTTCATCGAGCAGCAAGACCGGCGGCGCATTGATCAGCGCCTGCGCAATACCGAGGCGTTGTTTCATGCCCCGGGAATAGCCGCCAACCGGACCGTCCACCCCGGAAAGGCCGGCCAGATCGAGCACGATCTCGATTCGTTCGCGCAGCACGCCGGTCGGAAGCTGGAAGAGCCGGCCGGCCATGGTCAGTACATCCCGCGCCGTCATCCATCCATAGAACCCGGGCACATCCGGCAAGACACCCGTCAGGCGGCGGACCATGGCGGCATCCCCGACGACATCGTGGCCGAGGATACGTGCGCTTCCCGAGGTGGGAAAATCGAGTCCGGCCAGGATACCGAGCGTTGTGCTCTTGCCGGCCCCGTTCGGACCGAGAAATCCGTAGACCGAACCGGCCGGGACGACGAGCGAGACCTCGTCGACCGCCCGATTGTCCCCAAACATCCGGGTCAGGCGATCGAGCTCGATGGCGGCGGGGGCGGTCATTCCAGCGGACCGTACAGCGCATCGACTCCGCGCCGGATACGCTCCGAATGCGGGATCGATGGGTCGCTGTGCGCGGCGGCTTGCTCGGCCACGTCCGGCGGTACGTCTCGTCCAATTGCCAGATAGAGCACCGGGCCAGCGAAATTGCCAAAGATGATCAACAACGCCCACAGCCATTTGCGGCCGCCCATCACCCGCTCACGCTTCCACAGATCGAAAAGCGCAAAAATCGCCAGCCCGACCTGCACGGCGACGAGCACACCGAGCAGAACCAGCACAGGGGTCGAGATGTTCGAACGGCCGGCGAGCTCGGTCATGGACGGGTCCTGAGTCTCGAATTCCGAGTTCCGAGTGGAGGCTCGATGGCCGCTCGGTTCTCGAAATCCGAGACTCGATCGGCGATGTTACGAACAGTGCGATCCGAATTCCTTATACCGTGGCGGTTCGGCCTCGTGATAGTCCCGGCAGAGCGCGATCAACCGGTCGAGGAAGACATCGAAGAGCTTACCGCCCTTTTCCGCGGATGCGACGAAGGGATCGCCCATGACGCCGTTGGCCATCTCGCGCCGGCGTTCGGGGAAGATCGCGTATTTCTGCACTGCAGGGCTGAAATGGCGGCGCCATTCGTCTTTGACCATCAGCGAGGAATCGACCAGATCGGGCCGCAGATACATTTGCAGGCTGGTTTCCCATTCGCCGCCGTGGCCGATGCTGTCGTCGGCATCGCTCATGGCCTTGAGCTCGTCGAGCGCCATATTCCAATACGTGAGCGCCAGCGCCCAGACATCTTCTTCGGCCAGCTTGACCGATGCGACCCACGTGGGCGCTTCGTTACCACCGTGGCCATTCAGCAAGATGATGCGCTGGAATCCATTGGCCCAGATGCTGCGCGAGACATCGCAGAGCACCGCAATGAAGACCTCGAGTCCCAGGGTGATCGTGCCGACTTCGCCCATGTTGTAGTGAGTGAAGCCATAGGTGACCGGTGGCGCCACGATGACGGGAAAGTCGTCGATCGCCTCGGCGGCGCGAATCGCCAGATGGTAGGGAATGGAAATATCGACATCCTGCGGGCAGTGTGGTCCATGCTGCTCGACCGAGCCGACCGGAACGATGACAACGGGCCGGTCTTCCAGCGCCGAAAGCAACTCGTGCCGGAGCATTTCCTGCCAGAGGACTTTTTTGCCGTGGGGCGGGCGGATCAACATGGGGGTTCTGCTCAGCCTTTCTGTGTGGTCAATTCACGAATTCTGCGGCCAACAACCGCCGCTTCACCTTGGGTCAGTCCGTGCGGAAGAACGCCGACCTGATTCTTGTCGGCCAGCGATTCGGCGGCGGCAATCGGGGGTGTTCCGGTCATCAGCTCGTTGATGAGCGCATAACTGCCGATACCAGTGCGGCGTTCGTCGAGCTCGATCCAGATGGCGGGATAACGCGCCGGTGGCGCCGCGCTGCGATGGACGATGAGACCGGGGATGCCATCGAGCGATTCATGCACGATATCGAGCACGGAATTCCACCGCGCCCAATCGTCCTCGTCGCGTCCGGCGGCAAAGATTTCCAAAGCGGTGATGAGACCGATCACTTCTTCCCGGCCAACTTTCAGTGCGCGCCCGAAGCCCTGGGTGGGTACGCCGCGCACCCGGCCCTCGTCGATGTAATGCCGTTTCGACCAGGTTTCGGCGCGAACATCCATATCCTGATGCTGGAGGGCCACCGAATCGATCAGATCGCGCCGGCCTGCCAGGACGCCGCTCGATTGCGGACCGCCGATCGCCTTGCCGCCGGAAAAGGCGACCAGATCGGCGCCATCGGCGATGAACCGTTGCAGATTGGACCGTGGCGGAAGCTCGGCCGCGGCATCGACGATGACGGGCACACCCTTTGCATGGGCGATCTCGGCAACGTCCTTCAGCGGGAGCGTACCGGGGGTGTCCAGAATCGGGCAGAACACCGCGCAGGTACGATCGGTGATGGCTTCCTCGATCTGCCAGCCGAAGGTGCCACCCGCGCCGGGATAGCCGAGGGTTCCCACTTCGACGAAGGTGATACCGGCCGCGCGCACCGCGTGGTCGTAGGCATTGCGATGCCCTTTTTGCACCACGACTTCGTTTTTCATCCCGGTGGTGTCCGGAAGGCGGTCCATCTTGGAAACGTCCATCCCGGCCAGACATGCCGCCGTCCCCAGCGTGAGCGCCGCGGCCGCGCCGGTGGTGACATATCCGGCTTCGGCGCCGGTGATGCGAGCAATGACGTCGCCCGCTTTCGCTTGCAGCTCGTCGATATGGACGAATGAGGCGGCCGCTTCGGTCATCGCTTCCAACACCTCGGGCGCCATGCGACTTCCGCCCAGGCGGGTGAGGGTGGCCGCCGCATTGATGACCGGCGTGACCCCAAGATTTTCATAGACCGGCACGATATGTGGTTTCCTTCCCTGCGAAAGCGAATTTCCCGGCATCATAGGGGAGGGCGCGCGAGGAGGCAACGCACTATCGGCAGGTCACGATGTGAGATAGCCGATACCGTTCTGCAAGCGCAATTGAGGATGACCGGCCAGGTCGGGCGTCGCGGAGTGCCCGGTGCAATTGTCGATGTCGAGCATGCGCAACTGGTCTTCGGTCACGGGTGGTCGCAACGTCCTTGGCAGGGGCGATGAAAGAGTCACCACCGCGCGCACCAGGCTGATCGGAAGATGGACGGTGCGTTTCGATGTGCCGAGCTGCTTTTGGATGATCACGAGGATTTCGTCGTAGGTCAGAATGTCCGGTCCACCGAGCTCATAGATCTGGCCGATCGATTCGCGATGTTCGACCGCCCAGGCAAACGAGCGGGCGACTTCATCGACGTTGACGGGCTGGAAAAGCGATTCGCCATTACCGGCGACGGGCACGATCGGCGCACTCCGCACCAAATCCGCGAGCTGATTGATGAACCCGTCGCCGGGTCCGAAGATGATCGATGGCCGGAAGATGGTCCAGGGAAGACCACTCTGCTGGACCGCTTCCTCGGCGCGATGCTTGGCCAGGAAATAGGGATAGGCTGGATCGTTGCGAACCCCGAGCGCGCTCATCAGGATGAAATGGCCGATGCCGGCCCGTTTGGCTTCGGCAACGACGTTTTCCGTGCCCAGGCGGATGACGCGATCGAAGGTGGATTCGCCGTGTTCCTCGATGATGGCGACCAGATGAATTACGGTCGAGCAACCATCCATCGTTCCCGCGAGCGAGGCAGCATCGGTAACATCCCCGGCCACGTAGGCCGCATTTGGATTGCGTGGTCCCGAATCGCCCTGGCGCACGAGGAGCCTGAGCGGATGGTCACGCAGCGCTCGCTGGATCGCTGTGCCAACGAATCCGGTTCCGCCGGTGATGAAGACCCTGTTGTCGTTCGGCATGAGGCCCTCCCGTCGATCGTATGACCTATCTTCCCACACGGCGGTTCACGCCGGGAGGTAGATGATCAGGGGGCGCCTTGGCAAGCTGGGGCAGAGACCCCCGCATCTACGGCCGCCAGCAAGTCCCGGACTCTGGCCCTTACGAGCACCAGCGCAATGCCGCCACCGCGACCGTCTTGGCGCAGGTGATCACATCGTCGATGCTGACCGACTCGTTCGGGGCGTGCGCGCCCTCGACACGGTCGGCCCCGTACATGAGACAGGGGATACCTGCCACGTCGATGAAATGACGCATGTCCGCCCCATAGGTCACCCCTTCGACGGGCGGCGTGTCGCCGGTGACCCACCGGTGGGCGGCACTGACGGCTTCGACCAGCTCGTGCTCGGCCGGGATCTCCGCTGGGGCAAACTGGCCGCTGAACCATTCGACTCGCGGCGGATGCGCGGCCAGCCATGGATCCGTTTCGGTCGCCTTCATGACCGCGGCAACGAACTCGGCTTTGAATCCTGCGAGGGTTTCGCCAGGAACCAGCCCAGCCCGGCCCTCGGCGATGAGCCAATCCGGAACGGAGGATGGCCACGCGCCCGATCGGATGACACCGACATTGATCGGGATCTTGTTGGCCATTCCGGCATACAGCGGATGGTCGATCGTGCGATTGCGCTCGGCTTCCAGCGCCATCAATTCCGCGAAAATCGGCAGGAAATGCTCGAAGGCGCTTTCCCCCTCGTTGCGGGCGGCGCCGTGGGCCGATTTGCCGGCGACATGGATCCGGAAGACGAGCGAACCACCCTGCGCCACGACGATCGAAAACGCGGTCGGTTCGGTGATAATGCAGGCGTCGGCGGTATAGCCGCGCAGAATTGCCGCCAGCGTACCGGCTCCGCCATCTTCTTCCGAGATCACGCTCTCGACGATCAGATCGCCGCGGGGCGCCCAACCGGCGTTTCGCAACGCGCGCGCGACGATGATATTCGCAACCACACCGGCTTTCATGTCGAGCGAGCCGCGCCCGATGATCCGGCCGTTTCGGAGCTCGGCCGAAAAGGGATCGACCTCCCATTGATCGCGCATGCCTGGTTCGACGGTGTCGATGTGCCCATTGAGAATGAGCGACCGTCCGCCGCCCGTGCCTTTCCAGCGACCGACCACGTTGGGACGTCCGGCCAGCGTCTCGAATGAGCCGACGTGTTCCGCATAGGGCGCCAGCTCGGCCGCGTCGGGTTCCCAGCAATCGACATCGAGTCCGCTCTCGTCCATTGCCCTGGCAACGAGGCGTTGCACAGCACCCTCGTCGCCCGTGAGACTGGGGGTGCGCACCAGTTCCTGCAGAAGCGATATTGCTGCCGGGGTCGAGTCGTCGATTGCGGCGACCACCTGGTGCTCGGTGAGAGCGGTCATCCTGTTCTCCTGGAGTTCTCTGCCGGTCGAGTAACGCGGGTGCAGCATACCCTGCCCGGGTCGCCCGCGACGGACATCGGGATCCGTTGGCGCCAGGGCGGCTGTGAAATGACCTGTCTGCAGCCTCGAAACTCCGTGATCCCGGAGCACTCGCGGCGGCGAGGAGATCCGTCGACGTTGCTCAGGATGACGGTGTTGGCGAACGGGCACTTCGTGCACGAACCACTCTAGACGAGGGTGATCGGGGTCGACGAAAGTTTTGCCAAATCGTCCCGCATCCCTTCGAGCGCGAACCGGTCCCATAGCGATTTGAATTGACGATAGGCGGCCTGCCGGTCGGCATGCTGGCGCGCGAGCAGCCCATAGAGTCCGCTCTCCGGCGCATCGGGAGGAGGCCGCAGGATGGCCGTCGTCAGCGCGCGATAGGTGGACGGGTGCGATGTGGCGAGCGCGCGATCCAGCTCCCTCACCTTTTCTCGGGTGACC
The DNA here is from genome assembly GCA_044464585.1 of Thermomicrobia bacterium. Taxonomy (GTDB): domain Bacteria; phylum Chloroflexota; class Chloroflexia; order Thermomicrobiales; family UBA6265; genus JAMLHN01. The sequence goes on from JBIQLF010000007.1 coordinate 7,270, forward strand.
GCGACGATCTCGTCGGAAATCAGCGCGATGCGCACATCGATATCGTGCAGATTGCCGAGCGCCTCCTGGATCGCTTTGACTCGTTCGATCTGGAGCGAGGCCGACTCGCCGAGAACATCCGCAAAGAGTTCGAGCGTGTACCGCAGGCGTTTGGCGGAGATTCGGAGATTGTGCAGCTCGACCGTTGCCAATGGATCGGAAACGATCGGTTCATACGAGTAATACTCCCCGATGCGTACCCGGATGATCCGGCGCGCATCGACCTCGAGCGGTGCATCGGGATCGAGCTGGGTGACCGGCCACGCTTTGGTCATGCGGACTTGCCTCCGGTACGCTCGATGGGGAAACGGCGGCGCGTTTCATCGCGGAAACCCTGCTGGGCGATCCGTTCGAGAAACGCTTCCATCTTGGCGCGTTCCGCGGTGCGTTCGCGCTCGACCCGGGCGATCAACCGGTCGATGCCGGGTCGCTCGTTGGGGGAGGCCGCGTCGCGCGCGGCGGTGAGATATTCGAGCAGCACATCGCGATCGCGCACGGCGCCGAGCTCGGTGGTGATCTCTTTGGCGACCCGTTGCAGGGGTTCGAACCAGACCGGGGGAAAGACGGGCGCGGCGACATCCATCGCCGCGCGCACGCGGCGCGATGCCACCCGAGCATCATGCACTCCTTCGGTATCGGCGCCTCCGGCAGCCCGGGGAATCGCTTTCCAGAGCTCTTCCCAGCGTTGCCCAATGAGGACGCGCATGGCGACCCGAAACGATCGATCTGCCATCTAGATCTCGCCGCAGCATGCGAGCCGGAGCAGTCCGGCACGAATACCACTGGGAGCTCCGACCAACCGTCTGGGAGCGCTCAGATCGGCAATTGCCAGCGCGGTCGCGATGCCGGCCGGCAAGACACGCGCGCGTTCCACATTGATCTCGATTTTGCGCGCCAGTTGCGCGGACGTCAATCTGGATGTGGCGCCGAGAGCGTCTTCGGCCATGGAAACGGGGACCGGAAAATCACGCGGCAGCAACCGGCCGAGAAACTCTCCCGTGCCCCCGACGATGACGAGCCGATCCGATTTCGCTGGCAGCCCGGTATCCGCCAGGCGCGTCCGGACCGCGCTCCGCACCTCGTTCAGCAACGCCGGCGAAGGGGGATCGGTAAGCGCGAATTCATCGGTCAGTCTTCCCGAACCGATCGGCCATGACTTGCCAGTTCGCATTTCGCCATCGACCGCGACGATGATTTCGCTGCTGCCCCCGCCGATATCGGCTACGACCATCGTGCCATCCCGGTCGATCGTCCGGGAGAGACCGAGAAACGTCAAATCGACTTCGCGGTCGCCATCGATCGTGGTGACGGAAATACCCGTCGATTCGCGGATGCGCTCCAGGAATGCGGGGCCATTGCTCGCGATGCGCGTAGCCTCGGTGGCAACCGCGACCATACGACTCGCACCCAGTGCCAGCGCCTGCAAACTCATTTCTTCGAGCGCATCGATCGTCGCGGACATGCGCTCGTCGGCAAGACGGCCCGTGCGATCGACCCCGGCCGAGAGCCGCGTGGTGGCAGAACGCCAAGCAAATTCGCGGGAGGAACCATCATCACCGCACCGGCCGACCGACATTTTCACTGAATTCGAGCCGATGTCGAAGACAGCGATAATCGACCCAGGTTGCGTCATCGTCATTGCTTTGCGTTTCCGGCAGCTCCCATCCGCCGCCTACCGGCTGGGAATGTCTCGATGTAGATTTGTATGATAGTTCAGCATGGCGAAGGACCGACAATTTCAGGAGGCCGTCGATGTCGCAGGAAGCTGAAACGGGAGGCGATCTCCTGCGCGACGCGCGCCAGGCCGAGCTGGCGCTCATCGAAGCCGAGGCGCGCGCCGAGGCGGCGCTGGCCACGGCCGAGCGCCGCTATCGCCAGTCGCTCGACAAACTTCGACGAGCGCAGGAGCGCGCTACTGCCCGGCGGAAGGTCTTCGAAGAGGCACGCGCCCGATTGGATCAATGTCAGTTGGAACGGGCCGCCGGACCGGTTTTCCGGCGCGTGTCGGTTCCGCGGCCCGCGTTGCCGCGTCCGGCGAGGGACGATTCGCGTGCGCGCGCGTTGCGATCGAAGCAAAACGACCCGGCGCCAGATGGCGCCGGGTCGTCCGAACCGGATTCGGAGTAGCCGCTAGACCGAAAGCGGTTGTCCCGCCAGGGCCATAACCGCCGGCGCTCCGACGGCAACTTCCGAGGCAATCTTGCCCTTGCCGTCGATCAGCACGGCGGATGGCGTCCCACCGGCGCCGAACTTGCGTCCGGTCGAGAAGCCTTCGTCGAGCAGGATACGAGCCGGGATATTCATTTCCTTATTGGCTTCGGCCGTTCCCGTGCTGATCAAAACGATCTCGGGCGATCCCTTCGGTTTCTGGCCGATCCAGTCGCGCAATTCATCGGACATGCGCTTGCAGAATCCGCAGCCCGGATTCCAGAAGACGAGCAGTGTCTCGGTGCTGTGACGCTGGAGATCGAATTCCTTGCCGTCGATATCCTTGAGTTTCACTTCCGGAGCCTTGTCGCCTTTCTTGGCGGCAGGCGGCGCGGGGGCCGCGGGCGCCTGGGATTCCGGTTTCTTGCCGGATGCGAGCGCGATCACATTCGGTGCGCCAACGGCGACTTCGGACGCAATCTTGCCGTCCTTGTCGATCAGGATCGCGGAGGGCGTGCCGGTCGCGCCAAACTTGCGACCGGTCGTGAAACCTTCGTCGAGCACCATGGTCGATTTCAGGCCCATTTCCTTATTGGCTTCGACGGTGCCCGTGGAAACGAGAATCACCTCGGGCGCGCCCTTCGGTTTGGCGTTTTCCCACGCCTTCAAATCATCGGTCATCCGCTTGCAGAATCCGCACCCAGGATTCCAGAAGACGAGCAGCGTTTGCTTGCCCTTGTAATCGGA
>JBIQLF010000007.1:10303-58456 GCA_044464585.1 Thermomicrobia bacterium
ATCCGCACCCAGGATTCCAGAAGACGAGCAGCGTTTGCTTGCCCTTGTAATCGGAGAGCTTGACCGTCTTGCCTTCCAGATTGGGAAGCTCCATGTCCGGGGCATCCTTGCCGACCAGATTGGGTCGCTGGGGCGCTGGGGCTGGCTTCGGAGCAGGAGCAGGTGCGGGAGCGCCGCCATTGGCCGCCGCGGGTGCGGGTGCGGCGGGCCGGGCCGCCGCCAGACCGGCGGTGCTGCCGAGGAGCTGGCGGATCGATTCACCGCCGCCGGAAACCGGGCTGGCGATACGGCCATTCCGGTCGATCAATACAGCCGAGGGGGTGCCATGCGCTTTGTACTGCGACGAAACCGCGCGGTTTTCTTGGAGCAGGACATTCGAAATACCATGTTCGGCGGCCTTCGCGCGATTCTCCTCGGCGCTTCCCCCGCTGACGACGGCGATATTGAGCTTGCCGGCATTGTCTCGCTGCCAGCGACCCACGTCCGGCAGCAGCGCGTTGCATGGACCGCAGGTTGGATCGGTGAAGAGGAGCATGGTCGGCAGACCATTGGAACGAATGGCGTCGAGGGTCAGCACCTCGCCATGCAGCCCTTCCAGCTTGAAGCTGGGCGCCATCTCGCCGACGGGCAGCCCAGGGGCGGGCGCCGACGGCCCGGTCGCCGCGGGCACGGGCGCAGACCCGGCGCCCGCATTTTGCTGAGCGGCCTCGATCGCGTCGAGCCGGAGCAATACCCGACCATTTTGTCCAAGCAAGTGGACCAGTATATAAGCCATCGCGGCCACCGCCGCGATGAGCGCAATGATGAGAATCGTTGCGATGATTTCCCAGGTGCCCAAATCACCCATCCATCCCAGCAGGCTGACACCTGCATTACCGTGCGAAAACGACCATCGATCCGTTCCGAAGAGCAAAATGAAGAGTGCGATCGCGCCGAATAGACCGTTGCGAACGAGCGTACGCGATCCGGCGGGTTCGGAGTGGATCTGTCCGAAACAATGGCAATCTGGCGCTCGTCCCTTTTTCATGTTGTAGGCAATGCCGGCAACGAACGCCGCCAGCAGGAGGAATGCCAACAACGCGCCCCACCAGGCAGTGCGAACCGGCAGCAGGAGGACGGCGATGACCAGCTCGGCGATTGGCAGCGCCACTGCCGCGGGGGCGGCCAGCGATTCCGGCAACCCGAATCCCAACATGGCGCCGCGGGAACCTTTCAGATCGAGCAGCTTGCCGATGCCGGCTACGAGAAAAATGACGGCCAGTACGATTCGTGCAAGAAGGAGAACGTATTCCATCAACTGCCCCGGTGGGATCGCGAGGGAAATCTCGCAGGCTCATTCGAAACGGGTACGGAGTTACAAGAGTCTAGCATCTTATGAATCGTACACTCCTCTCGCATGGACGAAAAGAGGGGCAGTTCACTTCGGCCCCGGAGTATAGAACGGTATGATGAATTCGAGTACGGCGAAGGACGAGCTGATGGAGGGCGTCGTCGTTCGCGCGCATGGGAAATGGTTCACGGTCGAGGTTCCCGGTTCCGAGACGATTTGGCTGGCGACCCCCAAAGGCACGCTCAAGCGGGGACGGCAAAGCTCGGACCCGGTGGTGGTGGGCGATCGGGTATCGATTTCCGACGTGGGGGATGGTGAAGCGCGTATCGAGCAGGTGGCCGAACGCCGGTCTGTGCTTGCCAGGCCGCAACGCGGCTCGACCACCAGCGAACAAATCCTGCTGGCCAATCTCGATCAGGCGTTGTTCGTTTTTGCCGTACGTGACCCAGAACCGCACCGCCGAATGCTCGATCGGTTTCTGGTTCTGGCGGAGGACCGGGGCATTCCAGCGCTGGTGGGCGTCAACAAGATCGACCTGGACGAAACACTCCCCGATGGCATTTTGCGTTCGCGTTCGATCTTCGGTGATTACGAGCACATCTATCCCGTTTTCTATTTCAGCACCCGCAGTGGTGAGGGGCTTCCCGCGTTACGTGCGGTGCTGCAGGGCAAGACGACGGCGATCACCGGTCCTTCGGGTGTGGGCAAGTCGAGCATTCTCAACGCACTGGGCGCGGAACGGTTCCGCGACGTCGGGCCGATCTCGGCGGCGACCGGTAAGGGGAGGCACACGACCACATCGGCCGAGCTGATCCGGCTCGACGCGGAAACGTTCGTGGCGGATACGCCGGGTATCCGCTCGCTGGCCATGCACGGGGTTGCGCCGGAGATGCTCGACCGGCGCTTCCGCGAATTCCAGCCGTATCTGGGCTTGTGCTTCTATCCAGACTGCAAACACCTCACCGAACCGGGATGCGCCGTGTTGGAAGCGGTCTCCGAAGGCAAGATCGCGCCAGAACGATACGAGAGCTACGCGGCGCTCCGGCGCGGCGAGTGACGCTGGACGGGGCTCGAGTCTTGGGTCGTGAGTCTTAAGTCTACGGTCCGGGGGCCGGGGGCCGGAGACTGTCGGATCGGGAGCCAGAGGGTGGAGCGAAATCGATGGTACGTATCGACTGCGTGTGATGCCGCCGATCAGGTGAACGACTCGACGCACGTAGCCAGAAGTACGCTCTCCAGCCTCCGGACTCAAAACCCAGGACTCACGACTCAAGACTCACGACCCACGACTCGAGCCCCGTCCAGCCTCACGACCCGCTATCGCACGATCGACTCTTCCGGCGATTCGCCGTATTGGAATTCGTCGACCCACGGTTTGCCCTCGGCGAACCGCGAGGCACGGAATGGGGTCATGTCCATCAGCTGCGGTCCGCCGTCGGCAATCCATTCCGCCAGGATCTGGCCGATGGCCGGTGACGTTTTGAAGGATGTGCCACTGTCGCCGGTCATGACGAACAGTCCATCGAATTGGCCGAGCTTGTCGATGATCGGGTGTCCGTCCGGACTTTGCATATAGACCCCAGTCCAGCCGCCGCGCATGGTCGAATGGGCGAAGACCGGAAATCGACGAGCCAATGTGGCGCGGGCCGTGTCGATATACCACTGTTCGACCGATTCCTCGAAATCGGCTGGATCGGAACCATCGCGGTCACCGATGGTGACGCCGATGAGGGTGGTGGTCGGTGTGACGGGCGCTATCCAGGCGCTGTTGAGCGAGTCGATCACCACCCGATGCCGGCGCGTGGCCGGCATCTCGAAGGGATGACGGAAGAGGACCACCCGCGAACGGCGCGGAAATGTGCCCAGATCGATGCCCAGCGGGATCAGGAGCGTATTTGCATACGCTCCAGCGGCCACCAGCACGGTGGGGGTCGAGATCGAACCCGCTGGCGTCTTGACGCCGGTGACCGTTCCATCTTCGGTGAGGATCCGAGTGACCTCGACGCCGGTGTGAATGGATGCACCCCGTTTGGTCGCGGCGTGCGCGAACCCGAATGCGGTCGCATTCGAATCGGCAAACCCGGAATGTGGTTCGTAGGCCGCGAGACTGATGTCGTCGGTGCGGATGAACGGTTCGATGAAGGCGATTTCGTCCGGTGTGACTAGCATGGTGTCGCTGCCCAGATCGCGCTGCATGGCGACATTCTTGCGGAGCGCGTCTTCGTCGTCCGGGGCAACCAGGCGCAGGAACCCGACTTGTTCCAAACCCGGATCGCCCGCGCCGACCTGTTCGGCCCAACTCCGGAAGATCCGCATACTGGCAAGCGCAAGTTTGGTTTCCTGGGGATTGGTGTAGTGGGCGCGCACCAGCGCGCCCGATTTGCCGGTTGCGCCGGCCCCGATATGACTGCGTTCCAGCACCACCGGGCGAATCCCTTTGCGGGTAAGCTGGTACGCGGCGGAGAGTCCATTGACCCCCGCGCCGATGATGACGACTTCGGCGGTGGCAGGGAATGCGGCCGGATTGGCATCGAACGTCATGGTGTCACCTCCGAGATGGATACTCCGCTTTCGAATTCGATTCTCGACACAGGATACGTGCGCCCATGCGTGGTCACCAACAGATTTCCAACGACAAGGTCGATGAGCTGATCGTGTTTCTGACGCCGTATGTGCGCTCCTTGCTGCAGCGCGTCGATGCCGATGAATTCACCACCACCCAGTTCATCGAGGTGATGCACCAGGACCCCGTGACCGAGCAGGCGTACCAGCAGGCGCTGACCGACTGGGGTGAAACATCGCACCAGGCAAAGATGGTGATTCATGGGCAGGTGATTCCGGCGGCCATGCGGGCATCGGACATGGTGGAATGGATCGGGTTCGCGCATGGGGAGGATGATCCCTATGCGGTGCCGGCCTGGTGGAAATTGAAAGCGGAATAACATGCTTTCGGGAGGGGCGCCGGTGGATGCGGCAGCGCCGCTGGTAAAGCGGTGCGCATCCCGGATGCTGGCCAGGAGGCGGCCTGCTGGCGGCCGTTCGCACCGCAACATCGCACGCGGAGCGGTGATGCCGGCCAGCGCCACCGCCGGGCATCGGGCTTTTTGACCGGCTAGAACGCCTGCATTCATTCCCGCCTAGGTTTGCCGGACAGTGCCCGTATATACTTCCATTTCTGAAAGATGACGTCTTCCGAACTGAAGCCGGCATCGCAGAACGAACCCGGCGCCCGGTTCGACCGTTTGCCGGTGCGAAGTGCTCGATCCTGGCTGGCCCGGGCTGGGCATTTCGCTCTTTCTCCCCCATTCGAAGACACACCAGATGGAATCATTCGATGCAAGACAATTCAGGGAAAAATCCTAAAGATCAGAAGAACTGGATCGACCGGGTCTGGAACCGAAATGGCGAAAAGGAGGGCCAGAACGGCGAGCCGGGACAGTCGCGCCCGCGGGTGCCGAGCTGGCTGATCGGCATTCTCATCCTGGCGCTGATCGGTTGGTATCTCTATCAGAACTTCGTGCCACGAGCGGACAGCGACATCACGATGGTGCCGTATTCGGTCGTGACCGCCCAGATCGACGCCGGCAATGTCAAGGAAGCAACGATCACCGATTCGACAATCCGGGTCGATCTGGCCAAGAGCGTCAACTGGAACAAGACGGATCAGGCGATCGAGACCGCCAGTGGGTCGGGAACAGTCGAAACCGACCAGCTCAAGGCGACGATTCCCCCGGTCGTCCAGACCAACAATCAGCAGCTCATGGACCAGCTGGCGGCGCACAATGTGGTGGTCAACGGCGAGCAACCATCGAGCTCGCTCTGGACGGGACTCCTCATCAGCTTCCTGCCGATCCTGCTCTTCCTGGGGTTGATCCTCTTCATGGGCCGGCAAATGACCCGGGGGCAGCAGAATGTCTTCGGCTTCGGGCGTAGCCGCGCGCGACAACACGATCCCGAACGCCCCCAGGTGACCTTTGCCGATGTGGCCGGGGAAGAAGAAGCGAAACGGGAACTGACCGAGGTGGTCGATTTTCTGCGCAATCCGGCCAAATATCACCAGCTTGGCGCGCGGTTGCCGCGTGGCGTGCTGCTGGTCGGTCCTCCAGGAACCGGCAAGACATTGATGGCGCGCGCCGTGGCCGGTGAGGCCGGAGTTCCCTTCTTCAGCATTTCCGCCTCCGAGTTCGTGGAGATGTTCGTCGGTGTCGGCGCTAGTCGCGTGCGCGATCTTTTCGAAAAGGCGAAGGCGAATTCGCCGGCCATCATCTTCATCGATGAGCTCGATGCGGTCGGCCGCCAGCGATTCGCCGGTCTCGGCGGATCGAACGACGAGCGCGAGCAGACCCTGAACCAGCTCCTGGTGGAGATGGATGGATTCGATACCAATCAGGAAGTCATCATCATGGCGGCGACCAACCGCCCGGATGTGCTCGATCCGGCGCTCCTGCGGCCGGGCCGGTTCGACCGGCAGGTCACCATTGGGTTGCCCGACCGGGCGGGCCGCGAATCGATCCTCAAGATCCATAGCCGGGGTATTCCCCTGGCCGCCGATGTCGATGTTTCCAGTCTGGCCAAGGGAACGACCGGATTCTCCGGCGCGGATCTTTCGAATCTGGTCAACGAGGCCGCGCTGACCGCGGCCCGGCGCAACAAGAAGCTGATCGACAAGAGCGATTTCGAAGACGCGCTGGACAAGGTGCTGCTCGGCACGGTCCGCGCGGGCATCATGAACGATGAGGAACGCAAGGTGGTCGCCTATCACGAGGGCGGTCATGCGCTGGTGGCGCACCTGACCCCCGGCACCGACCCGCTGCGCAAGGTCAGCATCGTTCCGCGCGGGCGGGCGCTCGGTGTGGCCATTCAGTCGCCGGAAGAAGACCGCTACAACGTTTCCAAGACCTATCTACTCGGCCGGCTCGATACCGCGTTGGGCGGTCGCGCGGCGGAGATGGTGATCTTCGACGAGATCACCACCGGCGCCGAGAGCGACCTCAAGCAGGCGACCGCGCTGGCCCGCCGGATGGTCGGGTTATGGGGGATGAGCGACGAGGTCGGACCGGTCTATCTTGGCACCGGTGAGGAACACGTGTTCCTCGGTCGCGAAATCGTGCAGGAAAAGGCATTTTCCGATTCGACGGCCACCCGGCTGGACAAGGCTGTGCGCGACATCGTCGAAGACGCCTTGGGCCGGGCGGTCGGTATGGTCGAGACTAATCGCGACAAGCTCGAATTGCTGGTCAAGGCGCTTCTGGAAAAAGAAACGCTCGATGCCACCGAGGTTACGGCTATTCTCGGGCCGCGCCCCGGTGGTGGCAGCGACGAACCGATTTCGCTCGACAGCGCCATCGAAGAACAGCGAACCTCTGTCGATTCGAATGGCCTGCCGATCGGCGTGGCCGAGCAAGCCTGATCGCAGTATGGTCCGTTTCCGCGCCGTCGTCGTTCTTCTCGTTTTGCTGGCGGGACTTGGCACTGGAGTTGGGAGGGCGCAGTCGCCAACGATGACGCTGGTGGCTCCATTCCGGCACTTCGAGGTGGTCGCGCGGCATCCGCACGATACGGACGCGTTTACCGAGGGTCTGATCTGGTACGACGGGCGGCTGTACGAAGGCACCGGGATCGCGGGTAGATCCCAGCTTCGCCTTGTCGATCTGGAGACGGGCGCTGTTCTGCAATCGCGCAAGCTGAGTCCGGATGAGTTCGGGGAAGGCGTGACCATTCTCGACGATGTGATCTACCAGTTGACCTGGAGATCCAATATCGCCTACGCCTACGATCTCGATTCCTTCGATGAAATCGGCACATTTGCATTCGATGGCGAGGGCTGGGGTCTGACGACCGATGGAACATCGCTCATCATGAGCAATGGATCGGACCAGATCGTCTACCGCGATCCGGAGACCTTCGAGATCACCCGAACCATCTCGGTGCGCGACGGCGACGATCCGATCTTCCAGTTGAACGAGCTCGAATACATCGATGGGGTCATTTGGGCCAACGTCTGGCACACCAACCTGATTGCCCGGATCGATCCCGAGACCGGGTCGGTCCTCGACTGGCTCGATCTGTCGTCGCTCGCTGCCGAAATGGCCGCCTCCGCAGCGGATGGCAATGTGCTGAATGGCATCGCGTGGAATCCGGAATCCGAAACCGTGTTGGTGACCGGCAAATACTGGCCGGTGCTGTTCGAGATTCAGCTGACCGGTTCCCAATCCACCTCGTAACCGCCGGCCCGCTGCTGGATTGGCGACTCCAACGAGCGAGCCAGCGCGCGGGTTCGCTTCGCGTTGCCGGTCGTTCTGTGCGCGTTTCCGGTAGGGCATACTACCGGGAGCGATGGGTGTTCGAATGCCCCGGGGAAAGGATCAAACCGTTGGCCGACGCAGACGTCAAGATTCCGAGTGATAGTCCGTCCTTCGATCCCGAGGAGCTCGAGGCACTGAAAGCCATCGAGCGGCGCATGCTCTGGCTTTCGACGCAGATGGTGCATCATGCCAACAATGTGCGCCCGAATCCGGAAAAGACCAAAGTCGGCGGTCACCAGGCATCGTCCGCGTCGGTCATTACGATCCTGACGGCACTCTATTTCAATTACCTGCGCGCCGGGGACCGGGTTTCGATCAAACCGCATGCCTCGCCGGGGTTTCATGCCGCGCAATATCTGCTCGGTCATCTCGATAAGTCGTATCTGCCGACCCTGCGCGAATACAAGGGGCTGCAGGCCTATCCGAGTCGCACCAAGGATCCGGACCCGGTCGATTTTTCCACCGGTTCGGTCGGGCTCGGCGCCGTTGCCCCGGTCTATGCCGCACTCGCCAGCCGCTATGCGCAATTGCACTACGGTGAGGATGCGGTCAATTCTGGCCGGTTCATCGCGCTGATGGGCGATGCAGAGCTGGACGAAGGAAATGTCTGGGAAACGGTGGCCGAGGAGGCGATCCGCGGTCTGGGCAATGTGATCTGGATCGTCGATCTCAATCGCCAGAGTCTCGATCGGATCATCCCGGGTGTGCGGGCGGACCGGCTGAAAGCCCTTTTCGCCGGAGCCGGTTGGCGAGTTTTCGAGGCGAAATATGGCACCCAGCTCGGAGCGGCGATGGCCGGACCGGGGGGAAGCGCCTTGCGTCGCCGTATCGACGAGATGAGCAACGAGGAATACCAGTCGCTCATTCGATTGAAAGACGGCGCTGAATTGCGCGCTCGCATGGGCGCGGTAGCTGATGCGAAATATCGCGCCGATATTCTGCTTTCCCTGAAATCGACACCCGACGATGAATTGCGCGACCTGATCGCCAATCTCGGTGGGCACGATATGCCGCGGCTGCTGGATGTGCTGCATCAGGCCGATGCGGTGACCGATGCGCCCTCGGTCGTGTTTGCCTATACCGTCAAGGGGTGGGGATTGCCGATGGCCGGCGATCCGCTCAATCATTCGCTCCTGCTGACCGATTCGCAAATGGAAGAGCTGCAGGCAACACTCGGCGAGGGAATCGAGGACGTTTGGGCGGGCTTGCCGGAGGGGTCGCCCGCGTGGCAACTGGCTCGCAAAGCCGCCGATCGGCTGGTGGAGAACCACGAGGCCGATACGTTATTCGATCCGGCGAACCTGCCGGCCGATCTTGCGATCCGGCATCCGAATTCGACCTCGACCCAGGAAGCGTTGGGCCGGGCGCTGGTGCGGCTGGCCGATGTCGAATCGGTGCGCGAGCGGCTGGTGACGATGTCGCCCGACGTGGCGACTTCGACTCATCTGTCTGGCTGGATCAACAAGGTCGGCGTGTTCGCCTTCGAGGAGGGGCCGGAATACGAGATCGCCGGGCAGAAGATGCTCAAATGGCATCCGACTCCGCAAGGCCGCCATATCGAGCTCGGTATTTCCGAGATGAACCTGTTCATGTGCCTGGGGCAGTTCGGGCTGTCGTATGAGCTGACCGGGCAGCATCTGATCCCGATCGGAACGGTCTACGATCCATTCGTTTGCCGGGGGCTCGATGCGCTGATCTACAGTCTCTATGTCGGATCGAAGATGATCTTCGCGGGCACCCCGGCGGGCGTCTCGTTGAGCCCGGAAGGCGGAGCGCATCAGAGTTCCATCACGCCGTCGATCGGCATCGAATTGCCAGGCGTCGTCTTCTTCGAACCTGCCTTCGCTCTGGAAACCGAATGGATCCTGCTGGAAGCGATGCGCCAGGTGTGCGACCGGGTCGATGGCAAGTCGACCTATTTGCGGCTGTCGACCAAACCGGTCGATCAAACCCTGATGCGTGAACCGCTGGAACGATTCGGCGAAACCGAGCTGCGGCGGCAGGTGCTGGCCGGTGGGTACCGTCTGGTCGACCGCACGGTGCATGCGCCCGAGCTGCTCGCGTCCGACGCGGTCAATATCTTCGTGGGCGGCATCATGGCGCCGGAAGCGATCGAAGCGGCCGGGCGGCTCCACGCGGAAGGGGTCGCGGCCAATGTCATCGTGGCGACCAGCACCGACCGGCTCTTCGCGCAACTGCGTGATTCGCGCCGGCGGCTACTGCGCAATGCCAGCGAACCCCTCGATCTCGGTCATCTGGAAACGTTGATTCCCGCGAGCGAGCGGCGCGCCCCGATCGTGACCATTCAGGATGGCGCATCCCACGCCATGAGCTTCCTCGGATCGGTCTTCGGGGTGCCGGTGGTGCCGCTCGGAGTCGATGCCTTCGGGCAATCCGGTTCGCGGGCCGATCTCTACCACGAGACCGGGATCGATGCCGATCAGATCGTCAATGCGGCCATGCTAGCGCTGGAATTGGGCGCGTGATGCTCGATCCCGATGCGCGAAAGAAATTGCTGCGATCGTTTACCTATGGCCTCTTCTGGGCCACGGCGGAGCACGCGGGGGAGCGCGGCGCTTTCACAGTCAACTGGGTGAGCCAGGCGTCGTTCGATCCGCCCGTGATCATGATGTCGGTCGAGAAGATCAGCTCGACATTGCCGCTCATCCGGGAGAGTGGCCGTTTCGTGATCGGGCCGTTTCGCTCCGACCAGCGCGAGCTGGCCGGCGATCTGGGCCGCCCCAAAGCGCGCGCTGGAGACAAGATCGAGGTCTACGGTCTGGAGACCGTGCCAATGGAGTCTGGCGGATTCGCCTTGCAGGATTCGCTCGGTGGCCTCGCCTGCGAGGTTTGGTCGGAATCGGACGCCGGGGATTCGGTCGTGCTGATCGCCGAGGTCGTCGAGGCGAAGGTGCTCGGCGACGGTGAGCCGCTGACGATGTCCGCCGCCGGATTTCGGCATTTCGGCTAGCGGTGTGCCTGGTCGCGGGTCCGGTGTCCAGGATTCAGCGCGCATTCGCCGAACCCTGGACCCGCGGCTCAAAGCTGATATGCCGTTTCCCCGTGAAGGGAGAGATCGAGCCCTTCGATCTCGGCGGCTTCCGGGGCGCGCAGCCGGAACAGAGCGTCGACTACTTTCAGCAGAACGAAACTGACGATAGCGACGTAGACGATCACGGCGCAGATCGCGACGAACTGTTTCACCAGTTGCTCGGGATTACCGGCCAGCAGTCCGTCCGATCCGATGCCGTTCAGGGACCGGTCCGCGAAGACTCCAGTTGCCAGTGCGCCCCAGATACCGCCGACTCCATGCACGGCGAAGACATCCAGGGCATCATCGACTTGCCGGCCGGACCGCATCCATTCGGTGGCAACGAAACAGACGACTCCCGCCACCAGCCCGATCACGATCGACGCCATGGGACCGACGAATCCCGCCGCGGGGGTGATCGCCACCAGTCCGACCACCGCGCCGATACCCGTGCCCAGCACCGACGGTTTGCCGGTGCGCCGCCAGCCCATCGCGACCCACGTGAGACCACCGGCGGCCGCCGAGAGCGTGGTGGCGATGAAGGCGCTGGCCGCGAGGGCGTCGGCCGCGAGCGCGCTGCCGGCATTGAAGCCATACCAGCCGAACCAGAGCAGACCGGCTCCGATCAGCGTCATGGGAATATCGTGCGGGGTGTGATCTTCGATGTCGAGATCGACCCTGCGGCCGATCACGCTGGCGGCGATGAGGGCGGTCACCCCCGATGCGATATGCACGACGGTTCCACCGGCGAAATCCATGGCGCCATAATTCAGCAGCCACCCGCCGGGCGCCCAGACCCAATGGCAGACGACCGAATAGACCAGGGTCGACCAGAGAATGGCGAAGACGATGAAGGCCCTGAAGTTCTTGCGTTCGGCAAAGGCTCCGGAAATGAGCGCAACCGAGATGATGGCGAACATCATCTGGAAGAACATAAAGACATTTGCCGGGACGCCCGTTGCACCGGGAGACACGTCGACGCCGCGTAAGAAGACGTGATCGAGATTGCCGATGAGTGATTGGCTGCCGCTGAACGCCAGCGAGTAGCCCCACAACGCCCAGACGATCGCGACCAGGCACAGGATGAAATAGCTGTGCATCAGGGTCGAAAGCACGTTCTTCTTCCGCACCAGACCGCCATAGAACAGACCCAGCCCTGGCGTCATCAACATGACCAGGGCCGATGACACCAGAACCCAGGCGGTGTTGCCAGTGTCGAGCTGCATGATCTCTCACCTCCACGGCAAAGCGAACGAACAACTGGCAGTCTAGAGAGGGGTTTGGGTCATGCCTACGGGTCCGATGCATGAGTCGGGCGTTGAATACTGTTCGAATTGCACTAATACTGATTGGTCTCGGTAATGAGCTCTTTGCTCGCCGGTTGGTACATCCAACCCAGGAGGCGATATTTTGTTCGCCGGGAACAAGGATCGAGGTTCGGTCGGCTCCGCCTATTCCGCGAGCCCGCCCCGGACGCCGGAGCCTATCGAACGCCGCCATGACCGACCTCGGTCGCTTCGCCTCGATATTGGCCCGGGCACGCCAGAGGCTCCTTATCATCTGACCGGCAAGGACATCGTATACTCGCCCGGAGCCTTGGACAGTGTGGTTAGGGTGTTGCTCGCTTCAAGTGGCTATCGAGGCATGCCGGTGTCCCACGAACCGATGAACGGAGATCCGGGCAAGGAACCCGTTCTCGTGAGCACAACCGATATGGACGACGAAACGGGAGTAAAGCGCCAGCGACGCCTCGTGCCGCGTCGCCGCCGGATCGCCGCACCGCCACCCGCGGTCGAACCGGTGGACGGTCTCGTCGAGCCGGTCATCGAAACTGCGCCGGTGCGCGCGCTGCCCGAGACCGCGGTTTCGCGGGGCGGAACGTTGCCGCCGTCGATCAGCTGGGAAACGGTCGCGTATGGGGTGATGGTCCTGCTGGCGATCTTCACCCGATTCTGGGATTTGGGTCAAAAAGCGCTCCATCATGACGAGTCGCTGCATGCCTATTACTCGTGGGTGTATTCGATCGGCAATGGCTACCGCCACGATCCGCTCATGCACGGGCCGTTTCTTTTCCATTTCAATGCGCTGATCTATCTGCTGTTCGGTGATTCGGATGCCACCTCCCGCTATGGACCGGCCTTCTTCGGGGTGCTGATGGTGGCGATGCCGTGGTTGCTGCGCGGGCCGAGATTCCTGGGCAAATATGGGGCGCTGGCCGCGAGCTTCTTCATTCTCGTTTCTCCGTCGATTCTGTATCAGAGTCGCTATATCCGGCATGACATCTATACGATCGGCGGCACCCTCTTCCTCTTCATCTGCATCTTCCGCTATCTGGAAACCCCGCGGCGCGCCTGGTTGATTGCCGGGTCCGCAACGCTGGCTTTCCTCTTCACCAATCACGAAATCGTCTTCGCCATCGCCGCCATCTTCTTCCTTTTCCTCTATGGCGCGGCGATGATCGAGCAGTTCACCGCCTTCCGGCGCACCGGCGACCGCCGGGCATGGGAGCTGGTGGGGGTGCATGCCGGATACCTGATCGGTATGCTGTTGCTGCTCGTGGCGGTGCCGTCCTCGCATCGACACGACCTGCTCGATATCCCCTGGGAAAATCCGACGCCGGCCCAGGAAAACGCCTATTACAAGATGTTCGTCACCAACCCGCTCGTGATCGGCGCGACCATTCTGACGATCGCGTTCCTGGTGGGACTCTGGTGGGTGCTGGGCCGAAATCGACCCACGGTCGCGAGCGCGCCGTCCGAGAATGCCGAACCAGCGGAGCTACCGGCGGCGCCCGCGGGTGGGCGCGTCTACATGACCCCGGCCGATGGCTTCTCGGTGACGAGCGCGCTCAAGACCGCGTGGATGGACAAGACTGGCCTGCTGCTGACCGCTGGCGCCTTCCTGCTGGTGTTCGTGCCGCTCTATACGAGTATGTTCACCAACATGGCTGGGCTCCGGTCCTCGACCATCGACACCGACGGGACCTTGCTCTATTGGCTGGGGCAGCACGATTACCGCCGCGGCGATCAGCCCTGGTTCTATTTCATCGTCCTGCTGCCGCAATACGAATTCATCGTGGCGACATTGGGCGCGGTGCTGATGACGGTCACATTCGTCCGGGCGGGAGCCGCGTTGCTCGGCTGGCGGGCTGGCCGGCAGCTCTTCTTCCGGTTCTTCCTTTCCGTCTGGTTCGTCTTGATCTTCGCCGGGCTGTCCTATGCCGGAGAGAAGATGCCGTGGCTGCTGGTGCATATCTCCCTGCCTGGTTGCCTGCTGGCTGCCGCGATGGTCGGGGCGCTCGTCGATATGGCGATCGCGAAGCGGTCTCGCGGTGTCGAGGCGATCCGGGAACCGGAATGGTTTGGGCTTGCCCCGCGTGATTGGGGTTTGGCCGGGATGATCGTCCTGTTGGGAGCGGCGTTCGTATGGATCGCTGGACCGCTCACATTCGGGCAATTCATCGGAACACCCGATGGATCGCATGCTGGCATCCGCCGCGCTGTTACCGAGGCAGCCGCGGATAACTGGTGGTGGCTGGCGATTCCATTCCTGCTGACCGCCGCGCTCATCATTGGCTGGATCGTCTGGCGTGGAATTCAGCGCACGTCGTTTGCTGTGATGTCCGCGTTGATTCTTGGATTGACATTGCTCCAGGTACACGCCGGTTGGCGGATGAGCATGTACGAGGCCGATGTGCCCAAGGACATGCTGATCTATACGCAGACATCGCCGGATGTGACCCGGGTGATGAGCGAGATTACAGCGCTTTCCGATGAGTTGACCGGTGGCCAGCATCTCGAAGTCTGGTACGACAGTGATGTTTCCTGGCCGTTCCAATGGTATCTGCGTGATTTCGATCGCGCCCGGTTCATCGGCGCGTCGCTTTCGCAAGATCCCGGCACTGCCTCCGTGTTGCTGCTCGGCGGCAATGCCGATATGAACGGTCAGTTTTTGCAGAACTACACGGCCACCAATTATGTGCTGCGCTGGTGGTTCCCGGAAGAAACCTACCGCGGATTCGCGATTGCGCCGGAAATCCCGGTGGGGCGAAGTGCCTGGCGTTCCACGGATCAGCCACACGGTCCAATCGACATTCTGCGCTCGATTTTCGACACGGTCGAGGGCGAGCAGAATATGGACAATCAACTGCGGCTCTACCGGCTGCTGATGTACCGCGATCTCGACTGGGAAATCGGTCAGACCCCATTCCGTCTCTATGTACGCAACGATCTGCTTCCGCTCTTCAACTCGATCCGGTATTCGCAATAGCGCATCCGCCTGGAAAGGTTTCGCGTGGCCGAGGCAACCGCTGATATGACATTCGAACGAGACCAGGGACGATCGATCGATCTGACCCGGGTCTCCTGGTGGACGGCCGGCGCCATCGTGCTGATCGCGCTCAGCCTGGGTATCCGCCTGGCGAAGCTTGGGTGGCTGCCGCTGTCGGTTTCCGAGGCGAACCGCGCCTTCCAGGCGCTGGCGTTGTTCGATGGGCGGGCGCTGGCCCCGGGCGAGCATATCGCCCGGCTCGAACCCGCGATGCTACTGGGGCAAAGCGGCAGCTTCTTCTTGTTCGGAGCGACCGACAATGCCGCCCGATTGATTTCCGCGTTGGCCGGCACGTGCATCGTGCTGCTGGCGCTGGCGCTGAGTCCGTTCATCGGCCGGGCTGCCTCGATGGCCATGGCGGTCCTGGTGGCATTTTCGCCGACCATGCTCTTTGCCTCCCGTACGGCCGAACCGCAAATCCTGATCGCCTTTTTCGCGCTGTTGCTGCTGGTCGGCTTTCTCTTCAACGGCCGGTCGCCGTCGCGCCGGTGGACCGCCGGGATGGGGCTGGCGCTGGGCGGCATGCTGGCCTCGGGACCGGCGTCGATCTCCGTGCTGCTCTGTATGATCGTCGGGGTCGTCGCGGCCGGACTCGTCGATTCAGACGGGGAGGGCGCCATTCGGCGGGCGTTCGGTGGATTGCGATCCGGAATGGACGGTCTGCTGGTGCTCGGGCTGACCTTTCTCGGAACGGTCGTGGTGCTCTTCAGCCATGGGCTGAGCTCGGTGAGCGCGTTGCGTGGCGCTCCGGAAACGGTCGCGAACTGGGGGCGTCTGATCGTCACCACCCCGAGCACGACCCCAACCCAGTTCTTCCTGCTCGTGATCCTGCTCTATGAGATTCTGGCGTTGTTCTGCGCGCTGGTCGGATTCGCGGTCGAAGGGACCGAACGCAAGGGCCGGCTGAGCTCGCTCTTCTTTCTCGGCTGGTTCGTTGCCTCGCTCGTGCTCTTCAGCTTCTCTTCTGGTCGAGCGCCCCAGCAAGCGGTTCTCGTGATCCTGCCGCTGGTGCTTTGGGCGGGCATGGGAGCCGGGGCGCTGCTGGAAGCGGTCGACTGGTCGCGGGTGGCGGGGCGACAGGCGCTTCTGCTGGTGTCGACCGTATTCGGATTGCTGCTCGCTGTGATTGCCTCGATCGCGGCGCTCGGGCGCATTCGGGATTCGCACGATCAAACCCGCATGGTGATCGAGGCGCTGATGATCGCGGTGATTGCGGTGGCGCCGCTGGGCTACCTGACGTTCATCCAGTTGCCGCGCACCGCGGTCGACGACGCGGACCGGCCTGCACGTGCCTGGCGAACGCCATTGCTTGCGATCGCGACCGCGATCATCCTGCTCTTTGCGCTCTACACCATGCGCTCGACGGTGATGCTGAATTATTTCCGGGCCGATGGCAGTCAGGAGCTGTTGGCTCAGCGCACCTCGACGCCGGCGATCACCGCGTTCGCCAGCCGAATCACCAATGTCTCCCGCGATCTCGCGGTGGCGGGCGCATCGCCGCAAGATCCGGAGGGCGGCCATTCGATCACCATCGATATCGAGCAACGGGTGAAATCGCCCTTCCGCTGGTATCTACGCGACTTTCCGCATGTCACCATCGTTCCCAATGGCGAAGCGGGCAAAACCGGCGCCGATCTGGTGATCGTGCAGGATCAGGCGGGAATCGATCAAGCGGCCTATACCCCGCAGACCTTGCCCTATCGCAACCGGATTCCACCGCAATATGTGACCCCCTCGATCGGTACGGTGCTGAAGTCGATCGTTTTCCCGAGCCATTGGGAACAGGGCGTGCGATTCCTGCTCTATCGCACGGGCATTACCGCTCCCGATCCGGAAACGGTCATCGCGGGCTATGGCAAGCGTATCGCCAACCAGCTCCAACCGAGCTCGGGTCCGTATAGCTTGAACGACCGGCCCGGTCCGGGCGCCGGTCGTGGCCAGTTCGACCAGCCGCGCGGTATCGCCGCGGATATCACCACGGGCAATACCTATGTGGTCGATATGGGCAACCACCGGGTCGAAAGCTTCGGCGCCGACGGATCGTTCGCCGGAAGTTGGGGCGGCGCCGATGGCAGCGTTGCCTTCGGGTCGACCGATGCCGGTCTCGGACCCACCGGTATCGCTGTCGGATTCGATGGGCTCATCTATGTGGCCGATACCTGGAATCACCGGGTGGTCGTGCTGAACGGCAATGGCGATGTGGTGCGGATCTTCGGGTCCTTCGGCGACACCCAGGATGCGCCGGACGCATCCCCGGAACCCGGTCTCTTCTTTGGTCCGCGGGATGTTGCCGTAACCGGAGACGAAATCTTCGTGGTGGATACCGGTAACGAGCGGGTTCAGGTCTTTTCGCCAGATGGCACATTCTTGCGGTCCTGGGGTGGCCGGGGTGATGGACCCGCGCAGTTCGTCGAACCGGTTGGTATCACCATCGGACCGGATGGCCGCGTGTATGTGGCCGATTCGGGTAATGCCCGGATCAGCGTATTCCAGCGGGACGGTACACCGATCGCCCAGTGGCCCATCGAAATCTGGACCGGCCAGCAGTATTTCGAACCCTATCTGGCGATCGACAACAATGGCGTGCTCTACGCTACCTCGTCCGCGACTGGCACGATCGAGGTCTACGATCTGGACGGCCGTTTCATCACCAGTCTCGATGGTAGCGGTCTGGAGCAATTCCAGCGGCCGTTCGGGATCACGCAGGGCGCCAATTTGCAAATGATGGTGACCGATGGCGGACTGAACGCGGTCCTGCAATTCGCGCCGATCGAAGCGCCGGAGGAAGAACCGGCCTCGCCCGAGGCATCGCCGGACGCGTCTCCGGTGGCGAGCGAGGCGAGTCCAGCGGCCTCCGGAATCGAAGTGGAACCGACGGCGACCGCGGCTGGTTAGCGTTGCAGATGGCGACGGGCCGGACCCTGCCAAGGGTTTCCGGCCCGTCATCGTTTTCGGGCGGAGAATGCCGAGACGGGCCTCCTCGATCACTCCCTGGTCACCCGGGTCCGGGATTATTCGCTTTCCGGCTCCGGGGTGCCGCTGGGGGAGAGCAGCCAGTCCTCGAACCGTTCGGTGAGCTTGACCTCGTATTCGGCCCAGTAGCTCCAGTTCTCCACGAACTGCAACGGTTTGTTGCCGGGAGCCGATGGCAGGATGGCGACCCGGTCGTTTCGGATCAACGGGAAAGCATCGATATTGACCGGCCCATAGGGGACGAGCAAGGCGAAGTTCGCTTGCGGAATCGCCCGGGTGGCGAAATTGATGAAATCGAATGCCATATCGGCATTTGGCGCACCGCGCGGCACCACCCAGGCATCGGCCGAGAGCATTCCCTGATACCAGTTGATGCGAACCGTATCGGTGAGATCCAATTGCGGGATGCGCACATTCCAGCTGCTGGCGATCCCCACGGCATCGGACGCTATCAGCTCGACCGGCTCCTTGCTTTCCTGCCACCAGACGAGCACATGGTCGCGAATCTTGTCCAGGGAGGCGAAGGCGCGGTCGGCGTCGAGCGGATAGAGCTCGTCCAGCGGAACGCCATCGGCGAGCAGGGCGAATTCGAGGGTGCCGATGGGATAGCGGCGCAGACACCGGAGATCCTTTTCTTCGATCTCGCCCTCTTCGGGGATCGGACCGACATCCCAAAAACTGGACCAGTCCTGGGGGATCCTGGGCGAGTTGGCGCCATAGATCATCGTGGCCGAGAAATACGCCACGCCGACTCCGTATTCGAGCGCGATGTCGGGGTAGAGCGGGGTGCGATCGACGACATCGTAGTTCATGGGCGCGATGACATGATCGCGCGCGAGCCGCACCATCTGCTCCATTGGCACGGTGAGCACATCCCAGACGACGTCTTCCGATTCGACCTGGTTGCGCAGGCTGCGAATATCGGCCACTTTTTGCTGGATGGTCGCGCCGGTGGCCGTGCTGAATGGCTCGAAGAATGCCGCGTCCTGCGCTTCCTGATAGTCGCCACCCCAGGCCGCCACGGTCAATGTGCGCCCCTCCCAACGGGTGGGATCGTTATAGGCCGGGATTGGCGAAGCGATCGGCGGTTGGGTCGGGGTCGGCGACGGCGCCTCGGTCGGCGATGGTTCCGGGGTCGAGGTCGGTTGGGTGGGATTCTCACGTTGCAATGTGCAACCGGAAACGCCGGCAACGAGCCCCAGCGCCCCAAGAGAGAGAACCGAACGTCGCGTACGCTTCACGTGTCGCCCGCCGTATCCATTCGAATGCCGGGCGATCCAGGACGCCCGGACTCATCTGCCAGCGATGCCGTCTGGCGCTGCCCGCGATCATAGCGGAAGTCGGAATGATACGTGGCGGATCGACGCATACCCTGGAACGAATCAGGCTGGTAGGATGCTGCAGCCGGAGAACGACGGCCGGCGTCAGGATCGATGAGGACCATTCCGACCATGCGCATATTGCTCGCGGGAATCGTGCACGAAACCAATACATTCGCCGGCAAGCTGACCGATCTCGATGAGTTCGAAGCGAGTGGTTTCTTCCGCGGGGAAGAACTGTTCACGCTCGCCGGTACGAATACGATCATCGGGGGCGCTGTCGAAGCGGCCCGGGCGCTCGAGGTCGACCTGATCCCCGTGGTCGCGACCAGCGCCATCCCCGGTGGGCTGGTGACCGACCGCGTTTTCGAACTGGTGGTTGGCGCCATCGAAGCGGCATTGCAGACCGACACCCCCGATGCGATCGTGCTCGATCTCCATGGGGCGATGGTGACCGAATCGCATGACGATGGTGACGGGGCGGTGCTGGAGCGGGTGCGCGCGGCTGCCGGACCGGACATGCCCATCATCGCAACCCTCGATCTCCATGCAAATGTCGGACCGCAGATGCTGGCCAATGCCACCGCGCTGATCCCGTTCGATACCTATCCGCATATCGACAATGCCGAACGGGGCGATGAGGCGGTGCGACTGGCGGTTCGGACCGCGGCTGGCGAGGTTCATCCAGTGATGAAATCGCGCAAGCTGCCCCTGCTGCCCGATGGCCCACGCCAATTCTCCGGTGTCGAACCGACTCGCTCGATCATGGAGCTGGTGCACGAGATCGAGCAACGACCGGGTGTGCTCACCGCCGGTGTCTGTTTTGCCTTTCCCTGGGCGGATTGCCCATTTC
The DNA here is from genome assembly GCA_044464585.1 of Thermomicrobia bacterium. Lineage (GTDB taxonomy): Bacteria > Chloroflexota > Chloroflexia > Thermomicrobiales > UBA6265 > JAMLHN01. The sequence continues at coordinate 30,444 of JBIQLF010000007.1, forward strand.
CGGGGATGACCGTGACGGTGGTGACGGACAACGATCCCGATCTCGCCGCAACCTCTGCCAATGAAATCGGTGACTTCATCTGGAGTCGCCGGGCGGAATTCGAGACCGACCTCTGGACTGTCGAAGCGGCGATCCACGAAGCGATGTCGACGGCCGAGGGGCCGGTCGTTCTGGCCGACCTGGGTGACAATCCCGGAGGAGGAACCGCGGCCGATGGCACCTCGATTCTTTGGGGGCTGATCGATCTCGGAGCCGAAGGCGCGGTCGTTTCGACGATTCGCGATCCGGAGGTGGTCGAGCTGGCATTTTCCGCGGGCGAGGGCGGGCACGTCGCAACGCTGCTGGGCGCCAAAACCGACGATCGGCATGGATACCCGATTCCCATCGAGGCAACGGTCGAGCGGCTCAGCAATGGCGAGTTCGTCTATGACGGGCCGATGGACCGGGGCGTGCGCGATACGCTGGGACGAACCGCGGTCCTGGCCGTACAGGGACGCTACGGTCATATCGTCCGCGTCATCGTCTGTGAAAGACGCGTGCAATCGCTCGATACCGCTATTCTTCGTTCACAGGGAATCGAGCCGTCCGAATGCAAGATCATCGCGCTGAAATCGGCGGTTCATTTCCGGGGAGCGTTCATGCCAATCGCAACCAAGATCCTGGAAGTCGATACACCGGGATTGACCTCACTGGATTACCGTCGATTTCCCTACGAGCGTCTTCCGCGGCCGATCTGGCCCATGGACGAAATCTAGTCTCCGAGCACAGAAAGGCCCTGCCCGTGGAAACGTTCAATCTCTATATGGACGAACTGGCGACCGGCTCCAATGACGATGCCGATCAGTTCGTCGAGGTGCAATTCCGGATCGCCCCGGCGAGCGCCGACGACGGCGATCCCGAAACCAATGCGGTGCTGGCCGGTCTGGACATCTTCGACTTGATCGATCTGCGCGATGAGATTCAGGCGGTGATCGATGCGCTCGCCACCAGCGGGTTCGAGGCTGGCGAGAACGGGGACGAATAGAATCGGTCCGGGGTCCGGGGCTCAGGGGTCGAAGACCGATAGCGGCTGCGGCGTTTTCGCGTAGTGATGCATGAGCTCGGTTTGGACATCGTGCTCCGACCGGACGCCGGGCGTGCGCAACATCGTCCAACGACCCTGCCGGTCGAGTGTCCAGGAGTCTTCCCCATCGCTCAGGTAGAGCGGCAGAATCGTATCGCGCAGATAGGCGACGAGGTTGCGGTCTTCCACCGGGAAGACGACCTCGATACGCCGGTCGAGATTGCGTTCCATCAGATCGGCGCTGCCAAGGTAGATCTCGTCATTGCCGCCATTGTGAAAATAGTAGATGCGGCTGTGTTCGAGGAACCGGCCGATGACACTCCGGACCCGGATATTCTCGCTCCATTCTGGAACGCCGGGCCGCAGGCAGCATGCGCCGCGGACGATGAGATCGATCTGCACTCCCTCGCGTGATGCCGCATAGAGCGCGCGAATCAGTTCACGATCGACCAGCGAATTCATCTTGAAGATCAGGCGGCCGTTGCCATGCTGGCGATGCGCGGCGATTTCCCGGGCGATGGCACGGAGGAAATGCCCGCGCAGGGAGCGGGGGGCGACCCAGATCTTGCGGTAGTGTTCCTGCTCCGAATAGCCCGTGAGCACGTTGAAGAGTTCGGAGACATCGCTGGTGATTTCCGGATCCGAGGTGAAGACGCCCAAATCCTCATACAGCCGGGCGGTTGCGGCGTTGTAATTGCCCGTGCCCAGATGCGCGTAGCGACGCAAGCCATCCGCCTCGCGCCGAACCACCAGGGTCACCTTGCAGTGCGTTTTGAGTCCGGCGATGCCATAGGCGACATGCACACCGTGATGTTCCAGTTGCTCGGCCCAACTGATGTTGTTTTCTTCGTCGAACCGCGCTTTCAGCTCCACCAGCACCGCAACCTGGGTATCGTCGTCGCGCGCTTCGATCAGGGCCGGGATGAGCGGGGAATCCTTGCCGATCCGATAGAGTGTCTGTTTGATCGCGACCACCTCGGAATCGGTCGAAGCGGCTTTGAGGAAATCGGTGAAGATCGAAAAGCTCTGGTAGGGATGGTGCACCAGCACATCGCGTTCGCGAATCGCGGCAAAGATATCCGGTGTTCCCCAGGCGCCGTCCTCGGGGAGGACGCCAAATGCGGAGGGCACGTAGGGGGCATCCTTGAGATCGGGCCGGTCGAGTCGCAGCAGCTCCATCATGTCTTCGAGCGCCAGCGGCCCGTTGGTGATATAGAGCTCGCGTTCGGTTGCGCCGAGCTGCGCCAGCAACCAGTCCACGACGCTTTGCGGCATGCGCGTATCGACCATCAAGCGCACGACCGAACCGAAGGTTCGTTCCGACAGGAGCTCGCGCATGGTGGCCAGGAGATCGTGCGCCTCGTCATCATCGTCGATCTCGATATCGGAATCGCGCGTCACATGAAACGGATATGCCTCGATCGCCTGATGACCGGGAAAGAGATCGTGCAGATTCGCCCGGATCAGGTCCTCCAGCCAGACGAACCGGTGAATGGGCGATTCGATTGGCTCCGGCACCCGAACCAGACGAGGCAGGATGCGCGGCAGTTTCACCCGAGCCAGCTTGTCGACGCCGGATGAGCGCAGGAGCACGATCAGACTGATGCTGTCGTTCGAGATATGCGGAAACCGGCGGGCGTGGTCGATTGCCTGGGGCGTCAATACCGGAAAGACTTCCCGCCGGAAAAAGTCGGCCAAGGCAGACTGCTCGGCGCCAGCCAGGTCGGCCACCCGCGTAATGACGATCCCCTGCCGTTCCAGCTCGGGCAGCAGCTCCGATTCCAGAATCTGGCTTTGTTCGAACTGGAGGCGCCGGGTGCGTTCGCGGATGGCGAGGTAGAGGGCGGTTGGTGTGCGGCCATCGACGGATGGTTCGGTGAGGCCCGCATTGATCTTGCGCAGCACACCGGCGACCCGGATCATGAAGAACTCGTCGAGATTGGAAGAGAAGATCGCAAGGAATTTCGCTCGTTCCAGAAGCGGAACCAGGGGATCGCGGGCTTCGGCGAGCACCCGCGCATTGAAATCGAGCCAGCTCAATTCGCGGTTGATGAACAGCTCAGCCGAGAGTGACGGCAGCTCGTCCGGAAAGAACTGGGCGGGATCGACGGCCAGGACGGCGCCTGCTGGTCCAGCGATCGCTGAATCCGGGGAGACCGGGGGGGATGGGCTTGGAGACACGCGCTGGGCGCTCACGGTCGATGCACTCCGATCGAGCGGAGCACCGGATCCAGCGGTCAGGCGCTCCCGGAAATGTACTGATTGGCGCGTTCGCGAATATCGCGCATCGCCAGGACGGGAACGAACTGGGTGACTCGCGTTCGTTCGTCGAGCAAGGAGCTCACGACCGAGGTGACCCACAATTCCAGGGTCGTGTCATCGATCGTCGATCCATAGGTTTTGCGGCATTCGGCCAGCACGCGCGCCGAGATCATTTGGGCGGTTTTCGAGCTTACAGCCGGGGGCTGTTCCGACATGCGGACGACTCCTGTTCCAGTTCGAATGAGCGCATCGGAGCGCATACGCTCGCTGGGGCCCGCCGCTGGTTCCAGCCTCTGCCGGAAGTGTGCATCAGCTCCGGCAAATCGACCACCTGTTTCGGGTCGTGAGTCGTGGGTCTTGAGTCGTGAGTCTTGAGTCGTGAGTCTTGAGAACGGGGGGGCGTGTGCGCCAGATCGTTTCCAAGGGTCGAGAGAAGTCCGTGGCCGCCCAGGACTCACGACCCACGACTCACGACCCAAGACTCACGACTCAAGACCCACGACCCGTTGTAACGCGGGAACGTTGACAGGTTCGGGGTTTTCACGTAGAAAGACGCATCGTACCGATCCAGAACCTTCATCGACGAGGAGGGGTATATGCGGCACTCTCGGCATTTCGCGATTTTGGCGGCGTTCCTGCTCATGCTGGCGCCGGCATTGCTGGCGGGACAAGCCCGCGCGCAGGACGACGATCCGATCATCCTTGGCGCCCCGGTGAATCTGACTGGCTGGATGGCGGCCTATGATGTGCCGCCCCTCGAAGGAGCCAAGCTGGCCGTCGAGCAGATCAACGCGGCTGGCGGTGTGATGGGCCGCCCGTTGAAGATTGTCGAAGTCGATGGCAAGACCGATCCGGCGACGGTCGGCAATGCGGCGCTGCAAGTGATCGACAAGGGAGCCGAGGTCGTTCTCGCCCCCTGCGATTTCGACTACGGGGCGCCAGCGTCGCAGGCGGCGCAGGAAGCCGGGATGGTCGGCGTTTCCTTCTGCGCGTCCTCTCCCCTGTTCGGATCGCTGACGCTCGGTGACAAGCAGTTCACCGTTTCGATGTGGAATCAGACCATGGCCGCGGCTGCCGCCGACTTCGCCTACAACGTCAAGGGATGGCGGACCGCCGCGACGATCGTCGATCACGCCACCGAATATACCCAGTCGCTGGGCGAGTATTTCGTCGACACCTGGGAGCATTTGGGCGGTGAGATCGTCAGCGAGGACACGTACCAGCAGAACGACATGCAGGCATCGGCCCAAGCGCAGCGCATCATGTCGCTCGATACGCCACCGGACGTGCTCTTCATTTCATCCAATATGCCGGATTATTCGGCGATCATCCGTGATATCCGCTCCGCTGGCATCACCGCTCCGATCATCGGTGGCGATTCGATGGATACGGCTGACTTCTATACGGCGCTCGGAAGCGACCTGGGTCACGATATCTATATCTCCACCCATTCCTTCGTTGGTCCCGCCGCCGGTCCGGCCATGGAGCAGTTCATCGCGGATTTCACCACCGAATATGGCCGCCCGCCCGAAGTCTCCTTCAATGTGATGGGCTGGGACACGATCCAGGTTCTGGCGGACGCGATCACCCGGGCGGGCACGACCGATGGTGAAGCGCTGGCCCAGGCCATGGTCGGCCATGAGTACGATCTGCTCAGTGGCAAGCTGACCTGGTCGGATGCCGAATCGGGCCATATTCCGGAAAAGGAAGCGTTCATCATCGAAATCGTCGATGGCGAACCGACCTTCGTCCAGACGCTCAAGCCGTCCTGGACGCCGGACCTCTAGGCAAGAGTAGGGCGGGGCGCTGGACTAGTCCAGCGCCTTGCTTCGATCGCGCGGAAACGTCGACGTATGGCAGGAACTCGATGACCAGCCAGAGCAGTTCCCACGGCGGAGCGTTGATCGTTCGCGGCCTGACAAAGGATTTCGCCGGTTTGCGAGCGGTCGAGGATGTCAGTTTTTCCGTCGAACCGGCGGAGATCCTCGGGCTGATCGGCCCGAACGGTTCTGGCAAGACCACCACGATCAATGTGATCACCGGGCTGCTGGCGATCACCGCCGGTACGGTGCATCTCGGCGCGCTGGACATGACCGGCTGGCCTCCGCACAAGATCGCCCGGGCCGGATTGGCTCGGACCTTCCAAATCGTGCGACTCTTCGATGACTTCACGGTCCGGGAGAATGTCGAGGTCGCGGTCGTTGCGTCGGGCCGCGCCAAGGGCGGGGCGGTGGCCGAGCGGGCAACGCGCGCACTCCGGCAACTGGGCATCCTGCATCTGGCGAATGTGCCCGCCCGGGTGCTTCCTCAAGGGGAAGAACGGTTGGTCGAGATTGCGCGGGCGATCGCGACCGAGCCATCGTTTCTGCTGCTCGACGAACCGGGTGCCGGGCTGAACGATGCCGAAATCGAAACATTTCTGCCGACGCTTCAGCGACTGCGAAACGATATCGGTTGCGGAATCCTGATCGTCGATCACGATATGCGGCTGATCATGAATCTGTGCGACCGCATTCACGTGCTCAATTACGGCAAGACGATCGCCGAGGGCCCACCGGAAGCGGTGCGTGTCGATACGGCAGTCATCGAGGCCTATCTCGGCGCCGAGGACGCGGCATGAGCTTGCTGACCATCTCGGGGCTGAATGTCTTTTACGGCGCCAATCATGCGGTGCGCAATCTCGATCTGCACGTCGATCAGGGCGAGATCATCGGGTTGATCGGCGCCAATGGTGCTGGCAAATCGACCACGATGATGAGTGTCATGGGCGCGGTCAAACCGCGCTCGGGCACGATTATCTTCGATGGGCAGTCGATTTCTGGATTGTCGCCGGAGGAAATCTTGCGGCGTGGTATCGCGCCCGTCATGGAGGGGCGCCGGATCTTCCCGTCGCTGACGGTCGGCGAGAACCTGCGCATGGGCGCGGCGACGGTCAAGGACAAGGCGCAGGTGGCGGCCGATATCGATCGCTGGTGCGAGTTCTTCCCCATTCTGCGCGAGCGTTTCGATCGGCCGGCCGGCAATCTCTCGGGGGGACAGCAACAGATGGTGGCGGTTGCCCGGGCATTGATGTCCCGGCCGCGCCTGTTGCTGATGGACGAGCCGTCGCTCGGACTGGCGCCCTTGTTGGTGAGTGAGATCTTCAAGCTGACCGCCGAGCTGCGATCGTTCGGGATGACGATCCTGATCGTCGAACAGAATGTGAGGATGACGCTGAACATCGCGGACCGCGCCTATCTGCTCAATCTCGGGCACGTCGAATTCTCCGGCACGCCCGATCAGATTCGAGCGGAAGCCGATATCGAACGGACCTATCTCGGGGGCGGGCAGGCTGCCAAGACACCCATCGCGCCGCCGGCGGTCCCGCCCGCTCACCCGGGGAGCTGACCGTGGGATCGTTCAGCGACTTCGTGCAGTATCTGGTCAGCTCGCTTTCGGTCGGCGGACTCTATGCGCTGATGGCGCTCGGGTTGGTGATCGTCTATGGCATTTCGAAACTGATCAACTTCGCGTATGGCGAATTGATCATGGTGGCGGGCTATGGTCTGCTGATCTTCGGCCGGAGCTGGTTGCCCTGGCTGATCGTCGCGGCGATGAGCGTGTTCTGCGCGGTGATCGTCGCGCTTGGCATGGACCAGATCGCATTCCGGCCGGTGCGTAACGCCAGCCCGACCACGATGCTCATTACATCCTTCGCGGTCAGCACGCTTCTGCAGAATATCGCGCTGCTCTTCATCTCTCCGCGCCCGCGCGCTCCCCGGCTCCCCTCGATCTTCGTCCAGAGTGTTCACGTGGGGGGCATCCGGATGAAGGTGGTCGATATCATCGCCCTCGTGGTCAGTATCGTGGCCTTGCTGGCGCTGCAAGTCTTCCTGCGCAAAACGGTGGTGGGACTCTCCTTGCGAGCCGCCGCCGACGATTTCACCATGACCCGCCTGGTCGGGGTGAACGCCAATCAGGTGATCGCCACGGCGTTTGCCATCAGCGGTCTGGTGGCCGGGATCGTGGCGCTCTTCTGGATCGGCCGCATCGGCCAGGTGCTGCCGACCGTGGGCTTCCAGCCGGTGTTGATCGCGTTCATCGCGTCGGTGGTCGGCGGTTTGTCGTCCATCAAGGGAGCGGTGCTCGGCGGGTACGTGCTCGGATTCCTGACCATCGGTCTGCAGACGTGGCTGCCGCAGGATGTCAATGTCTACCGTGACGCGATCATGTTTGCGATCGTGATCGTCATGTTGCTGGTGCGTCCCGATGGGCTGATCAAGCCAGCCTTTTCGCGGGAGACCCGCTGATGGGCAACGCGTCCACTCGCACGCTCGTCTCCAAATGGTCCACCCCGGTCATCCTGATCGGGATTTGTCTGGCCGTCGCGCTGATCGCGGTCGTACGGGACGACGCGGTCTTCTTGCGGGTCGTCACGGTGATGTTCATCAGTGTGCTGCTGACCGTCGCTCTGCAGTCGTTCATGGGCAATTCCGGTCTGGGGAGCTTCGGGCAATATGCGTTCGTGGCGATCGGCGCGTATTCATCGCTCTGGTTCGGGTTGACCGAAAAGCAGAAGCGGGTCACGTTTCCAGATATGCCCCAAAGCTGGTGGATTTACAAGCAGCATTATCCGTTCGAGCTGGCCATACTGGCCGCGGTGATCGTGACGGGGCTGATCGGCGCGTTGATCGGTATCGCCTTCGTGCGCTTGCGCGGGGCATCGTTCACCATCGCCACATTTGCATTCCTCATCGTGATCAATCGAGTCGCGCTGCAATGGGAACAGGTGACGCGCGGTTCCCGGGTGGTCATCGGCATTCCCAAGCAAACGACCCTCTGGATCGCGTTCGGCTGGGCGTGTATCGCGATCGTCATCACGTTCGTTTTCAAGGAATCGTCGCTGGGGCTCAAGCTGCGCGCCAGTCGCGAAGACGAGGATGCCGCGGAAAGCATCGGTATCGATGTCAAGCGCATGCGTTGGGTTGCCTGGACGCTTAGTTGCGCCATGTCGGCCATCGGCGGCGCGCTCTGGGCCTATTTCATCGTGCAATTCACCCCGAATAATTTCTATGTGCACGAGACGTTTCTGATCGTTGCCATGCTGGTGATCGGCGGAGCCGGGAGTGTCAGTGGCGCCGTGGTCGGCGCGATCGCGGTCGCCATATCGTCCGAATTCCTGCGCCAAACCGAAACCTGGCTCAATACCCAGCGCAACGATGGCACCACGATCGGCCATCTGATCCCGATCCAGCTGAACGGATTCACCGAGATCGTGCTGGCCGTTGTCATGATCTTGGTTCTGATTTTGCGCCCCTCGGGCTTGCTGGCCGGCCGCGAGCTGCGCTGGCCCCGGGGGATTGCGCAACCAGGTGTGACCGACCTGGCGGAGGGCATCGATGACATCTGATCTGGCCCAGCGCGATGCTCGCTTCGTCGCCGACGCGCTCAAGATTCGCTACACGCCATTCGTGGCGGCTGCCGGCGACGGCGCGTATCTGATCGACGATGCCGGCAAACGCTACATCGACTTCGGCGCCGGTTGGGCCGCGGCCGGGTTGGGCTATTCGAACGAGCATGTGAAACGTTCGGTGGCCGCGCAGCTCGACCGCACGACCATGGCCGGAATCCTGTCCAGCATCAACGAACCAGCAGTCGAGCTGGCCGAGCGTCTGGCCAGTCTCGTTGGCGGAGCGACCGACAAGAAGGTGTGGTTCGGATTATCGGGTTCGGACAGCGCCGAAGCCGCCCAGCGCATGATCCTGCGGGCGACCGGCAAACCGCGCATCGTCTCGTTCGTGGGCGGCTGGCATGGCACGACCGATGCAACCATGTCGCTCAGCGGCCACCCCTCCTTGACCGGAGTGCTCGGTGGGGCACATGTGACCAAGATTCCTTACCCGAATCCATATCGTGATCCGTTCGGCGGCGATGGGACGAATCTGACCGATCGTTGTCTGGGCTATCTGGAGAACTATCTCTTTCCCACCATCTGTCCACCGGAGCAGGTTGCCGCGATCTTCGTCGAGGCGGTCCAGAGCGATGGCGGCGATATCGTGCCGCCAGACGATTTCATGCCGAAGCTGCGCGCGCTTTGCGACCGGCACGGGATCTTTCTGGTCGTGGATGAGATCAAGGTCGGGATGGGTCGCACCGGCAAGTGGTTCGCCTATCAACATGGCGGAATCGACCCCGATTTCGTGTTGCTGGGCAAATCGCTCGGCGGCGGTTTGCCACTGAGCGCGGTGGTGGGAAGCGCCGACGTGCTCGATTTTCGAGCAGGCAGCGCGCTTTTCACCATGGGAGGCAATGCGACCAGTTGCGCCGCCGGGCTGGCGGTGATCGATGAGATCGACCGAATGGGGCTCGTCGAACAGTCGGCCAGAAACGGGGCGTTGCTCGAACGATTGCTGACCGACCGGCTCATGGAATACGACATCGTTGGCGATGTGCGCGGCAAGGGCATGATCGCCGGGGTCGAGCTCGTGACCGACCGGGAGAGCACGAATCCCAATACGACATTGCCCGCCAAGATCGTCTATCGTGCCTGGGAATTGGGCATGATCGTCTATTACGCCGGCAACTGGGGGAACGTACTCGAAATCACGCCACCGCTCGTCATCGAGCCGGAGGCGATCGAACAGGGAGTCGAGCTGCTCGACCGGGCGATCGCCGATGTGCTCGATGGCGCGGTGCCGGACGAAACCGTGGCCCAGTATGCTGGCTGGTAAGTAAAGGAATCGATTGGTGAGTGAACCTGTGACGCTCTGGCTGGAATCCCAGCTCGGCCAATACATCGAAGATTTGCGGTATCTCTCGGGTATCGACTCGGGCAGCTACGACAAGGCTGGCATCGACCGGGTGCAAGACTGGTTCCAGCAGCAATTCGACGATTTGGGCTTCGAGGTGCGCCGCCTGCGTCAGGAAACATGCGGTGATGATCTGCTGGCGGTCCGCACAGGAACCGGAACGCGCAAGGTCATGCTGCTGGGACATGCCGACACGGTGTTTCCCCTCGGTACCGCGGCGGAACGCCCGGTGACGATCGACGGCGACACGCTGCTCGGTCCCGGTACCTGCGATATGAAAGCCGGGTTGTTGACCGGACTCTATGCGATTCGCGCGCTCGACCGATTGGGCTGGAACGGACTCGGGGAGTTGAGCTTCTTCATCGTTTCGGCCGAAGAGATCGACGACCGGCATTCGAATCCCCTGCTGGAAGAACTCGGTCCGCGTATGGATGCGGTATTGACCCTGGAGGCCGCGCGGGAAAACGGCGATATCGTCACGTCCCGTAAGGCCAGCAAATGGCTGACCATCGAGGTCTTTGGCAAGGCGGCGCATGCCGGGGTCGAACCCGAAAAAGGCGCGAGTGCGACATTGGCGCTGGCGCACATCATCACGAACATCTTTGCGCTGAATGCGATGAAACCGGGGATCACGGTCAATCCGGGCGAGATTTCCGGTGGCGGTCGCCCGAATGTGGTGGCCGACTACGCCAGGGCCGAACTCGATGTCCGCGCCCGCTCGAATGCCGATCTGGACGAGATCATCGCCGCGATCGATCGGGTCGCCAGGCAGGACTATGTGCCTGGGACACGTGTGGACATCACCATCATTCCCGATTCCGGGTGTCCGGCAATGGAATACACAGAAGGAACGAAACGATTGGAGGCCGCTTCGATCGAGATCGCTGGAGAGCTCGGTTTTTCGCTGAAGGGCGCTTCGACGGGTGGTGGCTCGGACGTGAGTTTCGCGTGCTACGCCGGTACCCCCGGACTGGACGGTCTCGGTCCGATCGGCGGACTCGATCACAGTCCGGACGAGTACATTCTGGTCAGCAGCATCGTGCCACGAACGGCTTTGCTGGCCAAGCTCTTGCAGCGGATCGGAGAGGGAGAGGAATTCGACTATGCCGGACGCGCCAGCTGACGCTTCGGAGCTCCTGCTCCGCCTCCGCGATGACGGGATCGAGAACTTCTGGATCGCCTATTACGACTACAGCGGGATCGGCGCCGCCAAGACGCTCCCACCCGGGAGCTTCGAGAGTGCGGTTCGCGATGGCGTCGTGTTTGCGACCGCCAATCTCGATATGGATATTCTCGACCACCAACCGGAATCGGCCACGTGGCGAGCCGACTCCGGGGATGTCCTGCTGGTTCCAGATCCACGCAGCTATGCGGTGCTTCCGAGATTCCCGAATACCGCAATCGCCAATGGCTGGATGCGCTCGACCGATGGTTCCATTTGGGAGGGCTGCCCGCGCACCCGCTTGCAGACGATGGTCGATGCCCTGGCGGATGAGGGCTATTCCATCATGGCCGCCCTCGAACCCGAGTTCTACCTGCTCCGCCCTGGTGAGAGCGGCGGTGTGGAACCGATCAACCGGACACGCATGTTCACCGTCGATGGTCTGGCCGAAGCGCAGCAGTTCTGTTCGGATGTCGTGGCGGAGCTGGAGACGATGGGCGTGCCGGTCGGTCAGCTCGGCAAGGAATACGGCCCCGGCCAGTACGAAATGTCGGTCAAGCATGGAACGCCGATCGAGGCCATCGACCGCTATCTTGCGCTCAAGGGGGCCGTGCGCGATCTGGCCAGACGCAACGGTTGGATTGCAAGCTTCATGCCCAAGATCTTTTCCAGTTGGGCCGGAAACAGCCTGCATGTGCACCTGAGTGTTTGGGATTTGCCAGGCACGACCCATCTGACCCCCGATGCCAGCGCCAATGAAGGGCTTTCCGAACTGGGGCGCTGGTTCCTGGGCGGTCTGCTGGCGCATGCTCCGGCGCTGACCGGTCTCGGTTCACCGACGGTCAATAGCTACAAGCGGTTGTTGCCCGGTTCCTGGGCGCCGGCCAATATCTATTGGGGGTATGGCAACCGATCGGGGGTCGCCCGGGTTCCGGGGGTGGGCGACCGGCGGCACATCGAATATCGCTCCGGCGACAATTCGTGCAACCCAACGCTCTTCCTCACGGGCCTGCTCGCGGCCGGACTCGACGGGATTCGCAATCGGATCGATCCGGGCGAGCCATTTCAGGGCGACGTTGGCATCATGTCCACCGAGGAAATGCTCGATGCGGGGCTGACCTTCCTGCCCCGCACGTTGCCGGAGGCGCTGGCTGCCCTCGAAGCCGATGAGGTGGTGGCGAGCGCAGTCGGCGAAACGATCCTGCCCCATTTTCTTTCAGTCAAGCGGAGTGAGCTGGCGGCGTACGAGCTCGAAGTTCACCCCTGGGAACGCGCAACATATCTGGAGGTCATCTAGAACATGGTCGATGTCAGCGGATTGCCGGTGCTGGATGTTCACGCGCACCCGTTCCTGAACAAGGGCGCGGTCTCGGCCGAGCAGTTCACCAACTACACCGCGTTCGGGGGCGGTTCGCGTGCGTACATGGAGCAGGGGGGTATCGAATTCACCCCGGCTGTATCCGATGAGCTTCAACGAATCAAACGCTCGACCCTCTATTTCACCCGTATGGTCAATGATCTGGCGGAGTTTTTGGGCACCTCGGCTGATATCGACTCGGTGCTCAACGAACGGAATGCGCAGGTCGCGGTCGATTATCGGGATTATGTGCGCCGGCTCTATGCCGATGCCGGACTCGACACCGTGATCTTCGATTTCGGGGTTCCGCTGCCGATGCTGGACATCGATGAGGTCAGCGCCGAATTGCCGATCGAGGTGGTCCCGATCTACCGGATCGAACCGCTGATCGCCGATCTGCTGAAACAGGATCTGAGCTGGTCGGAGTTCAAGGACACCTTCGATACGTCGATTGCCGAGGGATTGAGCTCGGGCCGGTACAAAGGGGTGAAGTCGATCATCGCGTATCGGACCGGCCTCGATGTTTCGCCGCTTTCCCGAACCCCGGATCAAGGTTTCCAGGCGCTCGATGCGATCAAGCGCGGTCTGGGGGGTGGCAGCATGAAAAAGCTGCGCGACCATTTGCTTTGCCGAGCGCTCGAGCTCTGCATGGACCACGACGTGCCGATGCAAATCCACACCGGCATGGGCGATTTCGAAGTCAATCTGGTAATGTGCCGGCCCTCGTATTTGATGGAGCTGCTGCGCTTTCCAGTCTATCGCTCCTGCCGGACCATTCTCGTCCATACCGGCTATCCGTATCACCGCGAGGCTGCCTATATGGCCAATGTGCTGCCCCGGGTTTATCTGGATATCAGCGAGGGGATTCCGTTTGCATCGTCCGCGGCCTGGGAGATCATCGAGGGTGTGGTTGCGATGGCGCCGCTGAACAAGATCTGCTACGGCTCGGACGGGTATGAGCTGCCGGAAATCATGTATACCAGCGCCAAACTGGGGAAACAGGCATTGCAGGATGTGATGAACGGGTTGGTGGCCAAGCGAATGCTGGGCGAGGCCGATGCGCAGAGAGCCGCGGCCGGGATCCTTTCGGACAACGCTCGGGAGCTCTACCAACTTGACTGATACGTTGTTGCTCGAAGGTTTGCGGTTTTTCGGATACCACGGGGTATATCCCGAGGAGACCGCGCTCGGCCAACGTTTCACGGTCGATATAACGATGGAGCTCGATCTGCGCTCTGCCGCCGCTCGCGATGACCTCCAAGCGACCGTCGATTATTTTGCTGTTTACGAGGTCGTGCGAGTGATCGTCGAAGGCGAACCCCGCAAACTGGTCGAAACCGTCGTCGATGAATGCGCGCGCGCCATCCTGAACGACTTTCCCATGATCGATGCGGTCGAAGTCACCATGCGCAAACCGGGCGCGCCGATCAAGACCGCGGCCATCGATGCCGTGGGCGCGAAGGTGCGGCGCGTGCGCGCGCAGGTCGATGGGCCGAGTCAGCCGGTTTCGGTCGCAAAACCACCTCACCTCGGTCCCATGCATCGAGGCTGAATCCGTTCAGGAATGTCAGCAAGAACACACCCAGGCTGTGCCGCGAGGTACAGCCTGCGGTCGTTTCCCTCCCTAATGTGAAAGGCGTCGATCGAGACACCGGTGAGCGCGCATCGCGCCCGAAGCGCTCTCAGATAGGAGGGAATCTCAATGAAACGACGGTCATTGCTCAAAGGTGCGGCAGCGAGCGCCGCGGCACGCTCGCTCGGACCCCGATGGACGGGTTCGACATCCGCACAAACCCCGCTCTATGACGTCGTGGATGTGTATACCTTCACGGCAGACCCGAGCGGAAACCTCGGGGGATTTTCTGGACTGAGCGATTCCGGCATCATCGCTGGATATGACTACGTCGACGACCTGCCCGTACCCGCGATTTGGGACGCGGACGGCAATCGCATCGTGTTGGATACCCTGGGAGTTCCGTATACCGAATGCTCCTGGGTCCACATCAATGGTGCGGGGGTGATGTCCGCGGTCTTGATCGACGGCAGCGTTTCCGCTCGTCCCTTCGAGACGATCGTTTGGGAGGACCCGCGCAAGGATGGCGTGGTTTTCGGCAGTCACGCATTCGTGGAGTGTATTTCTCCACGTGGAAATATGAGTGGCCAGGTCAAGCATGTTCCCGCGCGCTGGATCGATGGTGAGCAGACGTTTCTCGATATTCCGGACGGCCAGCATTCTGGAATCGTCAGCAATATCAACGATGCTGGAGACTCCATCGTTCTGTTCGAGAACGAGGCGGATGTCGTGTCTCATCCACCAGTCGTCTGGTTGGCGGACGGAGCAGTACAGCAACTCGAATGGCCGGACGAGGTGGCCGAATTCGGCAATGTGGAATCGTTCGGACCATCGGTTCCAGCGATCTTCGACAATGGCGATTTCGTGCTCGATCTGCGCGTCGAGGGAACCGGTGCTTCGGGGCGATATGCCTGGATCTATCGTGCCGGAATACCGGAATTGCTCCCCGGGACATCTCAAGCCTCTGTGACGACGGTCAGGGGAGCGATCGACGACCGGTTCATGGTCGGTGGACCTGATATTTGGATCGGCGGAACCGTCTATCCCTTCAAGACACTGCTGTCCGATTCGGCTGGTTTTTCCACGGTCCTCGCGGCCGCGGTCAATACCGAGCGCGAAATCGCCGGTATAGGACTCCATGAGGAGAGCGGAGCCTATCATGGTCTGCTCTTCCGGCCGATGAGTTGACGGCTATCGGGCTGCCGTGGGCTGGACTTGCCGGAATTGGAACCCTGATCCCGCAAGCCACGCACTGAGTCGATGGTGCTACTGACCGCGTGGAACAGCGGGGCGCATCGCTTCTTGGGTGGTCGTAGCCTTCAACCACGACCGCGGGCCATTGAACGCTGCACCAAATCGATACGTCGAAAGCGCCGGCATGGCGATCGCATGCAGGGCGGCTGGAACGAAACAAGGAGAGATTCCCGATGAACCGACGGATGTTGTTCAAGGGCGCCGCGGCAGTCAGTTCTGGATTGCTGCTCGCCGATCGAGTCAGGTCCAATGGGGCGCTGGCGCAGGCGCCTTCGTACACCGCGAAGGTGATCTACGAATTCACCGAGTTCGCGGGCGAGCGTTACAAGGTCCAGGCGGATGGAGGGTTTCAGGCAGTGTCGCCCGATGGAGTGATCGCCGGGTGGGACTGGGTCGACGGGATGCTCGCTCCGGTGACCTGGGATTTGTCCGGCACGCGCACCGCACTGGATATCGGGGATATTCGATTCGCTCGTTGCTGGCCGCTCGTCGCCGGAGCGAATGGATATCTCGCCGGTAATCTGGCCGAAACCGAGGCGCAAGACGCACCGTCCATTGGCGTTCTCTGGTCCAATGGTCGTCCGACCCGTTTGGACGCTGGCGGCGGGATCAGTGTCAGCGCGAAAGCTGTCAACGGGAACGGCGTCGTCGGCGGCCATGTCGACGGAGTTGCAACACGATGGGTCGATGGCACGCCGGAGCAATTCCCAGTCCCGGACGGAGCCGAGGGCGCACTCGTTCTTGCGCTTGCGGAAAATGGCGACGGATATGGGTGTGCTTACGATGCGGAAGGGTATGCAGGGTCGCTTTTCCATTGGGAGGCAGAGGGGTCCGTCGAGCAAATCGCGTTACCCGCAGAGGTGACCGCGAACGGTCTGGAAAAACTCTATCCGCCGGTCTTCGCTGGATTGTTTGGGGACGGCGGCGCCGTGCTTTCGCTGTCCTGGATCGATGCGACGGGTTTCGCTTCCGGTTCCTGGATCTATGGGCAAGGCGAACCGCAAGCCGTCGCATCCAGTGCAGAAGACACCTATGCCAACGTGGGGATCGCACTGAGCACGGCCGAAATGTTCGGGTCGATGGATCAGGCGTCCGGCGAGCCAACTGGCTTCACCGGACCCGCCCGTTGGATCGATGGTGTGCCGTATTCTCTACAAGACGGCACGGCGCTTCCAGCGGATGTGACGTATTTCAGGGTGCAAGGTGTGACCACCGATGGAGTGATTGTGGCATCGACCTTCGTCACCAGCAATACGCCATATCCTGCCTACATTCTGGTGTTGGGACCATCAGCGTAGCACGGTCGATTCCGCCCGTGCGGTCGAGTCGGATTCTCGATTGCACGGGCGGACGCAGCGATGCACGGTCGCAATCATCCGATCTTGCGCAGATACTCCTTGCCCACCTTGGCCACCATGGAATAGGTCGTATCGACCATATTGCCGACATAGCATTTGCCGAGCTGGGTCAGGAGTTGATAGGCATCGATTGGGTCGAATCCGTAATCGCGCACGATCCAGTCGATGAGATCGGCATAGGCGATGCGGGCGGCGTCCTCCATCGGGCGGGCGCTGCCGACCGACATCAGCTCGGTGGGCGATTCGATGCGGGGCCAGGCGATTGCCTGGTGCTTGATCACATCGAAGCGGAAGGTGCCCTTGGCCGCGATCTCCAGCGCCACACCACACAGCTCGCCTTGTCCTTGCGCCGCGTGCGCGTCACCAACATAGAAGAGCGCGCCCGGATGATGCACCGGAAAATAGAGGGTATTGCCCTCGGTGACATCGGGCACATCCATATTGCCGCCATGGTCGCCCGGCGAAAGGGAGGAGATCGATTCGATATCCGGGGCCGTTCCCATGGTGCCAAAGAACGGCGCCCAAGGAACTTCCCAGCGGTCGTTCCAGGCGAAGGTGTTCCGTTCCGTGCGGCGATAGATCCAGACGCGTTCTTGGAGCGGGGGCTGCAAGGTGCGAGTCCAGCGCGTCGAGGTCAGTCCGCCGAAGTAGGGCACCAGGGCGGAAAATGCCCAATCGCGGGTTGCCTCGATCTTGTCGATATGCACGACAAGCGTATCGCCCGGTTCGGCGCCATCGATAGAGAAGGGACCGGTCTGGGGATTGATATAGCGCCCCATGACCTCGCTCGGCATCCGATCCTCAGAGGTCACCATATTGCCGGAAGAATCGATCGTGTGAATGACGACCGGTTCGCCGGGTTTCACATGCGCGATCGGTTCCGCGTTCGGTCCGAACACATAATGATAGGTATCGTCCGGTTGATGAAACTCGCGCATCCGTTCCTCCGTTATTCAGCAACACAAAGAAGAATCGCAACTCTACCTTGAATCGATTTCGTTCGTATCCCTCACCAGTCCGCTTCCGGATCGAGTGGCCAGATCGGACGGGAAAGATGCCGGAAGGGAAGCCGGGAAAGATCGGCTCCGGTGATACCCGGTCCCTCGACGAGCATGACTCGGGAAGCGATCGGCTCGAATGCGGCCCGGAAATGTCCTTTGCCTTTGAGCGCGATCACCCTCAACGCGGTTGGTTCGATCCCGAACGCGCGAAAGACGTTGAGATCGATCGGGGTTTCCGCCCGGCTGGAAACGAGGACGTCGATTCCGCCGATACGCACGATGGCGCTTGGACCGAGATCGACCGTTACCCCGGCCATCATCGGACCCGCGTTGACGTAATGCCCGTCGGTCAGTCTCCGGACCAACGCATCGACCGGGATCGGGGGGCCATGCAACCGGTCGGTTTTCGCGCCCAGCGACAGCCGGACGGTCGTCCCCGGACCAGCCTGCTGACAGATGGCGACCGCCTCGGGATCGGCAACCAGCGCCAGCGCGGTATGTTGCGCTCGCTGTTCGAGCAGGAAGCGCAGGAGCTCGACACTATCGCCGGGACCGCCGGTCCAGGGGTTGTCCCCGATATCGACCAGCACGAGCGGTTTGTTGTCCGATGCCAGTTCCCCGAGTGCGATCGCCGCGTCCTCGAAGGTCGAAACGCCGCCCAGAAACTGCTCGCGGATGTCCCATGCCCGATCCGCGATCGCTTCGGCGGTGTCCAGCGCGGGAGTGACATCGCCATCGGCATAGGCGAGCACGCTGAGTCCGGCTTCCTCGACATCGGCGGGAGGAAACCCTCCCGCAATCGTGACGGCCAGTATCTCCGGTTTCGCTTCCCATTCATGAGCGCGGGTGATCAGGTCGCGCATGGGCAAACGATCGGTGATCATGCGCTGGGAGGTCGGCACCATGGGCGGTTTGACCAGCGCCGCCGCTGGTGTGATTTCGCCGCGCGCCAATTGCACGATCCGCCCACAGGCTTCCTCGGCGCGGGCGGCCATATCGACATGGGGATACGTGTCGTAGCCGATCAACATGGTGGCTGCATCGACCATGCGGGGCGAGATATTGGCATGCAGATCGAGGGTCGCGACGAGCGGTCGTTCGTTGCCGATGAGCTCGCGCACCGATTCGAGGATCAGGGCGTCGGCATCACGATCGAGCTCGGAAACCATCGCGCCATGGAGTCCGAGCAGAACCCCGTCGATCGGTCCGGCGGTTCGAATACCGTCCTGGATCTCTTCGATCAGGGCGTGGAGGGTTGGACCATCCACCATTCCAGAGGGGGTCGCCCACACCGAGAGAATCGGAATCAGCTCGAATCCGAAACGTTCCGCTCCGGCGATGAATCCTCCGAAGGTCGAATTGGTGGTTCGTTCTTGCCGGGTGATCTGTTCGCCGCGCCGGATCGTGGAGGCCATAAAGGCAGCCAGATCGGTTCGGACAGCGCTGAAGGCGTTGGTTTCGTGCGAAAGCTGAGCGGCAGCGAAGCGAAGCGTCATGCCAGCGGCGGAATCCCCAGCAGCTCGCGGGCTTGCGCGGGCGATGCAACCGGCCGGCCGATCTCACCGGCGATGCGGACCAGGCGTGCCACCAGCTGGGCATTGCTCTGGGCCAGCTCACCCTTGTGATACCAGAGGTTGTCCTCCAATCCGGTGCGCACATGCCCGCCCATGGTCATTGCCGCGACTCCAAGCGGCAATTGCGCCCGGCCGATTCCGCAGGCCGACCAGAGCGCGCCGGGTGGCAGCATCTGCACCATATGGACGAGCTGCTGGATGGTTCCGGGCGCGCCGCCGCGAACTCCGAGCACCATCTGGAACCAATAGGGCGGTTCGATGGCGCCGTCCTGAATGAATCGAAGACCGTTGGCGACATGTCCCGGTTCGAAGCATTCGATTTCGGGTCGTACGCCATATGTCCTCATGGATGCGGCCAGCTCGGTCAGGAACGACGGCGAATTCACGAAGACTCCGGCGCCGAAATTCAGCGAACCGCAATCGAACGAGGCGATTTCGGGCGCGAGTGTTACCGGTTCGGCGCGTTGCCGATCGGTCGTCTGTCCGGCGCCGCCTCCGGTGCTCATGTTGATGATGACATCACACCCGGCCGCGCGGATCAGGTCGCGTGCTTTGGCGTAGCGCGCGGGATCGCAGGTGACTTTCCCCTGCGCGTTGCGCACATGCAAATGGACGATGGCTGCGCCCGCCGCGGCGGCGTCCACCGCGGCTCCAGCGATCTCCTCTTCGGTGACCGGCAGCGCCGGATTCTGCTCCTTGGTCGGCCACGAACCGGTGAGCGCGGCCGAGATGATCAGCGGCTGGTGCAATGCGGGAGGATCGAGCGGTTCGAGCATCTCAGCCAATACTCCGGCGCGAGGTGATGACCCCGGTATTCATTCCCACGAGATTCAATCCTCCGAAAAAGCGGGCATGCTCGATCTTCACGCAACGATTCATGACCACATCCATGCCCGCGGCGTGGGCGCGGGCGGCGGCGTCCTCGTTGACGATGCCGAGCTGCATCCAGAACACGGGAGCGCCGATCGCGATGGCCTGATCGAGAATGGGCGGAATGTCTTCCGAGCGGCGAAAAACATCGACGATCTGGACATTGCGTTCCGTGGGAATGTCGAGCAGTGAGGCATAGACTTCCTGTCCCAGAACCGTCTGCCCTGCCATGCGCGGGTTGACCGGAATGATGTCGTAGCCAGCCGATTGCATATAGATCGCGGCGAAATGACTTGGCCGCATCGGATCGGCTGACAGGCCGACCATGGCGATGGTGCGATATGTCTGCAGCAGCCGCAACCGTTCGTAGGCGCCAGCCGTGGCGACGAACTGGTTCGGGGAGGAGCCGGTTGGTGTCCGAGCCGTCGAATCAGTCATGGTCGATCCCCGCGGCAATCGTGTTCCCAGTCCGCGATTTCCGCAATGCCCGGTCGAGATCCCAGATGATGTCGTCCACATCCTCCAGACCAACCGAGATGCGAATCAGATCGGGACTGACTCCGGCGGCTCGCTGCTGCTCGTCGGACAGTTGTTGATGGGTCGTGCTGGCTGGATGGATGATGAGGGTCTTGGCGTCACCGACATTGGCCAGATGCGAGATCAGGGTCAGCGCTTCGATGAAGCGGGCGCCCGCTTCGCGCCCACCTTCGATCCCGAAGGTGAAGATCGCGCCACTGCCGTTTGGCAGGTAGCGCTCGGCCAGTGGACGCCAGGGGCTGTCCGGCAATCCCGGATAGCTGACCCAGCCGACCTGGGGATGCTGGTGCAGAAACGCGGCGACCTGTTCGGCATTGCGGCAGTGGCGTTCCATGCGAACGGGGAGCGTTTCCAATCCCTGCAAGAAGAGCCAGGAGTTGAAGGGGCTGAGCGCCGGACCGAGATCGCGCAGGTTCTCGACGCGGGCTTTCATCAAGAAGGCATATTCCCCGAAGGTCTCGGTAAAGCTGATACCGTGATAGCCCGGCGATGGATCGACCAGTCCGGGAAAGTTGCCATTGTTCCAGGGAAACCGGCCCGATTCGACGATCACGCCGCCGATAGAGGTTCCATGCCCGCCGATGAACTTGGTGGCGGAGTGCACCACGATATCGGCGCCGTGCTCGATCGGCCGGCAGAGGGCCGGGGTGGCAAAGGTGTTGTCGACGATCACGGGCAATCCGTGTTCGTGCGCGATATCGGCGACGGTGGCGATGTCGAACACATCGATGCGCGGGTTGCCGATCGTTTCACCGTAGAGCACCCTGGTCTTTGGCGTGATCGCCTTGCGGAAGTTCTCGGGATCGACCGGATCGACGAAGACGACATCGATCCCCCAGTGCCGCAGGGTGATGTCGAACTGGGTATAGGTGCCACCATAGAGTGCCGAAGAGGAAACGATCTGATCGCCGGGCGCGAGCAGGGTGGTCAGCGCGATGAACTGCGCGGCTTGCCCGGACGCGACCGCCAGCGCGCCGACCCCACCTTCGAGCGCGGCGATTCGTTCCTCGAATGCGGCATTGGTCGGATTCATGATGCGGCTGTAGATATTTCCAAACCGTTGCAGCGCGAAGAGCTCGGCGGCGTGGTTGGTGTCCTCGAAGACAAACGACGTCGTTTGATAGAGTGGCATCGCCCGGGAACCGGTGGTGGGATCGGGACGCTGGCCGGCATGAACGGCCAGGGTATCGAAACCGAAGATATGATCGTCCTCGGTGCGTTCCTCGTGCGCGGCGTTGGCCGGATTCGGCAGATGACCGTTGCTGGATGGATGATCGACGGGCACGAGATTCTTTCCTGTCAGAGGATCGTCCGGCTGCGACCGGACGAACGATGCATACGATGCGTATTGTGCATGAATCGGCGGAGTGGCAAGAGCCACGTGGGACGCGGCCAGCGCGCCCGCGAACCACCATGGTAGATACCTGCGGGGCGAACGCGCTTCGGGCATCGGGCGGCCTCGGGCGGAGTTCCGCGGACGTTGACCAAAAGGAGGGGGCTTGGTAGACTTCGGTTCGCTCAATTTGGGTCATGGCGCGTTCGTCTAGCGGCCCAGGACACCGCCCTCTCAAGGCGGAGATCACGGGTTCGAATCCCGTACGCGCTACCAGATAGAATCGCCCGCGTTCTCGATGGAGAGCGCGGGCGATTTCCGTTCTGTGCGTTTCGAGGGACTGGTACGTTGATCGAGAGAGGGCCGAACAGATGACGAAGATCTCCCGTAATGCCGAGCTCCTGGGATACCCAGCGGATGCCCGTTTGCTGATCGTCAACGCCGACGATTTCGGGATGTGCCATTCGATCAATGTCGCCACAGTCGAGGCGATGCGAAGCGGCATCGTGACGACCACCAGCCTGATGGCGTGTTGTCCGTGGGCCTGGGAGGCCATGAGCATATTGAAGGACGATTCATCTCTTTCGTTCGGTGTCCATCTCACCCTCGTCAACGAGATGCCGGGCTATCGGTGGGGACCGGTGGCTTCGAGGGATACGGTTGCCTCGTTGGTGAATCCGGCTGGTTTCTTTGGCGCGCACGCCGAGATTCCGGCACTCTATGCGAACGCGGTACTGGACGAAGTCGAAATCGAGTTTCGGGCGCAGATCGAGCGCGTGCTCGATTTCGGACTCGCGCCGACTCACCTCGATTGGCATTGCGTGCTCGATGGAGGGCGTCCCGATATTCTCGATCTGACCCTCCGACTCTGCGATGAATTCGGGCTGGCGATGCGGGTGAATGGTGACGCGACGCGTGTGCGCCTCCTGGCCCAGGGAAAGCCCGCCAACGACTTCCCGATCGTGGACAGCTACAGTCTCCCGGTCGAGGGGAAATCCGGTATCTGGGTCCAGATGCTGCGCGAGCTGCCGGTGGGGTTGAGTCAATGGGCCGTGCATGTGAGCACTGGCGACGCCGAGGCGCAGGCGATGGAACCAGGCGGGTGGCGGGTGCGCAAGACCGATTTCGACTTCTTTTGCTCGCCGGAAGCCCGTGCCGTGGTCGAATCCGAAGGAATCATTCTCATCGACTATCGGGAGATTCAGCGGCTCTGGGGATGCGCCGGTGATGCCGGGCGTGCATAATGCGCCGATTCGGGACCGAATGGCGGTTCCAGCACTATTCGAGGGGAAATAAGATGGAGAGGATTCGCTGGTTATTCGCGTCTCTGATGATTGCATCCGCGATGATGACCGTGGGCGCCGGGGCGGTGGCCGCGCAGACGGGTACACCGATTACGGTGCCAACGGCCACCGCGAATGGTTGTGACAAGGTCCCGGCGTATGCCGAGATGCGACAGAAGATCATGGATGAATTGATTGCCAATATCGGAATGGTCTTTCCGGGGGTGGCGACGCCTATTACCGAGCATGGCGATCAACTGGCCGTCGCAATGATGATTATGACGCCGGAACAATTGGGTCGACTGGCCCAACTCTATGACGACACGAGCAAGAAGATCGGAGAGCTTGCGGTTCCGGAGATTGCGTTCTTCTACAACCAGCAAGTCGAAGAACTCTACCGGGTGTCGGCCCTGGCTTTTGCCGAAGCGAAAACCTCCGATCTCGCGACAGCCGGTCAGCGCTTCGGGGCGCAATTGGGCGCGCTCGGCGCGGCTATCGGTGAGTACGGGGCGTCGGCCACCGCGGTTTGCCCGGCATTCGCGGAGGTCGTACAGGTCGATCAGACCCGGGTCGGTATGTAACGTTCGAGCACCGAAGACAATGCCAAAGCCCCCGGCCAGATGGCCGGGGGCTTTGGCATTGCAATGATCAGAAGTTGAAGGGGCTGCCGCTGTTCGGCGCACCGTAGCGATTGTTGCCCTCGGTGCCTTTCCAGACGATCAGGTAGATCGCGAAGAAGATATTCACGATCGGGACAAAACCCAGCAGATAGAGCCACCCGGTCTTGTCGAGATCGTGCAGGCGCTTGATGCCCATGAAGATACCGGCGATCCCGGCAATGATCGAAAGAATTGCCTGAACGGTTGTGCCCCGATCTCCGAGAATATAGCCAATGATGCCGAAGATGATGGCGATACCGACGATCCAGATGATCCAGTCCTTACGCCCGATCCGCCCGTCGGCGGTGAAAATCTTCCCAAAATCCATGCGAAGGTCCCCTCTCTCCCGAATTTCTCCCGATGTGACGTTGCAGAAACCGCCGGAGAACCGTTGCGGCGCCGGGTACGGGAAACCAGCGGCACGGTTCGGTCTAGTCTGTCAGCTTCGGCACGCCTCGGCTTTCTAGCGCTTCCCGCATATCGCACATTGCCTTCGGTCCCACACCGTGAAGCGCAAAGAACTGGAGGGAACTGGCGCTGGCAATCGATTCGAGCGAACGACAGCCATGCGCCGACTTGCCGATCTCCCATGGCAACGGAGCCACGGCGGTTCGAGCGTTCACCCTTGGGCCGTCTTTCGATTCGTAAAATAACATAGTCCCGACGAACCTCTGAACCTCTGCCACCGCCCCCTGGTATCGAACCGAAACGCGCCCCGCAACGCTCCCGGTTCTCCGCCCTGGATTTTGCCATTTCGCCAGTTGCGATTCGGGCCGGTTTTGACGCCGGTGAAAGGCCATATGTCGAAACGTGGTGGCCGCCTCAGGTGCTCCTCGGGACCATGTACGTACACGATACGGAATCGTGGGCCGATTGTCAAGGGGGCCGTGACGTGAATTTCATAATCTCCGCGTAGGTACGCGGGTTTATTGACGTAACGGCCTAGTCTCTTCGTTCGAGAAGGGAACCGATCGATATCGATCCGGTGGCAAGAGCACTCGAGCGCTGAGCGCGCAGATCAGGAGATATCGCCGACCGTGGTTTCGACTGTGATGGTGGCGCTGTACTCGGTGGGATAGACGCCGGCGGGGACGGTTAGGGTGAGCCCGATCGTTTGGGTTGCGCTTCCCGTGCCGCAGCCCGCGGCAACCTCGGCGATCTTCAGATTGCCGCCTCCATCGAATGAATGACCTTCGGCACCGGTCGAGGCAATAATGGCGCCCAGCTCCGGGTCCTGGCAACTCTGACCCGACGTATCCAAGTCGATCTCACCGATCGTGGTGAGCTCGAGATAGCGATCCGGGATTTGGAATTCCACTTGATCGGAACCGGCGAAAGGAGGAACCGGTGAAACTGGCAAGAAACTGGTGGCGGAAACCGAGATAGCTCCGCTTCCACGCTCGGTTTGGGTGTCGGTATAGGTCAGTTGGAGGTTCAGCGTGACCGGAACATCGTCCAGCGCATCCAGCGACACGGTTCCAAATGTTGGGTCCGCCGGTTGGCCACCGTCATCGATTGCCTGCAGCAAAACCGAGAACTCGCCGGCATCGCTAAAGATGACCTGCACGTCCTGCGTTGCCGGTCCCTGAGCGAATACGGTTCCCATGGTGAGCATCAGCACGATCAGGATGCAGACCGGTCCGGAGATGGCGTATCGAAGCACCGTGGCTCCTCTCGTGGTGTCGGCGCGTGACCCGGGATGGTCTTACGGAATAACGACCGGCTCTCCGAGACTGGTGCTGCTCAGGATGGTGGAAACACCGGTTTGGCGGTCTTTCGCTTGTACGCTCAAGGTGAACGCCCACGTTCCGGAAGACCAGCCATCCAACGGGATATACCGGTTCGTCACATTGGTTTCGCCCTGCGGCAGCGACAGGGGCGAAACGACGACATAGTTTTCGACCAGCTCGCCGTCGCGGGTCACCTTCAGGCTCAACTCGGCATCCTCGAGTGGATCGCTGGTGTTTTCGAGGGTGGCATCGATCAGCAGGAATTGTGGCGACTCGGCATCTGGTTTCAGCGTGCCCGTTGCCTCGGTGAAGGAAACCGGGGGCGCGGCCTCGGCGTCGAGCGCGGCCTGGGTGGTGGTGGTGATGCGCTGGTTTTCGACGATCGCGGTCGCGCCGGTCTCCGGGTCGCGCAGCTCGATGGTGACCTCGTACTCGCCAGCGGGCAGCAAATCGCCGAATCCGTATTGGATGCGGCCGGTGTGACCAGCATAGAACGAATCATACGCCAGTTCACTAGTCAGGATCGGCTGACCGTCAGCGTTGTTAATGGTCAACCGCCCTTCGGGGCGCACACGGACATTGCCGCTATTGACGATATCGGCTTCGAGTCCCGACCAGGTTTTATCGATCACCATGTGGACGTTTTCGATGGAGAATTCCGGATGTTTCTCTCCGGGAACGGTCAGATAGAACGCAATGGTTTTGCGCAGATTCTGCTTCATGTTAGGCACACCGGGAATAGGGAGTGGCTCCGCTGTTTCGAAGCAAAGCGCGGTGACATATTCACCCGGTGGAGTGTCGTTTGGTACCGATACGGTGAACGTGCGTTCAATTCCCTTTCCGGGTTCGAGGGTGACGATATCGTTCGGAAATTCGAGCCAAGTGGTGGGAGGCATCTTTTCTTCGTCCGGGCCACCGGTTTCAAATCCGCCATTGAGCGCGGTGCGGACATCGACCGCGAAAACGCGTCCAGTGAAATCGGCCTCACCAGTATTGGCCAGTACGACGGTATATCTCTTGTCGGTGCCTGCTTTCTGACTGACATCGAAAAAGGTCGAAGGACCACTGACCTTGGGGTAGATTCCGAATGACGGCAACGGAGCAGAGGCAATACTGCCGGTCGCGGGGGATGCGTTTGCCTCTGGGGTGGCTTCCTGAAT
This sequence comes from Thermomicrobia bacterium, assembly GCA_044464585.1. Taxonomy (GTDB): domain Bacteria; phylum Chloroflexota; class Chloroflexia; order Thermomicrobiales; family UBA6265; genus JAMLHN01. The sequence continues at coordinate 57,408 of JBIQLF010000007.1, forward strand.
TGCCAAGGTTGGCATCCTGCTTGGCATCAGGAGTAATGCCAGTAACAGTATCCCTGTGCTAGAAATATAGATTCGTCTTTTCCGCACGTTGGTCCGTCCTCTTTGCGAGCGAAGCAGATCGTTGCAGGATGTTGGTGAGTCGAGCCGGCGCGGTTCGAAACTGCCACGCCGGCTCACTGCACGGTCGCGAAGCGACCCGGAACTCGGCTAGTTGAAGACTTGCTCGACGGTTAGTGTGCCCTCGTATGTGCCAGGGTAGACACCAGCGGGGACCTGTAAAGCAAGTTGGACCGTATGAGTAGCCGAAACGAAACCGGAACCCTCATAGATCCAGGCGATCATGTGCGACCCGTTGCCTTCACCAAAGTTGTTGGCTCCACAGACTTCGGGCCAGAGGACCAATGTGTTGTCGGTGGTAACACGGCATGCAGAGGGGGCTGTCGCTCCGAATGCGCCACCGATATCGCCGACTTTATAGATTGCCTTTCCTGAATCTGCACTACCGGCAACGCGGGGGGCTCGCCCCGTGCTGCCGTTCCAAATTTGGCCGCTGGACCCCGTGCCGCCCGTGTATTTCACCTGCTGCGGGTTATACATTCCGCTGATCGACAAATAGCGGCCGGGGATTTGAAGATTCACGTTCCCTGGAACGATATAGCCTGGAACTGAATCCTTGAACTCCATATATGCGCCGGCGGAAGTCCCATCTCCCAACTTCAAGTAGATGTTGCTACCGCTACGGTGCAAGGAGACGTCATTACCATATTCGACAACGAACTCGGCCGTACCTGCATTAACGAGACCGTTGCCCTCCCCAACCGCATCGACCGGGACGTTGCCAAACTTCGCGCTGCTTCCAGATGCCAGGCCTGCAGACATCTGAATGGTGCTGCTGTCACTTACGTCGACCGACACTGGCATTGATCCGATATCGTCTGCTGTTGCCGGGCCGATCATCCCGAAACTCAGCATCAGCGCCGAGCCGATTCCCAAAACCTTGCGTTTCCAGTTCATCCTTGCCCTCCTTCGAGCATCGACCATGAACGAAT
>JBIQLF010000008.1:0-45568 GCA_044464585.1 Thermomicrobia bacterium
GCCCGCACGCCCTCATCCGCGTGTTCGGCTCCAGATTCGGCGATAGTGGCGACCGAGTTCGTACCGTACCGTTTCCGCGGATTCCCCAGTACGCGTCGGCAACTCACCATTTCGCGACGATCGATGCCTCATCCGAGCGGTCCTCCGCACGCGCGCGAACCGCCTCTCCGCTTCCGCGATCCGCGGGGCGCCTGCTCTGATACGAAATCCGGATGATGACTGAGGGGTATTAGCCCAGCGTTTCAACGGTGGGATCGCGCCGAACCGCTGGTGGATATCCCGCAGTATCCAAGCGGATTCCGTATGAGAGGAGTCGATAGCCGCAATTTCTCATTCGGATACACCATTTGGCTTGTATACAAGATGGAACGTGCACATTTTCCGTGTATACATGCCCGAACCCCTGATTTCCGTTGCAATCGCTTCTCGCGTGCGCTATGGTGAAAATAGGTCACAAGGGGGAACGTGGTGAGGCGTCGTCCCCCTTTTGACTATTCGGGGAGGAAGTCCAATGCGTCGGTTGTTCGCGCTTGGGCTCGCGGTATGGCTGGTAGCCGCGAGCATCATGGCGTTGCAGACCCAGCCGGCACATGCGCAAAGCGAACCAATCCTCGGTGATGCGCCCGCTCTTCAGGATGGCGCTGTAGTCGCTGCCGCGGGCGACGATATCGTCGTCGCTGCCGCTGTACCGGCGGTCGACACCTCCTCCCGCGCGGCCTCGGCCAGCTTCTATTACGCGTACTACACCGGACAACCCGCCATTGGCTGGACCGGCTCGCAAGCGAGCTGCATCGCCGGAACCACCACCGCGGCATTCAAGCAAGCGGTCATCGACCGCGTCGCGTTTTACCGCGCGATGGCCGGTGTGCCGTCCGGCGTCGGGCTTGCCGCCAGCGCAAGCACCTCCGGCCAACAGGCCGCGCTCATGTTCAGCCGCAACAACCAGCTGAGCCATTCCCCTGCCTCGAACTGGGCGTGCTACACCTCGAGCGGCGCTCAGGCGGCGGCCAGCTCCAACATCGCTCTGGGTGCGCATGGCGTCCAGGCCATCGACGCCTACATCAAGGATGCCGGGGGCAGCAACACCGCGGCTGGCCATCGCCGCTGGATTCTCTTCCCGCAGACTCAATCGTTCGGCACCGGCGATGTGCCGGCCGTGGGCAGCTATGCCGCCGCGAATGCGCTCTCGGCCTGGGACACGAACGTCAATGCGCCCCGGCCGGCCACCCGGGATGGCTTCGTCGCATGGCCACCCGTGGGATATGTTCCCTACCAGGTCGTCTACCCGCGCTGGTCGCTTTCGTATCCGAATGCGAATTTCGGTTCCGCATCGGTAAGCGTGACCCTCAACGGGGCGAGCATCCCCGTTTCCATCGATTCGACCACTGCCAACGGATATGGCGAGAACACGATCGTCTTTCGCCCCAACGGCCTCGGCGATTCGAGCTCGTGGCCGAATCCGGGAACGGACAAGACCTACAAGGTGAAGATTTCCGGGGTGTCCGTCGGTGGGCAAAGCCGGACCTTCACCTACGATGTCATTATCTTCGACCCGTCCACATCCGCTCCCGCGACGACCCCCACCAGTACCCCGAGCCGCACCGCCACCGGCGGTCCAGTGACGACCACCGCGACCCCGACCACGATTCCCGGCGGATATGCACCCGGCGATCTCTTCAAGACCAAAGCCAATCTGAATATGCGCAGCGGACCGAGCACTTCGGCGCCGTCGGTTGCCGTGCTGCCGAGCGGATCGATCGGAGAGGTCACCGGCTATCCCGTGCCCGCAAATGGATACACCTGGTATCCCGTGACGGTCGGGGGCTATGGATCGGGCTGGGCGGCCGGTGAGTATTTCCTCCCGATGGCGGCAACCCCCACCCCAACCGCTACCGCGGTGCCCTCCGCCACCCCGACTCCGAGTCGCACACCGACCGCCGGTCCGCCGACCTCCACTCCTTCGCGCACGCCAACCCAAAAAGCTCAGTCGCCCACCCCGACCCGGATTCCGGGCGGATTCCTGCCGGGCGACACGGTTCGGACGACCGTTACGGTCAATTTCCGATCCGGTCCCGGCACGAGCTACAGCGTCATTTCGGCAATTCCCTCGAATACGCTTGCGACGGTGACGGGCTCGCCCACCGCGGCCAACGGATACACCTGGTATCCCCTGAGCATCTCCGGAGTCGGATCCGGCTGGATGGCGTCTTCCTATCTCGATCTGGTCGCTGTGGGGAATCCGGAGCCCAGCAAAACCCCGATCCCGACCAATACCCCATCGCCGGTTGGCGGGATGGGAGTGGGATCGACGGTGTACACCACCGCCAATCTGAATATCCGGTCCGGCCCTGGCACCGGCTACTCGTCCCGAGGCGTAGCCGCCAAGGGAAGCTCCGCCACGGTGACCGGTTCGGCAGTGCAATCGGGCAGCGTCTACTGGTTCCCGCTCGATGTTCCGGGAATCGGTGCGGGGTGGGCATCGGGAAGCTACCTCTCCCTGTCGCCAACGGTGCAAGGCCCGCTCATGCCCACCACCGGCGATCCGGACGACGAATTGCCGGAGGAGGAGACCTCGACACCGGCGCCAACCGAGACTCCCACAGTGGTCGATCCGGTCGATGAAACACCGGAACCAACCGCAACCGGCGAGGAAATGCAGAGTTCCGCGCCCGAAAATGCCACGTCCACCGGCGAAGAGGTGGCCGTCGCCGCCGAACCGGCCGAGGCGATCGATGACGAACCGGCCGCGGAAACCACACCGGAATGGCTGCCGGTCGAACGCGTGCAGCGCAGCCCCGATTCGCAACCGGGCCAGGTGCTGGTCGACGACGATCCTGGCACCGTCTGGTTCGCCAATGGCGCTAGTCAACCACTGGCGATGTTCGTGCTCGATCTCGGTCAGCAGACCGTCGTTTCCCAGGTGCGCTGGCTTGCTGGCGACGCGGGGCTCTCCGGCGCGCTCTATCTGTCGATTTCGTCCGATGGCGAAATCTGGACCGATCTCGATCCCATCCTGGCCGTCGCAGGCGACGATGGCTGGTCGATCCTGGATGCGCCGGCGACGACTCGATATGTCCGCTTCGTCTTCGTCAATGACACCGGCGCGGACTGGCTCGGCGGAATCGGCGAAGTCCGCATCATGCCGTAACCTGCGAGTCCCCGCGCGATCGAGCGCGCGTGGTCCCGAACGCAACGAGGAGGCTCGCGAGCCTCCTCGTTGTCATTCCACCGGCGCTCGATCGCGCGATGACGACCGCTATGCTTCGACCGGCTTGTTCGTTTCGCTGAGTCGAACCCGCTGTCTCCCCTGCTCGTCGAAGTTGGCCGGGTCGAGCCATTGCTCGAAATTCGGTCGCAGGCGCGGCCATTCGCTATCGAGGATCGAATACCAGGCCGTATCGCGATTGTGGCCCTTGACGATCAGGTGCTGATAGAACGTCCCCTCGTATCGGAATCCGAGCCGGTTCGCCGCCCGGCGCGACGGCCCGTTGAGCGCATTGCATTTCCATTCCAGTCGCCGGTAACCCAGATCGCTCATGGCGTAGTCCATCATCAGATAGAGCGCCTCGGTGGCTGCCGGCGTCTTTTGCAAGGGCGAACCGAACATGACATGCCCGATTTCGATGGTGCCGGGAACCGGATGGATATTCAGATAGCTGGCCATACCGGTTGCCCGGTCGAGGGTGGTGTCCCGCACCGCGAAAAACAGCGGATCGGTGGCGGCCGCGCATTCGGCGATCCAGCGCTGGAACGATGCGAAATCGACGAACGGACCGGCCGGCAACCAATCCCAGAGTCGTTCCTGCCCTGGCTGACCATGCGACGCGGCAAACAGATCGACGGCATGGCGACCGGGATCGAGGGGCTCCAGGGTGCAATAGCGACCGCGCATCTCCTTCTGTTCGGGACGCGCGTTTCTCGTCGGCGCGACCGCATCGCCGGAGGGCGGGCGAGCTCGCATCCGGTCCTCGTACTGCATCTCGGTCATTGCGTCCTCCCCGTTTGCGGCATGGTCGATCGTCGCCGGATGATACCGTAGCGCCCCAGCGGCCATCGGATCCAAAACAAAACGGGCGGAATCCGGAAATCACCCGGCCCCGCCCGTTTCCTCCTATTGGTTCGGTGGTCTCGTACCCCACCGTTCATCGCTTGGGATATCCACCTCTTGGTTGCCGGGCGATCCCCTTATCCCGGCGGTCGATTACCGGCTTCGGATACTCCTCATCGAAACGAGCCGCGGGCGGAAAAGGTTCCGCGCACCGCTCGTTTCGATGAACGACCCTCGTTCTCCCTTCTGTTGCCCGGTGCAGCCGAAGGCGCTGCCATGTGCCGTCCGGCGCGAGCCTGCCGGACGGTGAGCCAGGTCGTGGCCGTTTGCCACGACCTGGCTCGATCGAACCGGTTCATCAGCGCGCCAGTTCGAGCTCCACGCCCGGATCGCATTCGCGGACCGGCCGCTCCACCGGCTGAATCCAACCGCCAATCGCGATCAGAGCCAATCCGAGCGAGCGTCGCAGACTGGAAACTGGACCGTGCCGATTCGGCCGGGCGGCTGCCCGGGCCTGCTGCAGGCGCATATTCTGCTCGACATCGCGCTGCAATTGTTCGGCGTTGATACGCATCATCCATGGTTGTTGCGGATGCATGTCGGTGGTTCTCCTCTATCTGGGCGGGCACAGGGCCCGGTATCTGTATCGTCAATCGAATCGATCTTCATGCGCGAGCCTCGATTGCCCGCGCGGCTACCTGTATGGGTGGCAGAACCATGCGCCGCCATGCGCTTTGCCCCGCCTGGGGCGACACGATTACGGATCATCGGAATCCTTCCTTTCTCGAAATGCTCATGACCAATGGTTGCCCCGAGACCGGCGCCGGTCTCCGGTGGGTACGCTTCGCGGGCCAGGCGAAGCGGTCGAATTTCGGTATTGGGGCGCAAAAAACCCCGGATCGTTTGCCGACCCGAGGTGACCTGACGAGTTCGCGATGCGCGCTCTAGCGAGCGCGGGAACCAGTCATTCCCGGGAGGGCGAGCATGTTGGCGCGGACGGCGGTACCGCAATAACCATGAAGCAGCGTGAACATTGCGTTCTTGTGCATCGATACCATCGGGGCGTCCTCCTTTCTGCTCGCAAGCGCCGGAGATCGGCGCATTCCACCATCCGGGTGGTTTCTTCAGACGAGACCCGGCGCATCAGCACCGGGCACTCGATCATCTTTTCATGGAATGCGACGTTTGTCAATAGGGTAGTTCGCGATCGATTTTTCGACACTGACGGCAGCTTCGGCAACCGGAGCAGGTTATGCCGCCGGATCGAGCGTGGCCAGAGCGGTCGTCGGTCCGCTGGGACTTTGCCAGCGGAAGACGAGCCGAAACGCACCCTCTGCGCTGGTGAAGACGGCGACTCCGCCATCGATGCACGTGTCCTGCCCATAGGTGAGCCGCTCGCGGGCTTCGAACGAGGCCCATTCATCCCCGGAAACGGAAACGAGAACGATCTCGCCTCCACAACCGAGGGTCGGATAATCGACCGTGCCGACCACCTCCCCCACCCGGCCGTTCGTAAATGCAATCGCGACCGGCCAGCTCATCACCGGTTCGTCCTGATCGCCGATTCCGGCCCAGCTGGTCCCAACCCACCTCTCCGGCAACGATGCCCCGGCTGGCTCCATCGGTCCGGGCGCTGTTGGCTGCCGCGGCTCACCGCCCGGCGCTGGTTGCCAGGCCGGGTTCCCGCCCATACCGATCGTCATATCCTGTCCGGTAACCAGATCCCGCGTATGCAGCTCCCCGCCATACGACGAGGTTCGATCCCGGACGGTATAGACCAGCGTTCGTCCGTCCGGCGATATGGCCGGCACACCGGCCATCAGCTCCGGATCGAGCGCCAGCAGGGTCTCTATCGCGGAACCACCGCGATCCATCCACACGAAGCTTGCCTGCGGTTGTTCGCGCGATTGCACGTAGCATCCAGCACAGATTCTCGCCAGGACCGCATTGGCCGAATCGATGAAGCGGCCATCGATCGAACCGGTCGATGGCGCGACCATACGATGGATCTCGGTCGATCCGGGCTCGACCCAATTCAGGTAGGACGACAATGACATGGCCGCCCCGAAGAAGATGGTTCCATCTCGTGCAACCGACAAACTGGTCGGGAACATACCCCCGACGCCCGTTCCATAATGCACGCCTGTCGAATCGGAAACCGGCCGATAGGCGAGCCGGACAGACCAATTGCCGCCATCGAGATTCGCGATGCTGATCAGCCCCCGAGATGGATCGGTCTGCAGTAGGCCGGCAGGAACATCGCCTTCGCCCTGCCAGTTGCAAGCCAGCGCGATCTGCGCGTCGCCCGGCATGAACGCGGCCAGACTGCATCCATATACCCCGGGAATCGTGGAAACGACGCCATCCACCAGCAAGTAGACCCGACTGGTCTCGCGCGATTCGGAAATCGGCCGGGTGAATGTGAGCATCGATCCATCGTGTGCCCAGGATGGCGACACATACGGATCGCCGGGGGCGCCATCGAAGGTCACCTGCGTCGGCCTGCTGCCATCCGGCTGCACCAACCAGACATTACCGTCGCCGCCGGTATAGGCGATCCAACCATCTTCTCCCCGGCTATTCGGCTCACCGGCGGTTTCCTGGCCGGCGCCCGGTTGCTCGACGGGCACACTCGCGAAAAGCCATTGCTCGCTGTCCGACTGGATCTTGATAGCCGGAAGTGTGAACTGCTTCGGATTGCCATCGACGACGGCATATCCCTCGGGAATCGTCGTCTCGTCCAAGGTGACGATCACATCGACATCGGCCGGTATGCGAACCTCGCCCTGGCACGAGAATCCCGAGATCGTACAGGTTCCGTACGATTCTCCAGTGGAACCGCTGATCCTGAACACGGCGCCGTTCGACCAATCGCATCCCTCCGGCATGTGCACGCCGCCTCCGCCAGAAATCCAGAATCCCTCGGCGCTGGTCGTGCACGTGATGGCGAAGATCGGCGCCACCGACCCGAATTCCGCGCCGGGAGGCGAGTCCGAGGAATTGCCCGGTTGACCGGTCGCGGTCGCGATCGGTCGAGCCGTCACGAGCGTCGCGGTGGCGATCGGCTGCGCGGCCACCAGCGTTGCGGTCGGGTCCGGTGCGCTGGTCGAAGGGACCGGACCCGAAGGCGGTCCAGCGTTTTCGGTATCGACCAGGTGCCCCGGCTGGGGCTTCGGCAGAATGACGTCGTCGGCCAATAGGCGAACAGCGCCACTGGCAAGGTCGACCCGCATCGCTTTCAGATGCTCGGCATAGAGATCGGGCGTAAACTGTTCCGCACTCCACTCATCGACAGCGAAGAATTCGGCCGGATTGTCGACCGTGCCGACGACCACCGCCGACCCATCGGCCGTGATCCGTGGCATCCCGGCCCCGAATGCCGGGATGGACGCGATGTGCACCGGTTCGCTGGCATCGACATCGGTTTGCCAGAGTTCGATCGTGTTGTTGGTGTTGCCGGTCGGCACATCGTCGAACCGGGAATGAAATCCGGACTCTTCTCCCCGGACCGTCCGCATGAAGTAGATTGCGCCATTCGGTCCTGCAGCGAACTCATCGCCTTCGAACAATGGCGTCAGCCCGCCAGTTGCAGGATCGAAAAGCGTGAGCGTCGACCACGAGCCACCACGATCGCGAACCAGCAGATACGAACCGAGCGCGGCGAACGGTTCATGCGCAAAGAACGCTACCTCGCCAGTGGCGAGATCGATCGTGCGGCTCTGCCCGCAAATGGGCCGGACCCATGCGACCTGGTTCCGGCTGCTCCAGATCAGCGGTTCGTAGGTGTTGCGGTGCCAACCGCCGCCGGTCTGCTCCATGGCCAATTGCCACATCGTCGCCATCGGTCCATCCGGACCGCCACAGAGATTCGGTTCGTCGAACGATGCCAAACGGGTCGCCGTTCCATCGAGCCCGAGTCTGGTAAGGGAATAGGTTCGGCCATTTTCGGTGTCGAAATCGACCTGGACGATCTCATCCGCATCCGTCGCCCAAACGGGCAAATTGGCGCTGGCGATCATCCAGTTCAACCGGGGAGCGCGCTCGATCTCGCGCAACTCACCAGTGACGACATCGTAGAGCTCGGTGACGACGTCCGATTGAACGACCTGCCCCTGCACGACCGAGCGGCCGCCATGCTGAACGAGCAAATAGCGACCACTGGGCGACCAGGAAAAATCGCGGATGGGATCGGCGACATCGATGATCTGGCGCTGGTCTGTGCCATCGCCATTCATCGACCAGAGATTTCCTTGCCGCAGAAACGCGATGAGCCCCGGCCGCTGTTCCAGCGATTGCGGCATGACCCGGCTGCCGGACGCCGGAGCGGCCACGGCCGTCCAGACCGGAACCAGCAATGAGAACCCCATCAGCACCGCAATGAGAAGTGACATTCGCCGGTGCGCCGCACGTCGTCTCTTCCCAGACGCCTCGTTGCCGAACATCCCGCACCTCACGATCGATGCCGGTCCCGACGACCGCGGCCGGCTCATCCAGGCCGCCGCGCAGGAAGAAGCCGGCCCCGAATTCCGACCGAACCTGACGATCATCGACTATGTCTGTCGCGAGCATGATAGAGACGTCAGTGTTCCGCCGCAAGCACGGGCTTCGCACGGCGATCCAGGCTATCCAGCCGCGCTCCAACGAGCGCCGGAGCCTTGCTTTCCTCACATGGCGGCGCGGCGCTATCCCGCGCTCGCCACCCGCCGGTAGATCGCCGTTTCGCCACTGGAGAACACCTGCTCCCATCCCGCGCCGGGGAAATCGGGATTGCCGATCGACGCATAGGGACCCGTATAGGTCTCACCGGTCAGACTGCCGGGCACTGGAATGATGCAGCCGGATGCTCCATTGCGCTCATAGCTGCCGACGAAGAGCAAGGTCGCGCCGTACTTCTTGACCAGGTCGCTTTGCGGGTCGGCGTAGATCGCTGCCACGTCCGCCTGCCGTTGCCCGATCTGATTCAACAAATCCGGCTGCGCGGCACGCCACTGTCCTTCATGACCTCCCCAACCAATAATGGTCGGCACGCCGGTCATCGCGGCCATCCCGGAGGTGGGGATTCCCCCGTTGACCGTATACGCGCACCCCGGCATCTCGATGACAATGTCATCATCCTGAGCGTTGTCGGCGAGCCATTGCATCGCGGCGAGATCGTCAGCGGAGTAGTTGGCGAAGAATGCTGCGCTGTTCAGTCCCTGCCAGTCACGCGGACCGTGCACGAGGGTCCACTGATTGGTGGCGATGATGGGATACGCAAGCGCCGCCAGCAGCCCGGCCACTCCCGCCACAGCCAGACCGGCACGAAACGTCGGAAACGGCCGAGCTTCCTGAACGAGTTTCACTGCCGCTACGGCACAGGCAATGCCCAACATGGTCCAAACCTGGTAGTAGACCTTGAAAAGCGTATTGAACCGGCCGCTGAAAGCATCCTGGACATAGAAGAATTCGGTCAGCACGATCAGACCGAAGGCGCAGGCAAACAACGCTTCGGGAATTGCGTCCGGCATGGTTTCTTCGCGTCGATGCTGCTCCACCAGCCAGAGACTGATCGCCAGCGGGATCCCACCCAATACCAGAACGGGCGCCGGAATCGCCACCGCTATCAGCAACACGACGATTGCTGCCGCGATGACCCAACGTGGAATGACCGGACGCCCCTTGCCAGCAAGCCGCTGCCAGAGTCGGACACTCGAGTAGACCGAGGCGATAGCCCAGAAGAGACCGAAGACGGTCAGGAACTCCCCGACCGAGGTCCGTTCGTCCGTATAGAAGGCGATTGTCGTCAGGAGGCGTGGGAGTACTGGAAGGTCCCGTAGCCAGGACGGCAGATCGTCCGTGTGGCCACCAGCGAACGAAACGAATCGCAACGTAAACGGCAACCACGCGACCAGGGAGGCAACCGCAACCACGATGACCTTTTCCAGGGTCCACCGGTTCCAGCCGCCGACGATCGCGATCGCCAACACGAGCAACACGAGGTAGGTCGGAAAATCGAGGCTGTTCAGTGGATAGAGCGATCCGACCAGCATACCCGCGACGACCAACCGCCCCCATCCGGCGCGGTCAGGTCGCTCACGATTGCCAGCCAGCACAGTCGCAATTGCAACAGTGATCGCCAGGATCGTGAACGGCAATGCCATCAAATGTGGGTGCAGATCGCCCAGCAGCAGACTAAACCACGGAAACTCATTGATCGTTTCCGTAAAGTCACGGCCATTGTCGACAACCACGCGACTGGATTGCCATCCGATCCGGTCCCACCACCCCGCATTCCATGTGCCGCTCGGGTCGCGGACGAACTCGATCGCTGCTTTCATATTTCCGGCGAGCACTACCAGAAAACCCGCCAGCAACCCGGCGACCCAGGCGATCCGCGCGGTGGTCGTGCGCCGCACGATGTTGAAGGCCGCGCCACCGGCCGCCACGAACGCCATCGAAGCCGTGGTCGCCAGCGCCAGGTTGTAACCGGTCCAGGTCGAGATACCGGCAATCCGGCTCAACGTGCCGTGGATGAGATAGCCAAGGTAGTAGTAGTTGACGGTTTCTCCCGACATCCACGCATCCGTAGGCGGAATAGTGCTGGTTCGGTAGCTCGATGTCATGAACATCATGTCCATCGGCTTTTCGGTGAATGCAAGCTGGGGAGTGAAGCCGCGCAGACCGACATAGGCGGCGAAGGCGGCCAGCGAGACCGCTTCGACGATCACCAGGGTGCGGATCCAGTCGGGGGTGATCCATTGCTGCTTATACGCCCATCCCCAGGAAATGGCGGCGAGCACGGCCAGCGTCAGCCAGATTCCCGCTGAGGTAAACGGAAGCTTGACCGATCCCGCCAGGAACCAGGTGGGCCAGAGTACGAACAGCAACGCCGCCGGCCGCGCGACGCTGGCGCCTTTGTCGGGCAAACCACCCAGCAACCAGCGCACCGCGGGCGCCAACCCCCAGGTGATGAGCACCAGTGCGAGATACCAGCGAACGCTATCGCCGAACCAGCTCGAATCCAACGACTCCCCCATCGATCATGCTTCTGATCGGGTGAATCCTACCCCGAAGCGCCCGCTCCGGCCGGTGCTGGCGCCGGTGCGGCCATGCGCACCGCGATTTCGGTTATCTCGTCGCCCAGATGAACAACGACAACGACAAAATCGAACCAACCGTGCTGTAGAGCAACACCGAGGCCATCTCCTGCTCGGCGGTCTTGTACCGCACACTCAGAATCACCGTCAGCGAAGCGACCGGAATGGCCAGTGCGACGACCGCTTCGTTCAGGTCGGCGCGATCCCGGCTGAACGCATGCGCACACACCAATGCCAGCCCCGGCACGACGAGATTCCGGGCCACGGTCAATACACCGATCGTCCGGTCGAAGGTCACCTTCTGCGCATAGAGGATCACCCCAGCGGCAAAAATCGCAACGCCCCCGGTGGTCGCGCCGAGCAATCCCAGCGCCCGTTCGACCGATGCCGGGAAATCGACATCGAACAGGCAAACGATCAATCCCAGCACAGGCGCCCAGATCATCGGTTGCCGCACTGCCCGCAGCGCTCCCCGGCCGAGGGTATGCGCATCGAGTTTGTTCGCGGCTCCCGTTTCTGTTGCCGCTTCGGCATCGAGCAGCACCAGGCAGATCGGCACCAGCACCAGGTTGATCGCAAGGGTTGCGATACTGATCGGAATGGCGCTTCCCTGCTGCCCGTAGAGATATCCCAGCACGCTATTGCCCACGAACGCCACCGATGGCGCCGACACGGCCAGTCCATAGAGCGCGCTGACCCCGGGCGATGTGCGCAGCACCCGGCGACTGACGACGAACGTGACCGAAAAGCTGAGGAGAATCGCGCCCGCGACCATGGCGACCAGCGGTCCCGATGCAACCAATTCCGATCGCCTGGTCGTGGCGGTGCCCACGAATAGATCCGCCGGCAAGGCATAGAGCAACACCAACCGATTGAGAACATCCGCCTGGTCGATCGTGAATTCGTGATGTCGCCCGGCGAAATACCCCAGCAACATCGTGATCACAACCGGCAACAACGCGCTCAGGATCGTGGCGAACACGACTCGGTCCTCTCTCGTACACTCAGGCAACCGATTGATGATACGGCGAGCACAAATCGCCCGTGCGAATCAGGAATCAGCCAGATTTCGGTCGCAATCGCCGAATCCGCCGCATCGACCAGTCCCGGAGACTGGACCGCCAATGATCCGGCCAGTACACTAAATACTGAGGGAACGGCGACGTTCGCCCAGCCCGGCGCGGCTGCTAACCGCAGGGAGCCGGATGGGTGCCGGAGTGCTCTGCCAGGAGCATCCTGAACGCGCCATAGGGAAATCGAAGACCATGGCATATGTACGGCACAATCAGTTCCGTGCGCCAAATGGGCGCACGATTTTCGATTGGTTCACCGGAACCGGGTTTCTCTCGGTCGATGCCGGTGCGTTCTTCGTTGCCCTGATGGTGCTGTTGCCCTGGAATCTGTATCACTCCCCGGGAGATCTCTGGGTCGCTCAGCCCCTACGCACCTGGGCATTCGTATTGACATTTCACGCATTGATCGTCGGCGCTATCGCGCTGGCGAAGGGGATCGCCGGATCGCCGGAACCGGAACGGACACCCACCTCGCCGCGGTTGCGAGCAAGCTCCACCTGGTCCTCCCCAACGCCCACCGCGTCCAACCAGCAAACGGCCTCGACCCTCATCGCCCAGGAGTGGGCGCGTCGCTGGCTGGAAGACGATCAGGCCGAGATCGCTGGCATGATGCGCCAATCCGAGGAGATCTCGACGCGTGCATCGCATGAGCCGATTGCATCGACTCCCCGCTGGTCATCCGAAGCCACGCCCTGGCCCGACGCGCCGGCGCCCCGCTCCTCGATCGACGCCGAGGCCATCCTGGCCGATTGGCTGGACGAGCAGGCGTCCGAATATGTCGCTCCTGCCTCTGCCGATGTCGATCCGCTGAAATCTGCCGCGAGCGTCCGCACCGAAACCGGAAACGAATCAGCGCTCGATCCGGAGCTTGAATGGAAATGGGTCGAGGCGGCCGCGTCCGCCTGGCTCTCCCGGCACGAGGGCGCTCCCGATGACCGCGCCAATTCCAATGGACATAGCTGAGCCGAGCGGACGCGCGGCATTCCCCGAGCGGGATTTCACCGTCGCGGTATTCGTCGTGCACGATGAGCGCGTGCTGCTTCACTACCATGAGAAGCTGCGACGCTGGTTGCCACCCGGCGGCCACATCGAACCGAACGAGCTGCCCGATGAAGCTGCCGTCCGGGAAGTCATGGAAGAAACAGGCGTCGCCTGCACACTCGTGGGCGCTCCCCGCATGCAATACGACGATCCTTCACTGCCCCGGCAACTCGCCACCCCAGCCGGAATCCAGCTCGAACAGATCGGACCGGATCACCAGCATATCGACCTGATCTATTTCGCCAGCGGCGCACCCGCGGAAACACGGGACAAGGTTGGCTGGTTCGGTCTGGACGAGCTCGAGCCCCTCGCTTTGACGCTGGAAGTGCGCAGCTGGTGCCGACTGGCCGTCGAATCGGTCGCCGGCCCACGCTGATCCACCTCGTCTCCCCCTACCTCGGCACATATCATTGTCGCCTCCGAAAGCCTGTACCCTGTTCAAAACATCGCACCGCGACCATGGAGGCGAACCGGCAGATGAAGAGGCCACCCGCATTCGATCGACGGCAATTGCTGGGCGGGATCGGAGCTGTCGCCCTCGCTCGTGGCGTCGATCCAGTTGCCGCGCTGCAACCGTCCCATACATTCGGGTTTCCGATCGCCGAGCCAGACGGCCCGCCCGGCGACGGATTTCTCATTCGTCATGGATTCCAGACCGAGAACACCTGGTATTTCCCCGGCGCCTGGCATACCGCCGAGGACTGGTACCGGCTCGATGGAGTCGATACCGCCGGCGCGCACGTGCGCGCAATCGGGACCGGCGATGTCGTCTTCGTCGGGTCGAACTACCCGGGGCGCGTCGTCATCGTCCAACATACCGATGCGCTCTATTCGATGTACGGCCATCTCGATTTCGACACGATCGGCGTGACCTCGGGTGATCGGGTCCATCGCGGCCAGCAGATCGGAACGGTCTTCCAGCGAACCGACGATGTCCCCAGTCATCTGCATTTCGAAATCCGCACCTTCCTCTACGAAACCGAGGTCAACGGCGATTCGCCCAGATACGGTTTTGGATGTGGGTACATGTGCGCGCCCGGCCCCGGCTATTGGCCCATGGACGCCCCGGAGCTTCCCTCGGGGATGGGTTGGCGCAATCCCACCCATGTGATCGGCAACCGGCTCCTGCTCGATGGTCCCTTGGCTATGCAGGTGGCCACGGGCGCTGCCGCGACTGCCGAGTTGACATCCGAGCCACGATCCATTGCCGGGTCCGCCGGTGCAAAGCGAATCGATCTCGTGCCAGGCCAGCGCTTCGATGTCCGGGCCGTGGACGCGGGACCGGAGGCGAGCATGGACGTCACCGCCGAGGCATACCGGCTCTCAGTCTTCATCGATGACGGTGCGGACGTATCCGGCTGGCTGCCGGCGATCGCCGCCAGCTACGGCGATACCGGATCGGACGGCCGCCCGTCATCGGTGCGTTTCAATCTTCTTCCCATCATCGAATAGCCGGTTTTGCCGAGAATTAAGCGCAATCTCGGTGTGTTTCCAATGCATCCGGTGTACGTTCTAAGCGCGAAATCCGCGACTTGCCCGATTGTCACTGCGTACGGACGCACCGAATGTGACGCTACCAGCGTCCGAATGTGACCACCGGGAAAATCTTGCAGGATCTGTACGAACGAGTAGCATGTACACAGTCAATCTCTCGTGCTCAATTGGCCATCCCCCAGGCCCTTCCCGCTGCACGGTATGGAAGGAGCCATTTTCAGGATGGATGCCCGTCGTTTCGACGCCCTTGCCCGAGCGCTGACGCACGCGCCAACCCGGCGCGATGTGCTTCGCCAGCTCCCGATTCTCGCTGGTGTCGCGGCCTTGGGCGCCAACCGCGCCTTGGCCGATACGTCGTCTGGTGGCGCCCAGGTGGTCGTCACCACGCCCATTCCGCCCGTCGGCGGATCGAGCTCTGGCGGAACCGGCACCACGACCGGCACCGGTACGGGCGGCGGTGTTTCGGTCTGCCTGCCCATCGCCAAGACGGGCGCCGACGACGCTGCCTTGCCACCCTACTATGCGGAGATCATCCAGGGAAGTTGCGATACTGCGGCCGGCACGACCGTCTTCGAGCTTCTCGAAGTCAGCGATGCGGATGGCGTTGTTGGGGTTCCCCCAGCGGCTTTGGTCGCTCGCAGTGTGACGACGGTACGCTCGCCGCTGGACGACCTGATCGGCGACCGTCATTCCATCGCGATTCGGGTCAGCGCCGACGATCCCACGCTCGTGGCCTGCGGCGAGATCGGCGGGATCCGCGACGGCGACGAGCTCGCGGTTGGACTGCGCGAGCGGAATGATTCCGGCTTCTCGGGTATCTCGGTCATCCGCGGGGCGGATGCGTCCTCGCTCGTCTATATCTATCTCGGTCGTGGACTTTCGACCGTCACCACCGCGCCGGCACCGGTCAATTCGACCGTGGTCGCAACCGCCGACATCAACCTGCGCGCCCAACCGGCCGCCGATGCCGATGTGCTGACCGTGGTGGGCGCCGGAACGGAACTGACCGTCACCGGATCGCCGGTCGGCGAATGGGTGCCGGTGGACGATCCCGTCTCCGGGCTGAGCGGCTACGTTTCGACCCAGTTCGTCGAAGTCGCCTGATCGATCACTACGCGGGGGTCCCGCTCGCGGGACAGAAAACCGGGGGGTTGCGTGAGGACCGTGCTTTGCAGCACGGTCCTCGCGTGTGGTGGCTTGTGAGTCCTGGGGCTTGGGTCTTGAGTCTTGAGTAGTGAGCCGCTTGCTGCCTGCCGCCTGCCGCCTGCCGCCGACTCTACCAATCCGCCACCGATCCATCGGGATGGAAATAACGCTGCACCGCTTCCGGTTCGAACGGATGCTTCGCCGCTTCCTGCTCATCGATATCGATACCCAGACCCGGCGCTTCCGAAATCGTCGCGTATCCGTCGATCACCTCGACCGGATTGATGACGACCTCGTTACGCCAGGGAACATCGCTCGTAATGGCTTCCTGGATGAACCAGTTCGGGGTCGACGCCGCGAAGTGGACGGTCACCGCCGTGGCGATCGGTCCGTTGGGATTGTGGGGAGCCACCGCGATCGAATGCGCTTCCGCCATGGCTGCGATCTTTTTCGCCTCCCAAAGCCCCCCGCAATGCGAAAGGTCGGGCTGGATGATGTGGCAGGCGCGCCGCGAGATCAGCTCCCGGAATTGATATTTGCCCACCAGGCGTTCACCGGTGGCAATCGGGATACTCGACTTGCGGGTGACTTCCAGCGTGGCGTCGATATCCTCGGTCGAACATGGTTCCTCGAAGAAGAGCAGCCCATACGGTTCGAGCGCATGGCAATACTCGACGCCCATCGCCGGATAGGTGCGACCGTGCAGATCGACCATCAGATCCATATCGTCGCCCACGGCATCCCGGATCGCTTCGACATAGCGAGCCGCTTGCTTGACCTGCCGCGTGCCTTCCACCGGTTCGGTGCGCGGCACCGCCATGAATTTGAGCGCCGTGTACCCGGCTTCCTTCATCGAAAGCGCGTTCTCGGCAAACTGCTTCGTTTCCGTGCTCTCGTACATGACATTCATCTGGCCACCACCCAGATGGTTGTAGAGTCGAATGCGGTCGCGCACTCGTCCACCGAGCAGCTCATAGACCGGCACGCCCAGCGCCTTGCCCTTGATATCCCAGAGCGCCTGTTCGATCCCCGAAATCGCGCTCATCCCCTCGATTCCGGCTCGCCAGAAATACTGCCGGGTCATGATCTGGTAGAGATGCTCGATCCGCCGGGGATCCTCGCCGATCAGCAACCGGCTGACATCCTCGACCGATCCGACGACCCCTGCGGTTTTCCATTCCAAGGTCGCCTCGCCCCAACCATAGAGTCCGTCTTGATCGGTTTCGACCTTGACGAAAACCCAGTTGCGCATATTGGCATTGACGACGGTGCTGGAAACACGGGTGATTTTCATCGGTATTCCTTGTGATCCCTTCCTGTTGAAAAACTACGAGCTCGCTACGACGATCATGGCGTTCGGGCGCGTTGCCACCGGACCGAGAGATCCTTCGACTTCGCGCAGGATGACGAGTCTGGTCGGGGCGCCCGTCGCACGGCATGAGCGCACCCCGTGGCCGCCTTAGGACAGGAGTGTCTCCCTTTTGGCCGGTTCACGGTTCGGGCAACCGCCTCACGGCATGAGCGCCCGTTCACTTGGAAGACCCCGCTCCCAAGCGATGCGATAGCCTCCCTAGAAGAACCGGGTATCCGGTACCGCAACGGGCGCGCCTCCGGCTGCGGCCGATTCGAGAGCGACGATACCGGGCAGGGTGTAATCCATCGCCCGGTGGAGATCGATCGGACAATCCATTTCCCCCCGCAGAGTCGCCAGGAAATCGCGCAACATCCAATACTCGCTGGTGCCATGCCCCCCGAGGGACGCCTCCGCCGGTGCAGAGACTCGTTCCGGGATGTAGTGTTCGGCATAGCGGTCCGTCGCATGCCACTCGGCTGCGTCCCGGGTGACCCGGGATGGCTCGTGATCGTCTTCCAGCCACAGCTTGCTGCGGTCGCCGTGACCACGCCACGATTCGAACGCGCCTTTGGTCCCCTGCACGCCGTAATAGGCCATTTGATGCGGGCGCGGCGACACATGATCCACCCGCACCCGCAGAACGGTGCCCGCATCGGTCACCATCTGCATCAGATGCATGGTGGGATTGGCGATGTCCGGAACGAACTTCCCGCCTGGAACGGCGATGCACGACACCGATTCCACTCGCTCGCCCGTGATATAGAGCAGCGGTCCCAGACTATGCGTGCAATAGACGCCAAGCTCCCCTCGACCGCGCCAGGTGAGCTTGCCCCGGTCATCGAACCAGAGGTCTTTGCAATCGTGCAGATACTCGCCTTCGAGATAGTAGAGTTCTCCGAAGCGGCCATCGCTGGCCAGTCGTTTGAGCAATTCGACGTCATCCAGATAGCGATAGTTTTCGGCCATCATATAGGTGGCCGAGCTCGCTCGCGCGGCATCCACCAGCGCCCTGGCCTGCTCCATGTCCAGACAGGCGGTGACCTCGCTCAGCACGTGCTTCCCGGCGCGAAGTGCCTGCGCGGCCTGACCGGCATGGAATGGCAGCGGTGACGCCACCACGACCGCGTCGATATCGGCATTCAGGAACGCCTCGTAGTCCGAAAATGGGTTCGCTCCGATCTCATCCGCGGTCCGTCCGACGGCCTCGTCGTCGATATCATAAAGCGCCGTCACGGTCGCGCCCTGCGCCGCCCGGCAAACACGAACGAAACTGGCCCCGCGCCGCAAACCGATCACGCCGAACCGAACGGTCATCCGAGAGCCCCCTTGCACGAATGTCGCTCAGCCCTTGATTCCGGAGAGCGCAATGCCTTTGACGAAATTCTTCTGGAAAAGGAGATAGACCACCACCGTCGGGATACTCGCCAGCAGCGAACCGGCCATGATGACCTGATAGTTGGTCACCCCCATCGATGTCCCAAGCTGCACGAGATACAGCGGAAGGGTGTAGAGCGATGTGTCGTTGAGCGCAACCAGCGGCCACAGGTACATATTGAACGCGCCCAGGAACGAGAAGATCGCGAGCGCCGAGAGCGCCGGGCGGATCAACGGCAAAATGATCTGCCAGTAGATGCGGAAATCGCTGGCGCCATCGACCTTGGCGGCATCGTAGAGATCGTTGGGAATGCCCAGGATGAATTGCCGACACAGAAAGATGCCAAAGGACGAGACGCCCGCCGGCAACCAGATACCCGCATACGTATTGAGCAGATGCAGATCGAGCATCACCAGATAGAGCGGGATGAGCAAGGTGACGAACGGGATCATGGTCGTCGCGAGGATGAAATAGAAGATGATGTCTCGTCCCGGAAAATGCAACCGGGCAAAGATATACCCCCCCAGCGATGAGGTGATGAGCGTCGAGGCCACCACGAGCGCGCAGATGAACAGACTGTTCGCATAGGCCCGGGGCAAACCGGATGTGTGCCAGACCGTCGAGATCCCCTCGGTCGTCCATTCCCGAGGCAGCAGTTGGATCGGCTGGGTGACGATATCGACATTGGTCTTGAATGCGCCGAAAACCATCCAGAGCAATGGAAAGATCATGGCCAGCGCGAACAACGAGAGCAAGATGACGATGAGTGTCTTTACCCACTCACCATGGGCCCAGAGTTTTTGCGGATATCCAAGGGGCCGGTAGTCGGATATGTTCTGCACAGCCATCAGTCATTCCTCGATGCGACATAGCCCCGGAACTGGACCAGCGTTGCGATCAGGAGCAGCAGGAAGATCAGAATCGACACGGCAGCGCCATAGCCAAGATTCAGCGTCCTGAACCCGAGGTCGTAGGTGTAGACCGCCAGGGTGCGCGTGGAAAATGCGGGACCCGAAAGCAAATAGAACTGTTCGAACATCTGCACGGTGGCGATGACCGAAACCACGATTTGATAGAAAAAGATCGGACGCATGATCGGGATGATGATGTCTTTGGTCTGGCGCACGAGCCCGGCGCCGTCCAGCCGCGATGCCTCCAGCAGATCTTCCGAGACCTCGTTGATGCCCGCGAAGAAAATGATGGCAGCGCCCCCGATATTGGCCCAGACAACCATGGCCACGATGCACCAGAGCGCCTGGTCGGGACTGTTCAGGAACGGTTGCGCGGGCAGCCCCACGCGCTCCAGCACATTGTTGAACGCGCCACCACTGGGCAGATAGAGAAACCGCCAGAGCAGCACCGTGACGATGCTGGGAATGACCACCGGTAGATAGAAGATTCCGAGAAACGCGCGCTGCAGCGCGCCGTTGCGCAACCGGCTGATACCGAGCGCCACCAGAAATGACGCGATGACCCCGGCCGTGATCTCCGCGACCGAGAACATGACCGTGACCTTGAGCGCTTTCCAGAAGTACTCGTCGTGGAGGGCCCGGTCGTAATTGCGGAATCCAACCGGGATCGGATCGACGATGAAATCCCAGTTATGGAACGAGAGCCAAATGGCTCGATAGAATGGATAGATGAACACCACGGCATAGTAGGCAATGAGCCCCAATGCCACGAGAACCCCCATCAGGGAGAAGGGGCGCATGGGCCGCGCTCTGGTTGCGGTCGTTCCGCGCATTGTCATCGATGCTTCTGCCATATTGGCTCCAATGCCCGATCGCGCTGGCGGCGGAGAGACGAAGGAAGAGCGCCGAACGTCGTATCGGGGTGGTGGGGTCGGCCTGGGCGGCGCTGCCGCCCAGGCTCCATTCTGTGCTGATCGCTAGAGACCGAGGCGCTCCCGTGCTTCTTTTTCCTGAGTGTTCAGATAGTCGTCCGCGTTGGCCAGTGCGTCCGAAACCGAGATCTCGCCGCGGGCGGCCCGGTCCAGCTCCTGGCTGGCTGGCAACGGATTGGCGATGTGATCTTTCGGCCACTTCGATCGCGGCCAGGTGGCTTCGGCGAGACGCTTGGAAACCGCGCCGAACTTCGTCTCCTCGATGCGTGGATCGTTGTACACATCCTGCGCGCAGATCAACCCGGTATACGAGTTCGTCACCTCGATCAGCGCATCGGCGCTGATCAGCTGCCGGGCAATACCGAGACAATGCTGCAGCTTGCCATCGTCGTCTGCCAACCGCCGGGAAAGCGTGATGACTCCGATATGCTCCGGATAGACCACATCCACGGTGGCGGCGGCCAGCGGCGGCAGCGGCATCCCATCCGCTTGCAGCTCGTCGGGAGCGGTCCCGACGGTCCAGGCGCCCATCTGCTGTGTCGCAATCTTGCCCTGCAGCCAGACATCGTACTCATTGTCGATATTCGAGAGATCGTACGACATGGTCGGTTTGTCGCCGACGGACGCATCCACGATGTATTGGAGCGCCGCCTGTCCCTGCTCGGTATTGAGCGACCATTCGCCCGTCTCGCCATTGTAGAACTCGCCGCCCACCTGCCAGATCCAGTTCTTGATCAGCGTCAGCATGGGGGTCATGAGGGAAAGCCCGGCGACCGACATCGTGTCACCGTTCATCTCCGTCAGTTCCTGGCCGGCGCCAACCAGCTCCTCCCAGGTGGTGATGGTCGTCGGATCGAGGCCTTTCGCGCCCCAGAGCGCACCGTTGTAGCCCGTGATACAGCCGTTCGCGCCGGCCAGCCACGGCAGGTAATAGATCGATCCTTCCGGCATGTCGATCGTCTGCAGGGTCGACGGAAAGAGCGCCTGTTCGAGCTCGGCCTGGGTGCCAACCAACCCTTCCATATTGAGGAAGAGCTTGGATACGTCGGTGGCGACATACCAGTTGGTATACCCCATCATGATGTCGGCTTCGGTGCCCGCTGCGATGGACGGAAGCATCTTGGCGAGCAGATCGGCAAATGCGATCGGCTGGACGGTGACCTTCACATCATTGCCAGCGTCGATGTAGTTCTGGGCGGCGAATCTGAAGGCATCGACGGCCGGTCCGAAATCCTGCACCCACATGGTGATTTCGGTGCCGGACTCGCCGACCGAAACTGGTTCCGGGGTGGGTTCGTCCTGAGCCAGCGCGGGCAGCCAAAGCCCGCTGGCCGCGAGTCCCATTCCTGTGGCGGTTGTGCGAAAGAGCGATCGACGATTCCACATGCGTTCCATGTTCGACTCCTCTTCGAAACGGCGTACCGGAGAGTGCACCAGACTCGACGGACATCGTCGAATGGCGGTGCATCGGTTCCAACGGACGAACGAGCGGTTCGAGGATCTCCTTTCTACGTCTACCGGCATACCGCCAGCTTTTCGACACCATCCGGAAAA
Organism: Thermomicrobia bacterium; assembly: GCA_044464585.1. GTDB lineage: Bacteria > Chloroflexota > Chloroflexia > Thermomicrobiales > UBA6265 > JAMLHN01. Next base: position 22,005 of record JBIQLF010000008.1, read on the forward strand.
TGAGCGTTTCGTATGCGCGGCATACGATTCGCGACAGCATTCGTGGCTTCGCCTGCATTTCGGCGATCGGTTCAGATGGGAGACGCCTCCGGATAGAGTTGATGCCAGCGCACCCGGATATGCGCGGCGTGCGCAAACGCCGCATCGGCGGCACCCTCGGCATCGCCGTCCCGCACCTGGTCGAGAATCATCCGGCGATCCTCGACCGACGCCTGCATATTCTCTGGAGAGAGTTCCAAACCGGAATGGATCAGATACATATCCGAACGCTCCTCGATACCAAGCAGCGTGTTCGTCAGGAAGGCCGACTCCGCCGAAGTCCCCAGGATTTCCTGAAACTCCCGCCCAGCAGCCAAATGTTCCGGGATATTGATGGGAATCATCGCCTCGGCTCGCTGGAGCGCCTCGTCCATCCGCCGAATATCCCCCGCCGTGACCCTGGTGGCCGCCGACCGGGCCAGCGCGGCCTCGATCACGCCCAGCGCTTCGTACATATTCAGAAACTCATCGACGGTAACCGGGCGAACCGCCAATCCCTTGTACGGTTCGGATTCCAGCAATCCCTCGTGCTCCAGAATGGCGAGCGCCTCGCGGACCGGGGTGCGGCTGATGTCCAGTGCCTTTGCCAACCGCTCCTCCACCAGCCGCTCATGTGGCGGGATCTGCCCAGCCAGAATGGCGCGCTTGATCGCGTCATAGGCGAACGCGCGCGAGCTCCGGCGCGATTGCCTCGGGGTCCGTCTCACTTCGAGCGCGGCAAAGGTGTCGATCACAACGACCTCATCAGCGGTCTGAAAACAAGATTCGGGCGGCAGTGCACCCATGTGCTGGTTCGAGATTGTATGCAGTGTATACGAGCGATTTCGGAACCGCAACCCCCTCGTTGTGCCGAGAATGCAGTCCGGGTTGCTATACCGCCCACAGGATACTCGCGGCCCTCGTTCCCTTCAGTCCGCTCCAGCCTGGAGGCTCCACACAGGTCGCTTTGCCTTGGACGTGGTCCGTGTGGGGACCGCGATGAACTGACGACCCATCGCTAGACCCTCGAAGTCCCGACGGGACTGAACACTCACGGCCATTCGCCGGTTACGAACAATCCGGACGAAGCCCTGAAACCCCCTCGCACCCCAGGAGTGTTAGCCCATGGCTTCAGCCTTGGGACGCCGGCCGGCGCCGGCACTCAGCCATGGCAATCCCACTCTCACCTCCGCCCCGACCAGTTCTTCTGGCCTGGACGTACAGACCACGAAAAACAGCCGCGCCCGCTTGGGCGCGGCTGTTCGATCCCTCAAGATGCAGTAGCCTATTTGCGCGAGAGACCGATCTGCACCTCGTCGCCAACGACGCGCGTGCGATAGGTCGTCGCCGGAACCACGATCGGGAACGCCGCCGGCAGACCGGTTTTGATTTCGACCGCGCCGCCGTGCAGCGGGCATTCGAGCTCATCCCCGATCACTTCGCCGTCCGAGAGCGATGCTTCTTCGTGCGTGCAGATGTCGCTCAGTGCGTAGAAATCGCCTTCGAAGTTGACCAGCACGATCTGCTTGAAGTCCGGACCGACCTCGACGTATTTCAGCTCACCCGGTCCCACATCGCTCACCTTGGCAGCGACATAGAAATTCAGCTCGCTGTCATCCACATCGCCACCAGGACGAACGGGAGCCTGAGAAGCGGGCGACGGTTTGGTCCCCGCCTGCACCGCCCGGCCAAGTTTGCGCAACACCATATCGAAACCTATTCCTCGTCCTCGTGACCAACACCGTAGATTCCGGCTTTGAGCACCTTGAGACTGAGCAATGCGCACTTCAACCGTGCCGGACTCACCGGCACCATCAGCTCTTCCAGCAAATCCTCTTTGGTGATCGCCTTGACCTCTTCCAGCGATTTGCCAGCCGTCATTTCCATGAGGATCGACGCCGATGCCTGGGAGATGGCGCACCCTCGCCCGGAAAACGCGATCTCGTCGATCTTGTCGTCTTTCACCCGGACGTCGATCCGAACTTCGTCACCGCAAAGCGGATTGACATCCTCATAGGAATAATCGGCCGGTTCGAGCTTGCCGAAATGCCGGGGGTTGCGCGAATGGTCGATGATGATTTCGCGGTAGAGATCGTCGGTCATAGCTCAGGCAATTCCAAAGATCTTGTTGGCCTTGTGCAGGCCGCTGATCAGACGATCGACATCGTCTGTCGTGTTGTACACATAGAAGCTTGCCCGCGTGGTCGCCACGATTCCAAGATCGGCCATCAGCGGTTGAGCGCAATGATGTCCCGCGCGGACGGCCACATTCTCGCCATCGAGAATCGCGGCGACATCGTGCGGATGGATATCGCCCAGCGTGAACGAGATCACGCCCGCCCGTTCCGCCGGATCGTCCGGCCCGAACGACGTGAAGCCGGGCACGCTTGGGAGTCGCTCCAGCGCATAGCCGAGCAATTCCAGCTCGTGTTGGCGCACCTGGTTCATGCCCAGCGCGGACAGATACTGAATCGCCGCGCCCAGCCCGACCTGGTCGGCCACCGCCGGGGTTCCGGCCTCGAATTTGGCCGGAAGATCGGCAAACGTGGTTTTTTCCAGCGTGACCTTGCGGATCATGCTCCCGCCGCTCATGTAGGGAGGCATCGCTTCGAGCAGTTTGCGTTTGCCATAGAGCACGCCGCTCCCCATTGGACCCAGCATCTTGTGCCCGGAAAACGCCAGAAAATCGACATCGAGCGCCTGCACATCGACCGGCATATGCGGCACGCTCTGCGCGCCGTCGATCAATACCAGCGCGCCGGCCGCGTGCGCCTTCTCGACGATCGTGGCGACATCGTTGATCGTGCCAACCGCATTGGACACATGCGTGATCGCCACCAGCTTCGGCTCATTCTTCAGAAGCGTTTCGAACGCCTCCATGTCGAGCCGCTGCTCGGCGGTGAGCGGCACATAGTCGATGATCGCGCCACGCTCCTCGGCAATCAGCTGCCAGGGCACCAGATTGGAATGATGTTCCATCACGGACAGCAGAATCCGATCGCCCGGATTCAGATTCGCCCGCCCCCAGGAGCTGGCGACCAGATTGATCGCCTCGGTGGTATTGCGCACGAAGATGCATTCGCGCGCCTGAGCGGCATTGATGAACTCCGCCGCGATCTGCCGCGCTTCCTCGTAGAGCAACGTAGCCCGCTCGGAAAGCTGGTAGACACCGCGATGGATATTCGCATTGGAATGCCGGTAGAAATCGCTGACGGCGTCGATGACGGCCGCCGGCCGCTGGGATGAAGCCGCGCTATCGAGAAAGACCAGCGGCAAACGCCCCTCGGAAACCGGCTGTTGATAAATAGGAAAGTCTTGGCGGATCGCCAGCCCGTCGATGGTGGAGGGTTGGGTGGTTGTGGTCATGGATGTAACTCCCTGCGGTCGCTGGGCAAAAGGCAAAAGGCAATAGGCAAAAGTAAGAAGCGCTCGCTCAACACGGCAGATCCACTTTTGCCTTTTGCCTCTTGCCCATTGCCTTTCCCCGTCTAGATCCCCACCTTATGGGCAATGGCGGCTTCCAGGAACCCCTGAATCTCCTCGACCGGAATCCGGTCGATCACCGGGCGGAAGAAGCCTTCGACGATCAGCTTCTGGGCCTCGGTGTAGGGGATGCCCCGCGCCTGGAGATAGAAAACGTGCTCGGGCACGACCTGCGAGATCGTGGCGCCGTGGGTGCAGCGCACATCGTTCGCGGCGATTTCCAGATTCGGAATCGAGTCGGCCCGCGCCTCGCGGCTGAGCAGAAGATTGCGATTCTGCTGGTAGGCGTCGGTCTTCTGGGCGCCTTCGTGCACCTTGATCAGTCCCGAATACACCGTCCGCGCACGCTCCTTGAGCGCGCTCTTGAATTCGAGATCGCTGGTCGCATAAGGCGATTCGTGCAGCTGCCATGTGTGATGGTCGAAGAATTGATCCCCATCGGCAAACGAGATACCGAGCATCTCCGCCAGCGAGTCCTCGCCCTGCAGGTGCGAGCCGATCGAGTTCTTGCTGAACCGCGAACCGAGGGTCACATGCAGCGAGTTCAGGGTCGCATCACCCTGGAGGGTGGCCCGTTCGGTCATGAAATTCCAAACGTCGCGGCCCCAGTCCTGCATCTGCACGTAGCGCAGCTTGCTCGCCTTGTTCAGAATGAGCTCGACCACACCCGAGGCAAACGACTGGCCTTCGAATGTCTCCGATCCGTAGGCATCGACCAGGAACGCTTCCGCGCCGTCTTCCAGCACGACCAGCGTATGCGCGAACACCGAATTGGCCGGATGCGATGAGGTGGTGAAAACCCGGAACGGCTTGTCGATGCTGACACCCTTCGGCACATAGAGGAAACTGCCGCTCTGCCAGAGCGCGGCATGCAGCGCCTCGAACTTGCCGAAATCGACCGGCACCGCCTTGGTCATGAAGTACTGGCGGAACAGCGCTTCGTGCTCGCGGGCGGCGGTATCGAGATCGCAGAAGACCACACCCTTGGCGGCGAGCTCTTCATCCACCTCGAACCAGGCGGTGGCAGCGTCCTTCTGGACGATGATGCCCGCCTGCGCCGCGTGATCGCTCACGCCATTGTTCTCGAAACCGGACAGCAGCTTTTCGAGCGACGGCTCCTGATGACCATTCGGCGAGAACGGATGCAGATGGCCCCATTTCAGACCGCGAAAATCGGTCCGGCGCCATTCCTCATCGGTACGCCCCGGCATCGGCAGCGATTCGTAGATATCCCATGCCTGGAGACGCGCATCGCGCAGCCAGGTGGGTTCCTGTTTCAATTCCGAAAGCGCCACGACCGCGTCGCGGCTGAATCCGGTTTCCTGGGTCACTGTTGCGGACATAGTGCTCCTCAAGGAGAGGCAAGAGGCAATGGGCAAAAGGCAAAAGTACGTTGGCAGCGACGAGCTGGTGTTTCCTACTATTGCCTATTGCCTTTTCCCTATTGCCTATCCAACCGATCCTTCCATCTCGAGCTGAATCAGGCGGTTCAGCTCCACCGCGTATTCGAGCGGGAGTTCCTTGGCGATCGGCTCGATGAAACCGTTGACGATCATGCTCATCGCCTCGTCTTCGGAAAGACCGCGGGACTGCAGATAGAAGATCTGCTCTTCGGCCACCTTGGAAACGGTTGCCTCGTGGCCGACGGAAACGCGCTCCTCTTCGATCTCGATATACGGGTAGGTGTCGGTCTTGCTGGTTTCGTCGAGCAGAAGCGCATCGCAAACGACGTTGCTCTTGACGTTCTCGGCGCCCTTGTAGACCTTGACCAAACCGCGATACGAGGAACGGCCCGTTCCCTTGGAGATCGACTTGGAGATGATTTGCGATGAGGTGTTCGGGGCAACGTGCACGACCTTGCCGCCGGCATCCTGATGCTGGCCATCGCCGGAGAAGGCAACGGAAAGAATCTCGCCGCGAGCGCCCTCTTCCATCAACCAGACGGCCGGATATTTCATGGTCAGCTTGGAACCGAGGTTCCCGTCGACCCATTCCATCGTGGCGTTCTTGTACGCCGCGGCGCGCTTGGTCACCAGGTTGTAGACGTTCTTCGACCAGTTCTGAATGGTCGTGTACCGGCAGCGAGCGCCTTCCTGAATGATGATCTCGACCACCGCGGAATGCAGGCTGTTGGTGGTATACGACGGCGCGGTGCAGCCCTCGACATAGTGCACATACGAACCGGGCGCGCAGATGATCAGCGTCCGCTCGAACTGGCCCATGTTTTCGGCATTGATGCGGAAATACGCCTGCAGCGGCACTTCGACCCGGACGCCTTCCGGCACATAGATGAAGGAACCGCCCGACCAAACCGCGCTGTTCAGCGCCGCGAATTTGTTGTCATTGGCCGGGATGACGGTGCCGAAATACTGCTTGACCAATTCCGGATACTCCCGCACGGCGGCGTCAGTATCCAGGAAGATCACGCCCTGCTTCTGCAGATCCTCCCGCAATGAGTGATAGACGACCTCGGATTCGTACTGCGCGCCCACACCGGCCAGGAACTTGCGCTCCGCCTCGGGGATACCCAGTTTCTCGAAGGTGTCCTTGATATATTCCGGCACCTCGTCCCAGGTCTTGCCCTGCTTCTCGGCCGGCCGGATGTAGTAATAGATATCGTCGAAATCGATCTCGGAGAGATCGCCACCCCAAGTCGGCATCGGCCGCTTGAGGAAATAATCGTAGGCTTTGAGCCGGAACTCGAGCATCCACTCGGGTTCGCCCTTCATCTGCGAGATCTCGATGACCGTATCGCGCGTCAGTCCCTTTTCGCTCTTGAAGACGTAATCTTCTTCATCACGAAAACCGTACTGATAGTCGCCGATATCGATCTGTGGTTTCGGTGTTGCGACCATGTGGTGATTGTTCTCCTTCGTCGAACTGGAATGGGGAAATAGGAAAGGGGAAATCGAACCGATTTCTTGCCGACGATGCCAACGCTCGTCGGCTCTTTCCTATTGCCTAATTCCTATTTCCCGGCGGCGCCAGCTGCCGCGGCAACTTCATTGCGGATATTCTCGTAGCCCTTCTCTTCGAGCTCCACCGCCAACTCGGGACCGCCTTCCCGGACGATCCGGCCGTCCATGACGATGTGGACGAAATTGGGCTTGATGTAATTGAGCAGCCGCTGATAGTGCGTGATCAGGATCATCGCCATATCGCTGGTGTCGTGCAGGGCATTGACGCCTTCGGACACGACCTTGAGCGCGTCGATGTCCAGACCGGAGTCGGTCTCGTCGAGCACCGCCAGGCGGGGCTCCAGCAACGCCATCTGCAGAATCTCGGCGCGCTTCTTTTCCCCACCGGAGAACCCTTCGTTCAGATACCGGGTGGCGAACGAGTCGTCCATCTTCAGCATCGACATCTTCTCGCGCATGAGCTTGCGGAATTCACGCGGCGTGAACGGCTTGGCCTCGCCGCCGTTCAACACGATCTCCTCTGCGCGGGCATTGCGAACATTCTGAACCGCCATGCGCAGGAAGCTCGCCATCGAGACGCCTGGAATGACCGTCGGGTACTGGAATGCGAGGAAGAGCCCCTTCTGGGCGCGCTCGTCCGGTGACCATTCGAGGATGTCCTCACCCAGATACCGGATGGATCCCTCGGTCACTTCATAGTCGGGGCTGCCCGCGATCACATAGGCCAGCGTGCTCTTGCCTGAGCCATTCGGCCCCATCAGCGCGTGCACTTCACCGGCATTGACCGTCAGGTTGATCCCCTTGAGGATCTCTTTGTCTTCGATCGAGACATGCAGATTCTCGACTTCGAAGAGTGGTGTCTGCGACATAAACGGAAACGTTCCTCCCTTGGACTGACCGGCGCCACCCGCCGGTTGATTCACGATGAACTGGTTCCGCGCGAACGAGAACTCTCGGTCCGGCTACCCTCTTTTTCACCAGCGCGACAAATCGGGCACACACCGACGAAAACCGTATGGTGATGAACGATCGAGAAGCCGCTGCGCTCTTCGGCCACATGCCGGGCCATCAGGGCCTCGGGCACGTCGACATCCACCAGCACCCCACACAAAGAACAGTGGACGTGATCGTGGCGGTCGCACCGGCTGTCATACCGGCTGGCCTCATCGGCGAACGTCAACTCCTGGATGAGTCCATGCTCGGCCAGAAGATGGAGCGAACGATAGACCGTGCCATAGCCGATGCGTGGATCGCGTCGCCGCACCCGCTCGAAGATCTCTCCCGCGGTCAGATGGCCATCGGCCTGCTGAACCGTTTCGAGGATCATCGAACGTTGCGCGGTCTGTCGAAATACACGTTTCGGGGCTGGTCTGGAATCCATCGTCCTGTTCCACTCACTCTCTAGTTGAGAATGAGTCTCGTTTACGCATCGTGCAGTATACATCAATTCCAAGCTTCAAAGTCGGATATGCGAACGAAGGCCTGGGAGGGAGGGAGAAGCACGCGGCAGGCGGCGCGGGACATGCGGAACGAAGCAGTCAGCAACCAGAACGTATGGAGGGACGCCGTACGCTGCCTTCCTCGAGACCCAGGACCCAAGCCTCTGGACTTCTCCGGATTCCGGCCTCGGTGCCAGCCTCCAGGTCGGGAATCTTCGCCATTGGTGCGATTCCCGGCTGCGCTGGTACAGTTTTCCCCGTCGAATTCTCGAACCCGGCACGAAGACGATCTCGAACACGATCTCAGGAGAGAAGGGATCCGCCTTGGAGTTGCTGACGAACCCGGATGTCTGGGTCGCCCTGCTCACGCTGACCGCGCTGGAAATCGTGCTCGGGATCGACAACATCATCTTCATCTCGATCCTGGCGCACAAGCTGCCATTCGATCAGCGGAGACGCGCGCGACTGGTCGGTCTGTCGCTGGCGATGTTCATGCGCATCGCGCTGCTCCTGACCATCAACTGGATCGCCAATCTCACCAATACGCTCTTTACCGTTGCCGGCCACGGCTTTTCCGGCCGCGACCTGATCCTCCTGAGCGGCGGGCTCTTCCTTATCTACAAGGCCACGACCGAGATCCATGTCAAGCTCGAAGGCACGGATCACGAGACCACGGCAGGACCAGTCAAACACGCTTCTTTCACGGGCGTGATCGTGCAGATCCTGTTGCTGGACATTGTCTTCTCGCTCGACTCCGTCATCACCGCGGTCGGCATGGCGGAAGATATCGAAGTCATGATCGCCGCCGTCGTCATCGCGGTGCTGGTGATGCTGGTCGCATCTGGTCCGCTGGCAGCGTTCGTTAGCGCGCACCCCACCGTCAAGATGCTGGCGCTCGCTTTCCTGTTGCTGATCGGCACCTCGCTCGTGGCCGAAGGGTGGGGATTCCATATCTCCAAGGCCTATATCTATGCGGCCATGGCCTTCTCGGTCTTCGTCGAAATCCTCAACCTGCGCATGCGCCAGAACACCGAGCCGCCCGTCGAGCTGCGCGATCCGGAACGCCAGTCCTACGAGGCCGAAATACCTGTCCTTGGGGCCGCGATCGATTAGCGCAACACCCGCCGTGCCAATACGGGCATGGAGTCGGCGGGTCGACCCAGGGGCGGGTCCCGCGCAGCAGCTCGTTCCCGAAATCGCAGCGGATGCGGCTTACCCCTTCATTCCACCAGCGGTCATACCCACCACGATCTGCCGCTGCACCAGCACCGCCAGCACCAGCACCGGGAAGGTCACGATCAACGCCGCGGCGGCCAATGCGCCCCAGCGCAATTGCTCGAAGGTCAGTACATTGAAGACCGCCACCGGCAATGTGCGCGTATCCCGTCCGGCCAGCACGACCGCGAAAATGAAATTGTTCCACGAGAAGATAAAGGAAAGGATTCCCGCCACCACGATCCCCGGCCGGGAAAGCGGAAATGCGATGTCCTTGAATGCCGCCCACAATCCGGCGCCATCGACCAGCGCCGCCTCCTCGATCTCCGGATGCATGTCCTCGAAAAAGCCCATCATGACCCAGATCGTGATCGGCAGGCCGATGATGAGGTGCGTGATGATCAATGCCCAGAGGGTATTGTTCAGCCCCAGTTTTCGAAAGAGCATGAACCACGGGATCAGATAGCTCAGACCCGGGGTCATCCGCGCGATCAGCACGAAAATAGCGAGACCGCTGGCGCGTGCCTTGGCGATTCCATATCCGGCCGGAACCCCCAGCGCCAGCGACAATAAGGTGGCCGAAGTCGCCACGACGAGGCTGTTCCGCGTGTACAGCCCAAACGGGTTTTCGCTGAAGACATTCCTGAAATTGTCCAGCGTGGGCGAACGTGGAATGAAGATGGGCGGATAGCTGATATTCTGGATATCCGGTTTCAGCGACAACGAGATCATCCAGAAAAACACGAACACCGTCGGAGACATCAGCACGATGAGCGCGATCCAGAAACCGGCCCGGCCAAGATATTTGCGGCTTTTCGAAGATCGGCGCACTGCCGTAATCGAACTCATGTCCACTTTGTTTTCTGGCGCAGCCACAACATGATCATGGCGGAAACGACGATGATGACAAAGAAGACCACGACCACTGCCGATGCATATCCGATCTTGTAGAAGGAAAATGCCTGCAGGAAGAGATAGATATTGATCGTTTCCGAGGCGGTTCCGGGACCGCCCTGAGTCATGGCGAAAATAATGTCGAACGATTTCAGCGCATCGATCATTCGCAATACCACGGCCACCATAATGAACGGCAGCACCAGCGGCAGGGTGATATGGCGAAAGATTTGGAACGCATTGGCGCCATCGACCACGGCCGATTCCATCGGCTCGATCGGAATGGAAGCCAATCCCCCCAATACGATCAGCATGACCAGCGGGGTCCATTGCCATGTTTCGACCAGCACCAGTGACGGGATCACTGTTTTGGGCGAATAGGTCCAGAGCGATGGCGGTAACCCCACCCGGGTGAGCAGATAGTTGAGCACCCCCAGCTGCGGGTGGTACATCATCGTCCACACGAGCGCGATCGCAACCGGGGTCGCGATCATCGGCATCATGAAGACGACCCGAAACACTCCCCGAAATGGGAACTGCTGGTGAAAGATCACCGCCGCGATGACACCAAGAATCACCGGAAAGACGACAGCCAGCCCGGTAAAGAGAAAGGTCCGCCAGACCGATTCGATAAACCGGTCATTGGTAAACAGGTTCGTGTAGTTCGCCAGCCCGATCCATTTCGACTCCTCGCCCACTTTCCAGGCGTGCAGGCTCATGAAGACCGTATAGGCCCAGGGAAAGAGGATGACCACGAACGTGGTCAACATGGCCGGGAGCACGAAAAGCATATAGCGATGACGTCGACCATAGGACGAATCGCCCGTTCGCCGCTGCCGGGCAGCGCTGGCGCCTGTCGACTGCAATACCGCCGATTCTTCGGCCATGGTGTCCCCGGAAATCCGATATTCACGCGGTGGACGCCCGGGTCGAAATCGACCGCGGACGTCCATCCACGCAAACGCCGACTATGGAACTATTGCAGACTCTCTTCGAGAATCGGCTTGAATTCCTCGGTCGCTTTTGCGAGTTCTTCGGCCGGATCGGCGCCGGTGATCATATTGGTCAGCGCGACGCCGAACACGTCACGGAATTCCGTCACCGGGATGATTTCCGGCAGACTGGGCAAACCGATCTCGCCGGACGCAATCAGCGTATCGACCCACTCCTGCGGAACGATGAGATTGGCCAGCGCTTCTTCGTTGCTATAGGCCGACTGCCGGGCGGGAGCGCCAGCGCCCTGGGCAAGGATGCGCGCCTGGTTGGCTTGTCCGGTTGCCCATTGACAATAGTAGTAGGCCGGTCCTGGGTTCTTCGATCCAGCCGTCACGCCGATACCGTCGCCGAAGGTGCCCGAGTGCCGAGCCACGGGTCCGGCTGGCTGCAAACCGTAGCCGACCTTCCCGACGACCTGTGAGGTTTCCGGGTTTTCGAGCGGGGTAGCGAAACCGATGCCATCGAACCACATCGCGGCCTGCCCGAGCGCGAACAACGACTGGCATTCATTCCAGTTGAAGCTGATGGCGCCCGGGGGCGCGTAGTTCGACATCAGATTCTGGTAGTACGTGGCCGCCGCGACGGCTGCATCCGAATCGGTATGCATCTGGTTTTCGGCATCGATCGGCTTGACTTCCCAGCCCTGCATGAAGCTGGTCCAGACCGGGGTATTGGCATTCTTGATCCCGCGAGCCACCCACCCATACACGTTGTTGCCCGGATCGTTGATTGCCGCGGCGGCTTCGACGACCTGATCGAGCGTTTCCGGGAATGCGATCCCCTTCGCCTCGAAGAGTTCCTTGTTCCAGTACAGAATCCAGTAGTCGATATTGAACGGCAGGGTGTCGAGCACACCGTCTTTTTGGGTGGCGAAATTGCGCGCGGCTGCCGAGAAATCGTCGAAATCGTAATCCGGCGCGGTCATCGACGGATCGTCGAGATATTCCCGCAGATCGAGCATCCAATTGCCCTTGTGGAATAGGCTCTTCTGCACGTGCCAGGAAACGAGGGTCACATCGAAGGTCGGATTGCCCGAGGTGAATTCGATCACCTGCTTCTGGCGCTGTTGCTGTTCGGGCACGACATCGGCATTGACCTTGATGCCGGTCATTTCTTCGAACTCGGCCTGGTTGTTGGTGAGGATATCGGCGCGCGGACTGGTCGCCAGCAACACGGTGATCTCTTCACCGGCGAATTTCTTCCAGTCGAATTCGGCATCCTGCGCGGCGGCTGGCACGCCCTTGGCCAACCCCGCCGCCATTGCCGCCCCTGCGCCCGCTCGCAATACGCCGCGTCGCGAAAACGCTCGATCGTTCAGTCCAGACATCCTTGTCCTCCCGAATGTGTGAAGCGATGCAGGGCCGAACGCATCCGCAGACGGGTCCAAATTCGCATCAGCTTCGGTATCAATTAGGCGATCGCTAGAATAGCACAGCAATGCGGCGCCACCCGCCGCCACCGTTCGTCACTGCACGGTTGCCGGCGCCGCACCGCGGGTGAAACCGCCTCGCATTCCCGCCTTGCGCAGCGCGGTGCAACAGTTCTTTTTTCCGGCGTATTGCGTCCGAATCGGGCCAATTCATGTATACAAGGGAATATCTCGGTATTTCGCGTTATTTTCCGCAATACGCTGTTGACATTTTCTCACCAAGCCGCAAGGCTTCATTCACAAGATCGAAATGGCGGTGGGTGAGCCCGCTACTTTTGTGATGAATACGAACCGAAATCATCTCCATCGGGACTCGTCCCCCGCCGAAAGGCGCGATCTTCGCTCGCGACGCCGCGAGCAGTTGGCACCAGCCGGAGGAATAGCTCGATGGACGGTCGACGATTCGATTCTCTTACACGTGCGTTCGCGGGGCATCAAAGCCGCCGCTCGCTGCTACGGCGCAGCGCGTTCCTGAGTGGAGCAATTGGATCGCTGGCGGCGATCGATTCGGCCGGGGCGGCCCGGCGCGGCCAGACCGCGGACACCACCATCTGCAATCCCAATGGCGCTGGCGGCTACAACCGCATCACGGTGCCGACCGTTCTGCTCAGCATCTATCTCAACAACGGCGCCATCATCTCCGACTGCTGCTCCCATGACGAATGCGGACCGAGCAATGGTTGCATGGCGTCGATCTGCGATTTCACCGCTGGTTCCTGCACGGTCAGCTATTCCAGCGGCGCGCCCTGTGCGCGTCCCGGGTGCGCCGACGGCGTCTGCGTGAATGGCGTCTGCAACGATCCCCCCCCGATGTACTGCGCTGGTGACGGGTATTGCAACCGTTGCGTCTACGATGCCTGCAACCACTACTGCGATTGCGAGGTCCAACCCTGCTATCCGGATGACTGGCAGTGCCAGTTGGTCTATTGCGATCCAGGGCAGGCCGCCTGCGTCTGGGATCCAATCAACGAAGGCAGCCCGTGCGACACCTTCGGGTTCGAAGGGGTCTGCGTCATGGGATACTGCACGGCTCAGTAAGCCGGACGACGACACCCGAACCGGCCGGCGGCCGGTTCGGGGACGGAATAGTGGGCGAACGGTCGACAGCGCGCTGCGCTCGCCCGTCTGTTTGCGATCCCCCGAACCGCCGCCGGCGTCCGCACCGAGCTCCCTCGAATCCCGTCTCCGCGATCCCGCTCGACCGTTTATCCTGACGCGAGGAATTCGTTCAGGAGGTGAGGTCGAAGGTGGCAGACAAAGCGCGAGTTGCCGTGATGCGGGTGATCCCCGATGCCGGTCTGGATTTGCTGCGCGAAGCCGCGCAAGCGGGCGAGATCGAACTGGAAATCTGGCCGCATGAACTCCCACCGGACGCCGGCGAACTCGCGGGACTGTTGGCGGGCTCGATTGGCGCATTGACTCTCGTCTCCGACAAGATCGATGATGCGGTCCTCGCAGCCGAACCGCAATTGCGCGTGGTCAGCAATTTCGCGGTCGGCTACGACAATATCGATGTCGATGCCGCCACCGCGCATGGAGTGCTGGTCTGCAATACTCCCGGTGTGTTGACCGAGACGACGGCCGATATGGCCTGGGCGTTGCTCATGGCCGCCGGCCGCCGGGTCGTCGAAGCCTCCGATTACGTGCGCGCCGGCAACTGGAAAACCTGGGGGCCCACCCTCCTGCTCGGCCGGGATATTCATCATGCCACCCTCGGTATCATCGGCCTGGGCCGGATCGGCAAGGAAGTCGCCAAACGCGCTCGCGGTTTCGATATGGAAATCCTCGCCTACGACGAATATCAGGACGACGCCTTCGCGGCGGAGCTGGGCGTCGACTATGTGGCTCTGGACGAGTTGCTCGCCCGGTCGGATTTCGTCACCCTCCATTGCGCGCTCACCCCGGAAACCCATCAGCTCATCGGGCGCGAGCAGCTGGCCAGAATGAAGCCGACCGCCGTCCTCATCAATGCGGCTCGCGGCCCAGTGGTCGACACCGAAGCGCTGACCGATGCCCTGCGGAACGGGACGATCTGGGCAGCCGGTCTGGATGTCACCGATCCGGAACCGATCCCGGCGGACCACCCACTCGTCCACATGCAAAACGTGGTGATTGCGCCGCATATCGCATCGGCCTCAGTCGCCACCAGAGACCGGATGGCGGTGATGGCGGCGACAAACCTGTTGCAAGCGCTGCGTGGCGAGCGACCCACTCATCTGGTCAATCCGGAAGCATTTGAATAGCGACGCTGTCCGAGGCATAGAACCAGATTTCAGCGATCAGGGTCCATGCAAATAACGCTCGATCTGCCAGATGAGCGATCGAATGGCTCGATTCGGCGCCAACGCCGTGAGCTGTTGTCGTCTGCCGGTCGAAGAGAGCAATATGATGATGACAACAGCGGAACCGGCACTGGCCGGATGGCCTGCCCAAACTCCGTTCGATCTCGCTGCGGCCTGATCGGGCGCAAGCAGACCAACGATCCCGGTTCAGTATGAAAATGACACAGGACCCGCTCGACGGCGGGTCCTGTGTCATTTTCATGAGACTGGCCAGCGCCTAGCGATGTTTGTCGATCTCTTCCCTGGTCCGGTCGGCCGCATCATGGGCGGCGTCTTTTGCATCGGCGGCGGTCTTTTCCACCTCGGATTTGGCATCGTAGCCCGCGCTCTTCGCCCGGTCGGTCATGGAATCGACGCGCGAGTCAGCGGCTCCGCTTCGATCGTCGAATCTCGACTTCACATCGGCCGCCGCATCTTCCGCGTTCGCTTTCGCATCGTACCCCGCGCTCTTGACCCGATCGCCCATCGAGTCCAGACGAGTTTCGGTGCTGCTCTTGTGCTCGTCCATTCTGGTCCGAGCGTCGTCGCCCGCGTTCTTGGCGTCATCGCCGGCCTTGTCGGCCCGCTCCTTCACATCATCGGCGGCATCGTGCAATTTGTCGCCGGCCTTGTCGGCGCCCTCTTTCACGTCATCGGCCACGTCTTGCAGCTTGTCCTTGACTTTGTCCACGAAATCTCCGAGTGCCATCGAGGTACCCCTTTCTCGAAACGCCGCGGGCGGCGTCCATGGACGATATCCTCTGGATACGTCAGATTTTCAAGGTAGCACACGTTTCTTTCGGAAATGAAAAACGGTGGGATCGCCCGGACGATGCGTCGTTTCTGGCGTTCGCCCCGGCAGGTTGCATCCCTCGGTATACTTGACACATCGGAATCGCGCGTAGTGGGTCTCCATCGTTCGGAGAGGCCCGCTTTTCGTGCCGGAAGGTAATTACAGCAATGTTTCGATGTAAAGTTTGCGGCTGGATTCACGACGGCGTCGCGCCGCCAGTCGAATGCCCCTCGTGTGGCGCCCCCGCCGATCGATTCCGGCCGATGGATTCGACCGAGGTTGGTCTCGCCACCGGCCAGTTGGCCGCCGGCGGAATCGTCGGGCAGGGATACGATATCGAGGTCGAGGATACCCGGCGCATTCGGCTGCTGGCATTCGTCGACGCCTCGTTCTTCTCTCCCTATATCGAGCGCACGGGCAAACGCTATCGTCTCGCCACCGGCGACGCCCAGTGGTTTTCGGACAATATCCCCTGCCAGACGGCCTGCCCGTCTCATACCGACATTTCCCGTTATATCGCGCTCATCGCCGATGGCCGCTATTCCGACAGCTACGAGCTGAATCGGGAGCACAATGTCTTCCCCGGCTGTCTGGGACGCATGTGCGCCCGGCCATGCGAAGATGCCTGCCGCCGCAAGGAAGTCGATGCCCCGATCGGCATCTGCTATCTCAAGCGCGTCGCATCCGACTTCCGCGACCGAACCCGGCGCGAAGTGGCTCCCCCGCCCAACGGGCTCACGGTCGCCATCATCGGCGCCGGTGTCAACGGACTCACGGCCGCCCGGCAATTGGCGCGCAAGGGATACTCCTGTTCGATCTTCGAACGCTATCCCGTGCCCGGCGGCGTCATGTGGGCCGGCGTGCCCGAATGGCGTCTCCCGCGTGACGTTGTCAGTGAAGAAGCCGAGCAGATTCTCGATCTTGGCATCGCCATTCACTACAACACCGAGATCGGCAAAGACATTCCCTTCATGGACTTGGTCGACAACTTCGATGTGGTCCTGATTTCGGCTGGCTGTCAGACTGCCCAGGAGATCGGTATTCCCGGCGAGCATTTGAATGGCGTGGTTTCGGGGATCGGGTTCCTGGAAGATGTCAACCTGGGCAAGAAAGATGTCTGGGTCGGTAGGCGGGTCGTCACCGTGGGTGGCGGATTCACCTCGATGGACTGCGTGCGCACCGTGTTGCGCATGGGCGCCGAACGCTCGGTGATGACCTATCGCCGCTCGATCCAGGAAATCCCGGTCGAGCTCTACGAGATTCACGAGGCCGAGATCGAAGGCGTCGAGATTCAGTACATGGCATCCCCGACCCGCATTCTGGGCGATGCCGATGGCAACGTCATCGGCATCGAGATGGTGCGCAACGAATTGGGCGCGCCCGATGCGCGCGGTCGCCGCCGGCCGGAACCGGTCCCTGGTTCCGAGTACATCATCGAATGCGACATGGTCATCAGCGCCATCGGCCAGCGGCAGGACAGCTCGTTCCTCGGTGATGCGCTTCCGAACCGCGACCGCCGCGGTGTGCCGTTGCTGGACCAGAATCTGCGCACCGAGCTGCCCAATGTCTGGGCCGCGGGCGACTATGTCATCAACCCGACCAACTTCATCTCGTCCATTGGCGAAGGACGCCGCGTCGCCGAGTTGATCGATCAGCAGATGCGTGGAACCGCACCCAAGATTCGGGATATGGAAATCACCCGGGTTCCCACCGAATACATTTCCACCCCGAACGCGCTCCTCTCCGAGGGCGTAGCCGAATGGTCGATGAGCGCCATGAGCCGTCGCCTCGTTTGGGGTGACGACTATTCCGGTGTCGGCCGCCAGGAGATGCCGGTGCTGCCGGTGCCCCACCGCGGGATCGGCACGCACGACACGACGCTCGAAGTCGAAATGGGCTATACCAAACCGATCGGATTCGAGGAAGCCAAACGCTGCTTGCAGTGCCAGCTGAACATCTTCATCGATGGACATCGCTGTATTCTCTGCAACGGATGTGTCGATGTCTGCCCGCACCAGTGCATCGAGATGATCTCCCCAGACCGCATCTATTCGATCGACAACGATGTCGAATTGGCGCAATTGGCCCGGGCCGAACTCGGTCCGTATGCGGCCGCCATGGTCATCGACGAACGCTCCTGCATCCGCTGCGGTCTGTGCGTCGACTGGTGCCCCACCGAGTGCCTGTCCATGGATCACTTCCGGCTCACCCCGGCCGAGACGCGCGAAAGCGTCGATCTGGCGATCGTGGCCGACTGATTCAGCCGCCGTTCGCGCAATTCGAATCACGGGCGTCCCAAATGGGGCGCCCGTTTTCGTTGCAGTTCGGTATCATCAGTAGTGGTGAGACAGATTCCAGGCAACTCTCCGGCCCTATCGCTTCGTCCATCGCCGCCGGACCGCCAGCAACACGCCTGGAAAGCAGCACATCGTTCATCTGATCCATGAGCGGATCGCGCCGATGGCCGGCGCGGTCTTGGTATCCGAATGTCCCAAGGGGGAAGGGCGGGTGGCGAACGCATCGCAAGACATTGCCAGTCCCGTCGTGCGCCTGGTGTCCTGGAACGAGGAGATGCCGACCTTCGACCCGATTCCGCGCCCATTGACATCGCTCATCGGTCGCGACCATGCGGGGGAAGCAGTCCGCCGCCAGCTCGCCCGTTCCGATGTGCGCCTGCTGACCCTGACCGGTACGGGCGGGATCGGCAAGTCCCGGCTCGCAATCCGCGCTGCCACCATCGCCGCGCCCGATTTTCCGAACGGCGTCGTCTTCGTGCATCTCTCGCCGTTGACCGATCCCGCGCTGGTGCTGCCCACCATCGCCCAGGCGCTTGGTATCGGCGGCCCCGGCATTCGGTCCATCGAGCAACGGGTGACCGGTCTGCTCGATGGTCAGCGTCTGCTGATCGTGCTCGACAACTTCGAACATGTCATGCCAGCCGCATCCGAAATCACCGCGCTCCTGCGATCCACCAGAAATGCGACATTCCTGGTCACCAGTCGCACCCCGCTGCATATCAGCGGCGAACACGAATTCGCCGTCCAGCCGCTCGATCTCCCGGCAACCCCAAACGATCCCGTGGAGATCGCCCGCTCGCCCGCCGTTGCATTGTTCGAGGAACGCACCCGGGCAGTCCGCGACGATTTTCGTGTCGATGTCAGCAACGCCGCAACGGTGCTGGAGATCTGTCGCCGGTTGGACGGTGTGCCGCTGGCGATCGAATTGGCCGCGGCGCGTGGCAAAGCATTGCCCCCGAACGAATTGCTGCGCCAGCTCGCGCGCGATATCGATCTCCTCTCCGGCGGACCGGCCGATCACCCCGCCAGACATCGAACGATGCGGGGCGCCATTCAGTGGAGTTATGATCTGCTGCCTCCAGTGCAACAACGCCTCTTTCAAGCGCTGTCGGTTTTTGCCGCCGGTTGCACGCTCGACGCGGCCGAGCTGGTTACCGCCAGTGCTCGGGTTTCCGAGCTGATCGATGGCATGACGGCCCTGATCGATGCCGGGCTCTTGCGTCTCGAACCCCAACCCGACGGCCAATCACGCTACCGGATGCTCGATCTGATCCGCCGGTTCGCAATCGAGCGACTCCAGGAAAACCCCGAGCAGGACGAAATCGTCCAGCGGTTCGCAAACTGGTGCGTCGACCTGGCCGAGCGCGCCAGCACTGCATTCCAGGGAGCGGGTCCCGGCATCTGGGCCGAAACCCTTGTTCGCGAGATCGGGAATTTCCGGTCGGCCATCACGCTTCTCGATGCGCGCGGCGACCAGGTATCGGTGCTGCGGCTGGCCACCGCCCTCGCCCCGCTCTGGTCGGCCCTCGGGCATCAACGCGAGGGGTTGCACCTGCTGACGTCGACCCTGGCGCGCATGGGCGACGGTTCCCAACCGGAGGCGACCTTGCCGGCCCGGTTGCTGGCTGCCCGGCTCGCCACGATCCTCGACGATTTTCCCCTCGCCAGCGATCTGGCGCGTTCAGCCCTGGCCGACGCCACGGCCTCGGGCGATCTCGCTGCCACCGCGGATGCGCATTGCACGCTGGGCAATCTCGCGCGCGGCACCGGTGACGGGCTCGCCGCGCGCGCGCACTATGCCGAAGCCCTCGCGATCTATCGAACCGCCGGGGATCGGTACTGGATCGGATACGTATTGGTTCAGCTTGCCAAGCTGGGCGACTTCGGATCGCCCGGCCGTCCAGGTAATCCGGCCGATCTCGCCGCGGCCGAGGCACACTGCCAGGAAGGGCTGGCCATCTACCGGGAATTGCAGAATCTTCGGGGAATCGCCCGGGCGCTGAACCACCTGGGCTATCTCCAATACAAGTCCGGCCGCTTTGCGGCATCCGCGGCCAATGTGGGCGAGGCGCTCCGGCTCTTTCGCCAGATCGGCGATCTGTCCGAGGGAGCGCAAGCCATCGAGAACCTGGCCGACATCGCCGGGGCCGCCGGCCACCCCGATCTGGCCGCCCGGCTCTACGGTATGGCCGAGATCGTGCAGGAACGGTTCGGCACACCGATGTGGCCGGTCTACCGAGCGGAATACGAACAGGAAGTCGGGCGCGTGCGCGCTCAGCTCACCCCGGCGGAGATGCAGTCCGCCTGGGAGGCCGGACGCAATCTGCCGGAAGATGCCGTGATCGCCGAGGCGCTGGCCGCCAGCGCCCGGTTCGCAATCTCCCAACCAGCCCCGCCGGAAGCGCTTCCCAGCGGTCTCACCAGCCGCGAGGTCGATGTTCTTCGCCTGCTTGCCACCGGTGCGACGAATCCGGAAATCGCCGCGGCGCTCTTCATCAGTGTCACCACGGTCAAAGGGCACGTTCAGAACATCATGCGCAAGCTCGATCTCGGTTCTCGTTCGGCGCTGGCGGCTTGGGCCGTGCGCCGGGATTTGGGACCGCCCTCCTGACCGCTGCTCCGGGCAGTCCCACCAGTCGCACCCTCCCATGCTCCACGAAAAACCCTCCAAAAGAAGGGTGTGCGAACGGCTGGGATCGGTCATCATAGCAATCGAGTCTCACCGCTCATTCGCTCGCCGCCAGGCACGACCGAGGACCGCCTAACCCCGGGTTGGGGCCTGGCGGCGAGCGACCCCCTCCTTTTGGTCCTTCACGGGCACGTTAGAGCCAGCATCCTGCTCGACCGCCGAAGAACGAAGCGAACCCCGGGGTTTTCCCGGGGTTCGCTGCATATCGGATTCGGATCGCCCCGGCCGCCGTTTCGCCAGTCGCCCTCGCTCAGGCGGGAAGGGCGATGCTGTCGTCCATTTTCAATGCCACCGACCCGAGTGCCGATTGCAGATCGATCGTCAAGACCGGTTGCTGGCCGCCGATATACGCCAGGGTGCTGAATGCGCCGTCTTTGACCGTAAAGCCGTCGCCCACGTCGATTCCGGACAGCGCGGTTTTGGTTCGGATCCGGGCGGCGGTCGTCTTCGGCACGATGACCTCGGCGGCGGCCATACCGGTGCGGATCGATGCGTCCATATCGCGGCGCAGCTGCCCTCCGAAATCAGCGGTCACCGAGGCCGCGCCACTATCGATCTCCATCTTGCGCGCATTGGTATTGCCCAGACCGCTGAGTGAGAGATCGGCGGCGCCCGCCTTCAGCGAGAAGGTGTTCGACTCCTGCGGATTCGGTCGCGAGCAGGTGAATCTCGCCTGGCCCGCCCCGAGCTTGATATCGGTCTCGATGATCGGCAACCCACCGAGATCGACCTGGGTCTGATCCGAAGCCCCCAGATCCATCGAAAGCTCGAACGGTCGCCGCGTGCTGATCGTGAGCTCCAGCACCGGCGCCTTGAATCGCCGGAAAGCCGTCACGTTCTTGCTGGAGGTGATACGCAAATTCGAGCCATCGGTCTGCACGTTCAATGGCATCTGCCCGGTCGGATCGGTGAACGACCCGGTCAACCAGGTCTCCTGATCGGCCGCGGTCAGACGGAGCCGGATCGGCGCCAGGGTCAAACGCAACTTGGGCGTCCCCTCGCCGCTCGGGTAGTCGATGGAAATCGGTTGTACGGTTTCACTCATGTTGCTTCCTTTTCGCGCGGCCGGTAGAACGATTCGAGAAGGCGCCTCGCGCCAAGCCGCTCCGATTCATTATGATGTACCGTAGAGGTCGGAGGGGCAAGGCGGATGTCCTGACACCGGTGATTCGAGTACTCTGGCGGCTCATGGTGTTCCTTCGCGCGTTCGCGTTCGCCTTCCTTCTCATTTGCCTGAATGGCGCTCCGCTGCTGGCCGATCAGCCGGATGGTCGTTCCTTGGGTATGGCTATCACCACACCCGCGCATGGCGATTTCGAAACTGCCCTTTCGCAGGCGATCGACGCCGGGGTAACGCGGGTACCCCTGGTCTTTTCCTGGCGGAGTCTGGAACCGGAACCGAAAATCTACGATGACCGCAGTCTGGCGCTGGCGGCGTTGATTCTCCCGGCCATGGGAGTTTCGATCGATCTCGCCATTTCCCCGATGAGCGGTTCCAAACTCGCGGTCCCGCGCGACCTGAAAGACCGCCCGCTCGATGACGACGAAGTGACCTTGCGTTATCTCGCGCTCCTCGACCACGTTCTGACCATTCTCGACGGCGCCGACGTTCGCCTCCTACTGGTCGGGGTGGAAGCCGATCGTTACCTGGGCGACGATCCGGCCGCGTGGAAGCAATTCGCGACATTCACCGCGCAGGCGGCCCAATTCGCCCACGAGCGCAATCCCGGTATCGAAGTCGGCGTGCAAAGCTCGACCTATGGCCGTCTGACGAATATCGACAATTGGCGAGCGGTCGACGCTGCCTCCGACATCATCGCCACGTCCTATTACCCGCTCGATGGTCTAACCGTGCGCGATCCCTCGCACATCGCGGACGATTTCGATGCACTCACCGCGCTCTATCCCGATTGCGCGATCCGCATCGTCGAAGCCGGGTTCCCGTCCAGCCCGCTCGCGGGCAGTTCGCCCGAGCTCCAGGCCGCCTTCATCCACGCGCTCTTCGCGGCCTGGGACGAACATGCCGGTCAGATTCACTCCATCACCCTCTGGGTGGAACACGACTATGCTCCCCGCGAGCTCGACCAGATCGACCATGGCTCCGGCGGCCGGTCCTCGCCAACGGGCGCCTTGATCGGTTCTCTCGGTTTGCGACAATGGGACGAACAGGGAGCCCCGAAACCCGCTTGGGACGCGCTCCTGCAGGAAACCGGAGCACGTGGATGGAGACCGTGAACCAACCGACCGTCTGCCTCTCGTTCGATTTCGATGCCATTTCGCTCTGGATCGGTCCGATGGGCGCCAAATCGCCCTCCATGATCTCCCGAGGCGAATTCGGTGTGATCGGAGTCGAGCGGATTCTGCGCCTGCTCGATCGCGAAGCGATCCCGGCTACCTTCTTCGTCACCGGTCACACCGCCGAAACCTATCCCGCCCAAACGCGCGCCATCGCCGGAGCGGGACACGAGATCGGTCACCACGGCTATCTTCACGAAAACCCGATCGACTTGCCTCCCGATGAAGAAGAACGGGTGCTGCTCCGCGGGCTGGCCGCGCTCGATGCCGTCGCCGGAGTCCGGCCCACCGGCTATCGCTCACCCGCCTGGGATGTCAGCCCGCACACGATCGCCCTCTTGCTGGCCCACGGATTCCGCTACGAAAGCTCGTTGATGGGCAGCGATTTCACCCCGTACTGGTGCCGGACCGGGGATCTCATCGATCCGGACGGTCCCTATCGCTTCGGGCAACCCGTCGATCTGGTGGAAATGCCGGTTTCCTGGCTGCTCGATGATTTTCCGCATTTCGAATACATCCGCCTGGCAAACCGCCTTTCTCCCGGACTCTCCGCCGCGTCCAAAGTGGAAGAGATCTGGCGGGACGAATTCGATTTCATGGTGCGCGATGTGCCGAACGGTGTCTTTACCCTGACGATGCACCCCCAGGTCATCGGACGCGGTCACCGCATGCTCATGCTGGAACGGCTGATCGGCCAGTTCCGCGTTGCCGGAGCGCGGTTCAGCACAATGTCAGCTGCCGCGGAGGAGTTCCGGACCCGGGCGCCGCGGTGAGGCA